>JANLRV010000121.1:0-77396 GCA_031361905.1 Actinomycetes bacterium
GAAGACGCGATCGACCGCGACGTCGGTCATCGCCGTCCCGGCCGTCAACCCCATGTACGCAAGCGCACGCTCCGCGCCCTCATCAACCGGCTCCGGGACCCTCGCCGTGATCGGCACCGTCTGCCCCGGATTCGTCCCCCAGCTGACCTGCGGCGCCAACGCCGCGGCGTCGACCACGACCTCACGATCAAACACCGCACCCAGATCACTGGCATACCCCGCCCACCGCTCGACCTGCTCGCTAAACACGCCCTGCACGCCCGGCCGACCCTCCAAATACGCAAACGTCACCGCATCCGGCGAGATCAACCCCGCCCGCGCACCCCACTCGATCGACATATTCGAAACCGTCATCCGACCATCCATCGACAACCCGCGAATCGCCTCACCCGCATACTCGACAACAAACCCCGTCGCACCCGCCGAGGTCTCCTGCGCGATCAACCCCAAAACCAGGTCCTTCGCGCCGACACCCCGCCCAGGCCGACCCTCAAACACCACCCGCAACGTCTGCGCCCGCAGCTGCGGCAGCGTCTGCGTCGCCAGCACATGCTCAACCTCGCTCGTCCCGATCCCGAACGCGAGCGCCCCGAACGCACCATGCGTCGACGTATGCGAATCACCACACACGATCGTCATCCCCGGCTGCGTCAACCCAAGCTCAGGCCCGATCACATGCACGATCCCCTGACGCGCATGCCCCAACCCGTAATACGGCACACCGAACTCCGCGACATTCCGCGTCAACGCATCAAGCTGCGCCTGCGAGACCCGATCCTCGATCGGCCGCCGCAAATCCCACGTCGGCACATTGTGATCCGCCGTCGCCAACGTCCGATCCGGCCGACGCACACCCCGACCCGCCAACCGCAAACCCTCAAACGCCTGCGGGCTCGAGACCTCGTGCACCAGATGCAGATCGACGAACAGCAAGTCGTCACCGATCACGTGATCGGCGAAAATCTTCGCATACGCCGTTTGCGCGGTCATCTGCGAGAGTCTTGCAAACACGGAGGGAGAGTCCCATGAGCGAGATCCGCGAGGCGCTCGAGAAGATCTTCAACGCCGACACCGGGATCTACGCGCAGCGAGGCTTCCAGCGCCGTGTTGGCTTCGGCACGCGGCCCTCGCTCGTGCACATCGACCTCGCGAACGCCTGGACGCGCCCGGGCCACGCCTTCAGCTGCGGGGGCATGGAGACGATCATCCCCGCGGTGCAGGCGCTCAACGAGGCCGGGCGCGCGAAGGGCATCCCGATCGTCTACACGACGACCGCGTATACCACGGGCCGAAACTCCGACATGGGTCTCTGGGTCAAGAAGATCCCGGTCGAGCTGCTCGAGATCGGCAGCGAGGCCGTCGAGATCGACAGCCGGATCGCGCCGCTGCCCGGCGAGCACGTGATCATCAAGAAGCGAGCGAGCGGCTTTCACGGCACGAACCTCTCGAGCTTCCTGAACGCGCACGGCGTCGACACCGTGATCCTCACGGGCGTGACGATGTGCGGCTGCGTGCGGCACTCGTGCGAGGACGCGATCGCCGAGGGCTTCCGGCCGATCGTCGTGCGCGAGGCGGTGGGCGATCGGGTGCCCGGCGTCGTCGAGTGGAACCTCTTCGACATCGACGCGAAGTTCGGCGACGTCGAGCCGCTCGAGCGCGTGCTCGAGTACCTGCGGGGGATCGAGACCTTCACGAGCCGCGTCTGACGCCTTCAGCGCACGCCGACCGCGCCGATCGACGCGATCAGCGGCTCGATGCCATCGACCTCGACGCCCGCGACGGCCCGCTCGATCGCGTCCAGCTCGCTCTCCGAGAGCGCGGCCGAGGCCAGCGAGCGGAACTTCGCGCAGATCTCGTCGTAGGTCAGCCGATTCTGCGGATCGCCCTTCGGGAAGTCGGTCTGCCGGCGCAGCGTGCGCCCGTCGACCGTGGTGATCTCGAGGTCGCACGCCCAGACGTCCGGGAAGCGCTCGTCGAAATCCGGCCGCACCTCGGCGACGACCTTCGCAGCGATCGAGCGGACTGCCGGCGACGAGAGCGTCGGCTCTGCGTACTCGTCGAGCGTCGCCTTTCGCAGCGCGATCCCGAGGCCGATCGCGTACGGCAGCGAGAACTGGGCATCGACGTCGTTCGTCGGCGCGACCTTGCGCGCCACGGGCTCGACGACGATCGGGATCGCCTGGCTGACGACGCCAACCCGCACGCTCGCGATGTCATCGGGCCCGAGGTCGTGCTCGCTCGCGAGCGCGATCGCGAGATCGATCGGGCCCTGGTTGTAGCGGCAGCACGCGTAGGGCTTGACGCTCGTCACGGCCAGCTCGAACGGAGCGCCCAGGCCGGTCGTCAGCTGCTCGACCCGATCGGTCGCGCCGTACGCCCTCAAGAGGCCGTCGCGCCCCTCGAACGCGAGCAGCGGGCCGGTGAAGCCCGCCTGCGCGAGCCGGGCCGCGAGATAGCCCGAGTGCGATCCCCAGCCGGCATGGAAGCGCTTCGTCCAGGCACCCTCCGAGAAGAACTCGAGCCGCCCCGCGGCCTGGCTGGCGGCGATCCCGAACGCATGAGCGAGCTCGTCGGCCGAGAGGCCGAGCAGCTTGGCCGTGGCGGCCGCAGCCGCGAACGGCCCGACGATCGCGGTCGGGTGGAAGCCCTTCGCGTACACCTCCTGCGGATCCAGCGCACGCCCGAGCCGGCACGCAACCTCGTAGCCGGCGACAATCGCCGTCAGCAGGTCCTCGCCGCTCGACCCCTGCAGCTCGGCGGTGGCCAGGGCCGACGGGATCGTCACGACCGCCGGGTGCAGCGAGCTCGCGCTGTGGGTGTCGTCGAGCTCGATCGAGTGCGCGTAGACGCCGTGCGCGAAGACCGCCCACTCGGGACGCAGGGGCTTTTTCGCAACGACCGCCGTGAGCGTGCTCCCCTCGTCGGCGCCGATCGCCGCGAGCATGGCGTCGACCGCCTCGGCGGTATCGATCGTGCCGCCACGGATCGCGCAGCCGAGGTGGTCGAGCAGGAGCTCCTTCGCGTAGGCGATGGTGGGAGCGTCGATCGACTCGAAGCGCAGGTCGGAAACCCACGACGCGAGCGTCTGCGATGCGCTCGGCACGCTCATGGCGTCACCACGATCTTGCCGAACTGCTGCCGCGCCTCCATCACCTCAAACGCCTTGACGGCGTCATCGAGCGAGTAGGTCGAGTGGACCTGCGGCTTGAGCAGACCGAGGCCGGCGAGCCGGAGCACCTCCTCGTACTCGGCCGAGGTGAAGGCGAACGAGCCGATGATGCGCGTCTGGTTGCGGAAGAGCGGGATGATGTCGAGCTCGACGACCTCGCCCGCGTGCGCGCCGCAGGTGACGAGGCGCCCGTCACGCGTGAGCGAGTCGAGCCCGGACTGGAAGAGCTTGCCGCCGACGTGCTCGTAGACGAGATCGACGCCGCGATCGGCGGTGATGCGCCTGACCTCGGTCGCGACGTCGTGCGTCGCGTGGTTGATCCCCTCGTGCATGCCGAGCTCGCGCGCCTTCGCGAGCTTCTCCTCGCTCGACGCGTTGCCGATCACGAATGCCCCGGCCAGGCGCGCGAGCTGCACGGCCGCGGCACCGATGCCCGAGCCGACCGAGTTGATCAGCACGGTCTCGCCCAGCTTCAGCTCGCCGCGGGTGAAGAGCATGTGGTACGAGGTGCCGAAGCCGATCTGGAAGGCCGCGGCCTCGACGTCCGTCATCGCGTCGGGCGTGCGCACGAGGTGGCGCTCGGGGATCACGACGTACTCGGCGAACCCGCCGGGGATCGTGGCGCCGATGAACCCGGACGGCGAGAGGTTCTCGCGCCCGGTGCGCGACATCAGATGCTGAGGGTCGGTCCCCATCAGGTACGGGGCGACGCGATCGCCCTCCCGCCACTCGTCCGAGACGCCGGCGCCGCGGCTCGTGATCGTGCCCGCGACCTCGAGGCCCATCGTGTGCGGCAGGCTCAGCGGGAAGCGCGAGACGCCCTCGCGCAGATCGACGTCGAGGTGGTTGAGGGCGCAGGCGCCGACCTTGACGACGACCTCGCCCGGCCCGGCGACGGGATCGGGGACGGACTCGACGATGAGCTCGTCGCGCCCGCCGTACTGATGGAATCGAAGCGCCTTCACTGTGGCCTCCCGGGAGCTCAGCGGCAATAGGTCAGACAATTCTAGAGGAGACCGTGCCGACGCGTGTAGCCGGACTGCGCGGAGGCGGCGACGCCGATCGAGAGCGCTGCGACCGCACCGAGCACGCACGCGCCGAACCACGCGGCCGTCCAGCCGGCACGGTCGGCCACGAGGCCGAGCACCGGCGGCACCACGACGGCTCCCGAGAAGACCGTCCGCAGCGCGCTGCCCGAGGATCGCCCGATCCTGCCGAGCGGCGCCGTCTCGGCGACGAGCGCCATGTAGACCCCGTTCCAGCCGATGTTCGCGAAGCCGACGAGCGCGACGCACGGCCAGATCAGCGCCCCCGACGGCAGCAGCGCGAGGCCGCCCATTCCGACCATGCTGAGGATCGCGTTGAAGCGCAGCCCCGAGGCGCGCCGATCGGCGAAGAAGCGGTCGGAGACGACGGCCCAGAGCAGGCGCCCGGCCGTCCCGGCCGCCATCGTGACCGCCAACGAGATGCCGGCCACGGCGAGACGATAGCCATGCGCCTCCTTGAGGAACAGGCTCAGATACGTCACGAAGGCGAGCTGGAGCCCGCCCATCACGAAGCCGAAGCCGCCGACGCCGAGCGCGAAGCTGCGCGGGAGCTCCCGCCGCTCGAGGCCGATCGCGGGGGCAATGCGCGCCGTGTCGGCATGGCGCGCGAGCGTGCGGCGGCTGAGCAGCGACGACACCGCCACGACGGTGCACGCGATCGCCGGCGCGAGCAGCGCGAGCCTCCAGCCCACGCGATCTGCGATCGTCGGCATCGTCGTTCCCGAGACGAAGCCGCCGATCGTGACGCCGACCTGCTTGACGCTCATCAGCAGGCTCCGGTGCCGCGTCGTCTGCGCGCCGCGCACGATCACGTTGGTCGGGGGCGTGATCAGGCCGTAGGCGAGACCGACGGCTGCGACGCCGAGCAGGAAGAGCGGTGCCACCGGCGCGACCGCGGCGAGCGCGCATCCGCACGCGACGGCGGCGACCGCGGCCGTGAGCATCCGCGGCGCGCCGAAGCGATCGGTCAGCCGGCCCGACGGCACCGACGAGAGCGCGGCCCCGGCGAAGGTGACCGCGGTGATCGCGCCGACCTGCCAGCGGGCGAGCGAGAGGTCGGCGCGGATCAGCGGCGCGAGGGGCGCGAAGCCGAGCGTGGCGTACGACCCGGCCGCGAGCGCCAGGCCGCAGACCGCGACGGGCCAGGCGCCGCCGGCGGTGCCTCCATCGGTGCTCTCTGAGGCTCGCACGAAGTGAAAGTCTGACGTATTCTCGAGAGAGATGGAGGGGACCCCGCTACGCACCGTTCTGTTCGTGCCGGGCAACGATCGGCGCAAGCTCGACAAGGCCTTCGGCCTCGCCGCGTCGGCCGTGGTGCTCGACCTCGAGGACGCCGTCGCCAGCTCCGAGAAGGTCGCTGCGCGAGCGATCGTGCGCGAGAGCGTGCTCGCGCTGCCGGACGACGCAATGCCGGTCGGCGTGCGCATCAACTCGCTCGAGAGCGGGCTCGCCGACGCCGACCTCGACGCGCTCGCCGAGGCGCTTCCCCGCATCAGCCTGATCGCCCTGCCGATGGTCGAGAGCGCCGACGACGTTCGCCACGTGGCCGCCCGGCTGGGCGACCTGGGCTCCCACATCGATCTGCTCGCGATCACCGAGACGGCGCGCGGAATCCTCGCCGCACGCGAGATCGCGGCCTCCTCCCCACGCCTGCGCACGCTGCTCTTCGGCCCCGCGGACCTCGCGCGGGAGCTCGGCGTCGAGCTCACCGCCGACGGCTTCGAGCACCTGCATGCGCGGTCCGCGGTCGTGCTCGCGGCGCGCGCTGCCGGCAAGGAGGGGCCGATCGACGGCCCCTACCTGAACCTCGCCGACGACGACGGCTGCGCCCTCTCCGCGTCGTGGTCGCGACGCCTGGGCTTCCAGGGCAAGCTCGTGCTGCATCCGCGCCAGCTGCCGATCGTGACGGCTGCGTTCGCGCCGAGCGAGCGCGAGCTCGCCTGGGCGCGCGAGGTCGACCGCGCCTTCCGCGAGGCCGAAGCCGCCGGCGTCTCGTCGATCCAGCTCGCGGACGGGACCTTCGTCGACTACCCCGTCGCCGGGCGCGCGCGCGACCTGCTCAAAGACGCCATACTGCCCGAGGCATGAAGGTCGAACGGATCCGGAAGGCGTACGAGCAGGTCGCCGACCAGCTGCTTTTGATGATCAACAGCGGCGAGCTCAAGCCGGGTGATCGCCTGCCGAGCGAGGCTGAGCTGGCGGCCGATTTCGGCGTCTCGCGCACGACCGTCCGCGAGGCGCTGCGCATCCTCGCCACGCGCAACCTGATCCACACCCGCAAGGGCATGGCAGGCGGGCACTTCATCATCGAGCCGACCGTCGGCAGCATCAGCGAGTTCCTCGTCGCGAACTACGGCCTGCTGACCGCCGCCAACACCGTCACGCTCGAGCACCTGCTGCAGGCACGCGAGATGATCGAGGGCCCCGCGGCGGCGCTCGCCGCTCGCAACCGCGACGACGACGACCTCGTCCGCATCCGCTCGTGCCTGAGCGACGACATCGCCTCGGTCTCGCAGGCCGACGCCCTCGCGAAGTTCCGCAACTTCCACCTCTACCTGCTCGAGGCCTCGAAGAACAAGCTGCTCGTCGTCGCCGCAGCGCCGATCTTCACGGTGCTGCAGTCGTCGATCGTGCGACGCCGCCCGACGGAAGAGGTGATCGCCGAGCTGGAGCGCGACCACCAGGCGATCTACTCGGCGGTCGAGGACCGCGATGAGGCTGCCGCACGCCGTCTGATGGACGAGCACCTCGGCTTCCTGCGCGTCAACTACCAGCCGGGGATCGACTCGACCGAGGGCTTCGACCAGCCGAAGCCGGTCCGTCAGCCCGCCGCGAGCTGAGCGACGGCGGCGAGCGCCTCGTCGACGCCGATCACGTCGCCGTACTTCTGCTGGATGTCGAAGAGGTTCGCGTCGTGCGGTGCCTGGGCGCGATCGCCGACGCACTCGCGGGGCACGATCGGGCGGTAGCCGTGCTGGACCGCATCAACAACAGACGCCCGCACGCAGCCCGACGTCGTCGCGCCCGTGACGATCACGGTGTCGCAGCCCTCGGCCGCGAGCAGCGATGACAGCGCGGTGCCGAAGAAGCACGAGGCGAACTGCTTGGTGATCAGCGTGTCCGTCGGCCGCAGCCCGAGCCGCGGGTCGACCTGGACGGCGCGCGACCCCGCGACGAGCGTTCGAAGCGACGGGATCTTCGCCATGAACACCGCCGCGGCCTGGCTCGTCGCCTCGTCGAACGCGACGGTCGTGAAGACGATCGGAAGCTGCTGCGCCCGGCAGGCGTCGATCAGCCGCCGCGTCGCCGCGACGACCGCGTCGAGATCGGAGCCGAGCGGCGAGGCCGGGTCGGTGAACCCGTTGACGAGGTCGATCACGAGCAGGGCGGGCCGCCGGCCGAAGCCAGCGGTTCCGCCGAACCCGCGCTCGCGGTAGAGCTTGGCGTCGTCCATCAGTCGCCGGCGGCCACCGCGGCGTCGGCGTCGCGCACGCGCTTGAGGGCGACGTCGCCCGGCTCGAGCGGCGACCAGCGCAGCGGCTTCGCCGGCGTCGGCGGCTCGAGGCCGGTCTCGGCCTTGCAGCGCGCCAGGGTGTCCTCGAGCGACGGCCCGAAGTCGAACGCCAGCGCGTCGCCGCGCTCTGCTCGCTGGCGGTCACGCTCGGCCGTCGTCGCGGCCTCGTCGACCGCGGCGTCGTCGCCGACGACGACGCCATAACCGGTGGTCGCGAACGCCTGCGAGACGAGCCCGAACGAGACGTCGCGGGCGACGGCCTCGGCGGGCCGGTCGAGCCGGTCCTTCCAGCCGCCGCCGCCGGCTGTGCGGTAGACGAGCATGTCGCCCGGCACCACCTCGACCTCGTCGCACTTCGAGGGCAGCACCTGCTGCGTGCCGTCGGCGCGCACGAGCAGCTTGCTCGAGCGCTCGCCCGGCAGCCCGCCGAGCACGCCCCACGGACGCGTCAGCCAGCGGTCGTCGTGGATCGAGACCTCACCGGGCTCGAGGTAGACGTAGCGCTTCTCGACGCCGTTCCCGCCGCGATGCATGCCGGCGCCGCCCGAGTCGATCACGGTCGTGTAGCCGTCGATGCGCATCGGGTAGTAGGCCTCGAGGTACTCCGTCGGGATGTTCTCGAAGAGCGGCCACCACGAGTGGCCGTCCATCCCGTCGCCGATCGGGCGTCCGGGGATGCCGCCGTAGAGGATCTCCATCGAGTAGAAGAACTCGCCCGGCTGCACGCCGTCGACCGACTCCTTCCAGCCCGAGTAGAGCATGTAGGGGCTCGTGCCGTAGCCGGCCGCGGTGTTCAGATCGGGCGCCTGCTTGCAGAGCGCGCCGCCGAGCACGTCGAAGAGCCGCGCGAGCGCGTGCGTGCGGCAGCCGAGCGCTCCCGGGAAGCGCGGCCTGAGCAGGCAGCCTTCCGGCATGACGACGTGCAGCAGGGGGTAGAACCCGTCGTTGAAGAGGATCTGCGGGTCGTTCACCATGATCAGGTAGATCCCGATGAACATCTTGAACATGCCCTCGGAGAGGTAGAAGTTGACCGGCCCGAGCGCCTGCGGATCCGTTCCCGACCAGTCGAAGTAGGCGTGCTCTCCCTCGCGCCAGATCGTCAGCTTCATCTTGAACGGGCCGTTGCCGAGCCCGTCGTCGTCGACGTAGTCCTCGAAGCTCTGCGGCGTCTCGGGGATCGCCAGCAGGATCAGCTTCTTCATCGCCTCGTAGGTGCGATCGAGCAGCGCCTGCAGCGCGGCGAGGTAGGTCCGCTTGCCGAAGCGGTTGCAGAGCTCCATCACGCGGGCCTCACCGGCACGGCAGCCGGCGATGATCGCGAACAGGTCGGCCCGGTTCATCTCGGGGATGCGCACGTTGTTGAGGATCAGCCCGAGCACGTCCTCCTGCACGACGCCGCGCTCGACGACCTTGATCGGCGGGATGATGATGCCCTCGCCGAAGATCGTCTTGGCGCCGGTCGGCAGCGCGCCCGGGAGCGGGCCGCCGGCGTCCATCATGTGGCCGAACTGCGATGCCCAGCCCACGAGCTCGTCCTCGAAGAAGATCGGCACGAGCACGAGCCAGTCGTTCGTGTGGCTGATCGAGGCCGAGCACTTGAACGGGTCGGCGCAGAGGATCACGTCGCCGGGGTAGATGCCGCGCGTCCACTCCTCCATCATCTCGTTGATGTAGGCGCCGAACTGCCCCACGACCATGCGGCCGCGCGGGTCGGTGAGCATTGGGAACTCGTCGTGCTGCTCGCGGATCACCGGGCTCATGGCCGAGCGGAAGAGCACGGCGTCCATCTCGTAGCGGGCGCTCTTGAGCGCGCCCTCGATGATGTCGAGCGTGACCGGGTCGATCTCGATATCCGTGGGGATCTCGGCGATCCTCAGCGTTTCCATGGTCACGCCTCCGGGTTGATCAAGAGGTTGAAGTGGATGTCGACGTCGGCCGCGAAGCCGGGCAGCACCACCGTGGTCGAGTCGAACTCCGTGATCACCGCCGGGCCCGCGATGTGCGCGCCCGGGTTCAGCTTCGTGCGGTCGTAGATGCGCGTCGGCACGCTCGTCCCCTCGAAGAGGATCGCGTGCTCCTCGACGACCGCGGCTGACGGGTCGGCCCCGCCGAGCGTGCCGGTGGGGAGCTCGGGCTTCTGCACGGCCCCGTTGCCGATCGCGCGCAGGTTGACGATCTCGCTCGCGGTCGAGTGCATCCGGAAGCCGTAGAGCTGCTCGTGCAGCGCGTTGAAGCGCTGCTCGAGATCGCCGAGCCCCTGGGCGCGCACGGAGGCTGCGTCGAGCGTGACCGGGATCTCGTATCCCTGCCCGTGGTAGCGCATATCGGCGACGTAGCTGAGCCGCTGGTCGGAGGCCGCGATCCCCTCGGAGTCCATCCACGAGCGCGCGCGCCCGCCGAGGTCGTCGAGGATGTCCGCGACGTCGCCCGGAGGCGCCTCGCGCGTCAGCCGGATCAGCGTGCGGGCGAACTCGTTGCGGAAGTCGGCGACGAGGTCGCCGATCGCGCAGAGCAGCCCGGGCGACGGCGGCACGATCACGGGGAAGCTCCCCATCAGCTTCGCGACGGCATTCGCGTGGAGCGGGCCGGCACCGCCGAACGCGACGAGCGCGAAGTCGCGCGGGTCGTGGCCGCGCTGCACCGAGACGAGCCGCAGCGCGCCCGCCATGTTCTCGTTGACGATCGAGAGGATCCCCTCGGCCGCCTGCTCGAGCGACAGGCCCATCCCGTCGGCGATCTTCTGCACCGCCGTGCGGGCACCCTCGACATCGAGCGTCATCTCGCCGCCGAGGAGCCGCGGCGGCAGGTGGCCGACGACGACGTTCGCATCGGTCACGGTCGGCTCGTCGCCGCCCTTGCCGTAGGCGGCGGGACCGGGCTCGGCGCCCGCCGACTGGGGCCCGACGCGGAGCGCGCCGGTCAGCGGCGGCACGTGGGCGATCGAGCCGCCGCCCGCGCCGACGGTGTGCACGTTGACGCTCGGCACCTTGATGCGGAAGTGGCTGATCGACGTCTCGCGCCCGATCGTCGGCTCGCCGTTCTGGCACAGCGCGACGTCGGTGGACGTGCCGCCCATGTCGAACGTGAGGATGTTCGGGTAGCCCGCCCTGGTGGCGACGTAGAGCGCTCCGGCGACGCCGCCGGACGGCCCGGAGAGCACGCCGTAGATCGGGTTGCGCTGGGCCTCGGTCGTGGTCATCAGGCCGGCGTCAGAGCGCAGGATGTTGACGTCGCAGGTCGTGCCGAGCTCCTTCAGCGAGCTCTGCAGGCCCTTCACGTAGTCGGCCACCTTCGGCCGCACGTACGAGTTCATGCAGGCCGTCAGGGTGCGCTCGTACTCGCGGAACTCGGGCAGCACGTGCGAGCTGAGCGTGACCGGGAAGCCCGGGTAGAGCTCCTCGACGATCGCCCCGATCTCCTCCTCGTGCGCGCTGTTGACGTACGAGTTGATCAGGCCGACCGTGAGCGACTCGACGCCCGAGTCGACGAGGTCGCGGACGATGCCCTTGACCTGCTCGCGGTCGACGGGGGTGATCGTATTGCCGCGCGCGTCGAGCCGCTCGATCGCCTCGCGGGTATCCGACAGCAGCGCGGGCGGATCGGGCTTGATCATGATGATCCAGCCCGCGAGAGGGCCGGGCGTCTGCGAGCGCGCGAGGTGCAGGATCTGCTTGAACCCCGTCGTCGTGATCAGCCCGACGCGCGCGCCCTTGCTCTCGAGCACCGCGTTCGTCGCCACGGTCGTGCCGTGCAGGATGTTGCGCAGCTCGGACGGAGCGACGCCGGCCTCGGCGCAGATGCGCTTGACGCCGGCGAGCACGCCGAGCGATGGGTCGACCGGCGTCGAGGGCGTCTTCACCCGGAACTGCCGGTCGTCCTCGTCGTTGACGAGGACCAGGTCGGTGAACGTCCCACCGACGTCCACGCCGAGGCGAAATGCCATCAGCCGTCCTTCCGTTGCGTGTCGATGCTCATGCGATTCCCGCTTCCCGCAGCTCGGCGATCTCGCCGGCCGTGAGGCCGAGCTCGCCGAGCACGTCGTCGTTGTCGGCCCCCACGGTCCAGCGCGCCCCGTGCCGCACGCCTCCGGGCGTGCTCGCGAGCTTGGGGACGACGCCGTTCGCGGCGATCGTGCCGTGCACCTCGTCCTCGTACTCGACGACGAGGCCCCGCTCGCGGAACCACGGGTCGGCGTGCACGTCGGCGGCCGTGTAGACCGGCGCGCAGACGACGCCCGCCGCGTTGACCTGCTCGTCCAGCTCCGCCGCCGTGTGCTTGGCCGCCCACTCGCCGATCAGCTCGTCGAGCAGCGCCTGGTGCTCGCCGCGCGCGGCGTGGTCGGCGAAGCGCGGGTCATCGCCCCACTCCGGATGGCCCATCAGCGCCGCGAGGCGCTTCCACAGGGTGTCGTGGTTCGCCGCGATCACGACCCACTTGCCGTCGCGCGAGCGGTAGACGTTCGAGGGCGCGATCTTCGGCAGGAACGGTCCGGTCGGCTCGCGCACGAAGCCGCACTTGTCGTACTCGACGACCATCGCCTCGGTCATCGCGAAGCACGCGTCGGCGATCGCGGCGTCGACGACCTGCCCGGTCGCGCCGCGCGCGTCGCGCGCGTAGAGCGCCATCAGGATCCCCTGGAACGCCGATTGCGCGGCCAGCGTGTCGCCCAGCGAGATGCCGCAACGCGGCGGCGCCTGGTC
This sequence comes from Actinomycetes bacterium, assembly GCA_031361905.1. GTDB lineage: Bacteria > Actinomycetota > Thermoleophilia > Gaiellales > JALYLC01 > JANLRV01. The sequence goes on from JANLRV010000121.1 coordinate 12,430, forward strand.
GGGGTAGCCGTTGATGTAGCGGAGACCGGCGATCGCCTCGCCTCCCGCAGCGAACCCCGCGCGATCCCGGTAGCTGCCCGTCTGGCCGTAGCCGGAGATGCGCGCGTAGATGCACCCCGGGTTGACGGCGTGCACCTGCTCGGGCCCGAGCCCCCACCGCTCCATCGTGCCGGGACGAAAGTTCTCGACGACGACGTCGGCGGTCGCGCACAGCTCGGCGGCGATCTCCTGGCCGCGCGGCTCGCGCAGGTTGAGCGCGACGGAGCGCTTGTTGCGCGCCAGCACCGACCACCAGAGCGAGTGGTCGTTGTGCCGCAGCCGGCCCCACTCGCGCATCGGATCGCCAGCGGGCGGCGCCTCGACCTTGACCACGTCGGCGCCGAAGTCGCCGAGCAACGTGCCGACGAACGGGCCGGCAAGCAGCTGCCCGAACTCGATCGCCCGGAGGCCCGTGAGCGGGCCCGCGGAGAGCGCGTCAGCGACCATTCATCGCCTCGACGAGCGAGTCTTTCGCGCGCACGATGTGCATTCTCATGACCGCGGCGGCGCGCTCCGGCGAGCGTGCGTCGAGCGCCGAGACGAGCTCGCGATGGCACATCTGCGAGAACGCGCGGTGCTCGTCGTCACGCCAGAACGCCGTGCGGAAGGCCCGCGGGATGCCCGCGGTCGCCCGCAGCGCAGATGAGAGGCGCGGGCTGCCGGCCGCCTCGATCACGACCGCGTGGAACTCCTCGTTCCAGGCGATCTGGTCGTCGATCGCGGCAGGCGTGCGGCCCGCACGGGCATCGGAGAGCACCACCAGCGAGCGCAGGCGATCGAGCTGATCGCCGCTCGCGCGCAACGCGGCACGCGCGGCGGCCTCGGGCTCGAGCAGCGCCCGGATCTCGTAGAGATCGATCAGATCGGCGCTCGCGAACGAGCGCACGAGCGCGCCGCGCCGGGGCTCGATGTCGACGAGCCCCTCGCCCTCGAGCTGCACGAGCGCCTCGCGGACGGGCGTGCGCGAGCTGCCGAAGCGCTTCGCGAGCGAGACGGTGCGGAGGCGCTCACCGGGCTCGAACTCGCCCGAGAGGATCGCCTCGCGCAGCTCCTCGGAGACGCGCAGCGAGCTGGTCAGGCTGGGAGTGATCGCATTCAAGGGAGTGCATACAAAATCACGACGCCATCGTGAGCGCAAGCTCGTCAGCCACGATTTTGCATTCAAAGTGCCTCCCGCGTCAGCGAGGCGGCGCATGCGGCTGGTTGTCCGTGAGCGCGCGTCCGGTGTCGTCTGCAAAGACGGGATGCTCGGCGTTGCCGCTCGCACGGATGCGGTGATCGTGCAGCAGCTTGTGGTGCCGAGGGCAGAGCAGGATCAGGTTGTCGAGCTCCGTCTTGCCGCCACGCTCGACCGGGACGACGTGGTGCGCCTCGATCTCGCGTGCGGCGGTGCAGCCGGGGTATTGGCAGTGCGATGAGCGCTTGTGGAGCGCGCGCTGCTGCGCGTACGAGGCACAGCGCCCCACCCGCGAGTGCACGAGGTCGCGCCCGCTCGGCTTGATCGCGAGGCGGCGCGCGTCGCAGACGAGCCGCTCGGCGGTCTCGACACTGAGCGGCCCCGCGCCCTCGAGCAGCGGGGGCCCGTCGTCACTGACGTGCACGATCAGGGTGGTGGAGCTTCGCTTCACGCCGCCATCTGCGCTCCCGCGCGGCGCGTTCTGCCCGGCGAGCGTGACGAGCGCGTCCGCGGCGGACTGCTGCCAAGCGAGGATGACGCCGGCCCCCTTGTCGATCGCGCGCTGGCTCTTGGCGACGCTCCAGATGGCCTGCTCGAAGGCGGCGCCCTGCTCGAGCGGCAGGCGGCCGCTGAACACGAGCTCGCGCCGTCCGCGCGTCCAGGACATGCTGAGCGCCCGTCGCTCGTAGAGCGCACGATCGTCTTCCACCGTCGGCGGAACGATCGTGCGGGCGGCGAGCGCGATGTCTGCGGGCGGCTTTCCGACTGCGATGCGCGCCAGCTCGGCATCGGTGTCGGGAGTCGCGAACTGGGCAGCGGCTGCGACCTGATCGAGGGTCAGCGCGCCCGTGCTCAACGCGTGATCGAGCGCGGGCAGGCTGCGCAGCGCGGTGCTCGTGCGCGTGATGCGCTCGGCGGTGCGATGGTCGCTGCTGCAGATCTGCGCGAGCCACTGCGCGCTCGACGAGCATCCCGCCGCCTGCCAATCGGCATCGTCATCGGCCTCGCGCACGATCTGCGTGACCCGCTGCTTGATGCGCGCCTCCTGCTCGCAGAGCGAGCGCAGCTCGAGTCGGCGCGCCTCGCGGCGACGCTCGCGCACCTGGCCGATCGTCCCATCCGCTGTGGCGAACATATGTTCGTAGACTAGCAACACGAAGACGACGAAAGTGTGCCGAAAGTGTGCCGATATCGTGCCGATTTCCAGGACCTTTCGACACGCACACCACCGGCCGCGGAGCGAGCATTGCGAGCAGAGCGAAGCGGCCGGGCCACCCACGGCACGAAAAGCATCCACCAATACGCTCACCGCCGAGCAGAGCAACGCAGAGCGACAGGCCGCGATCCACCCTACCGCGCGAGCTCGTCACACTCTGCGTGCGGCCGCATCCCGGTCGCGTGCGCCAGGCGGGCCGTGAGGTTGAACGTCGCGGTCACCTCGATCGATGGCTCTCGCCACCCACGACCGCTGGGCGGCGGGAGCGCACCGTTCGGCGACCGTATGCGCGGCGACGTGGCCGGCGGACGAGAGTCGTTGCATGAACCTGCAGTCACGTCCATGGCAGCTCGGGTGCAACATCGGCATTGCGGTCGCCGTCGCGCTCCTCGCGGCGGCGTGCGGGTACGACAACCGGGGAGAGCCGCGCGCGCCCGCCGAGGAACTGTCGGCGCCGAACCTCGGCGACGTGCATGTCTACTGCGTGGAGAGCCAGAACGTGCGCGTCACGGCGTGCTCGGTCGACCTCGCCGCGGGCGCGGGCCACTCGCCCGCGGAACTCCAGCGCTGGTGGCTGCGCGCCGCGCACGCGCTGCACGCGGCCGGGACGTTCCACTACATGGACGGCGACTGGCGGTTCGAGGGCGTGTTCATCGAGGCTCGCGACAACGACGGCGCGAAGGTCGACTACGGCTGGGGCTGCCGCGGGGACGAGCGCCACGCCAACGCCGACGTGGTGAAGCTGATGGTCGACCGCATGCCCGGCGGGCCGAGCGGGATCGGGTCGCTCGCGGCGGCGCAGGCGAAGGGCTGCACGATCGGACGCGTTCCCTAGACGGGCGGTGCACGGCAGGGGCAGACCCGCTCAAATGCACCGTCCCAGCCAGATCGTGCGCGCCTTACCGCGCGAGCCCGTGATACTCGGCGTTCGGCCGCATCCCGGTCGCGTGCGCCATCCGGTTCGTGAAGTTGAACATGGCCGCGACCTCGATCACGTCCCAGAGGTCCTCATCGCTCAGCCCGTGCGCTCGCAGCGCGTCGAGGTCGGCCTCCTCGCACTCGGCGGGCCGCACGGTCAGCTTCGTCGCGTAGTCGAGGATCGCGCGCTGCCGAGGGGTGAGCTCGGCGCGCCGGTAGTCGAGCGTGATCAGGTCGCCATTGACCGGATCCCTCGTCAGCTTGCGCACCGAGTAGCCGTGCGAGACGAGGCAGTAGGAGCACGCGTTCGCCATCGAGACGGCGACGGCGATCATCTCGCGCTCGGCGGCCGGAAGCGTCTCCGTCGGCGCCATCACGGCATCGAACTGGCCGACCCAGGCGGCGAGACGGCTCGGGCGCCACTGGTAGGCCAAGAAGACGTTCGGCACGAACCCGAGCTTCTCGCGGCAGCGCGCGTAGACGGCCTGCAGATCGGGGGAGAGCTCGCGCTCGTCGCCGGAAGGGAACCAGCTGATCGGAGTCGACATGCGCGCAGACTACGGCGTAGGCAAGGGACTCGCAGACTCCGGATTCCGATGCGCTAGCCTCGCGGCAGAATCGCTCGATAGCGTCGGTGAGGAGACGAGTATGTCGACATCGGAACAACCCGAGATCGATCCTGCGGCGTTCGCCGCAATGCTGGCTGATTCGTTCGTCGATCGGCTCGGCGACTGCCATCAGGCCCACTCCCTCGAGGAGCTCGCACGCGGTGTCGCCGGCCCGGACGTGATTGCGATGCTGCCGGACGCGTTCGTCAAGCGCACCTTCGATGCGCTTGCACAGCGACCGGGGACGAGAGTGCTCTTCGAGGCCGCGAGCCGGGTCTGCGCGCCGCACCTCGTCGCGCGCATGCAACAGCTCGCCGCCGACCGTGAGGCCGCGGGAGACAGCACATCAACGCTCGTCTCGCAGGTTGGCGAGCTCACGGTCGACGAGTTCTTCCGGATCGACAGCGAGGGCGACGAGGATGCCTGCGTCGTCCGCCTGACCCGGCCGAAGCAGAAGCGCTCGCAGCTCTTGCTGTTCTCGCGCGACCGTCGCCTCCCCCACCTCCCGCTTCGTCTCGGATCGCTCACGGAGCCGCTCTCGCCGCACCGGATCAACAGGCTCTTCGCCGACCTGCGAGGCGACCGGGAGATTCCCGTTCCGGCCACCGTCGACGAGTTTCCGGCATGGCTCGTCGAGGGGGCGCGCGCCTCCGCAGAGCTGATGCTCGGACCGACGGCAGAGGGCGGAGAGATCGCCGTCCAGCTCTTGCGTCAGCTCGGCGAGCCGGAGCTGGCGGACAGGCTCTCTCGGCTGTTCCCGCTCGAGCTCGACTACGACGAGGACGGCAGCGAGCTCGATGAGGCAAGCTATGACGACCTGATGGACGAGGTCGACGACGTGGCGAACGACTTCGCGAGGTGGCTCGGTGAGGACGCGAGCGGGCTCGGCGACGACGAGATCTCACAGGCGCGCCAAGACGTCGAGCTCGCGCTCGAGTTCCGGGCGAACTACCTGGGCATAGGGCCGAGCGGCGTCTGGACCGACGAAGAGCTCGACGCGTTCCTGCTCTCGTTCGTTCCGCGCAAGGTGATGACGAGCGAGGACGACCGCGCCCGGATGCCCGCCTCGCTGGTGCAGATGTTCTGCTTCCTCGGCGAGCGCGGCGACGTGATCCCGCCGGCGGCAGAGAAGCTCGCGCATCGGGCGGCCGCGCTGTCTGAGACGTTCGCACGGCGGGCGGGGGATCCCACGAGGCGGGGACCGTCCGGCGCGCTGATTGCCGCGATGGTCGCAGAGGGCGTCGACCTTGCCGCCCCGGACGCGCTGCAGGCGTGGATCGCCGGGTTCAACGCGCGGCCACTGGAGGATCGCGACGCGATTCTCGGCATGTCCCTGCCGACGATCCTCGAGGAGGAATAGCCCGTCTTGCGCACGCTCAGATCGCGTGCCGCTTGAGCAGCCCCCGCGCGATGATCAGCCGCTGGATCTCGTTCGTGCCCTCGCCGATCAGCATCAGCGGGCTGTCGCGGTAGAGCCGCTCGATCTCGAACTCCTTCGAGTAGCCGTAGCCGCCGTGGATGCGCATCGACTCCTCGACGCAGCGCTGGGCCACCTCCGTCGCGAACAGCTTCGCCATGCCGGCCTCGACGTCGGCGCGCCCGCCGGCATCCTTGGCGCGGGCGGCGGCGACGATCAGGTGCTTGGCCGCCTCGATCCCGGTCGCCATGTCGGCGAGCTTCGCCTGGATCAGCTGGTGCTGTGCGATCGGCTTGCCGAAGGCGTGGCGCTCCTGGGCGTATTGGATCGCCAGCTCGTAGGCCCGCAACGCGATCCCGAGGCCCCGCGCGCCGACGTTGATGCGGCCGGTCTCGATGCCGCTCATCATCTGGTAGAAGCCCTGGCCCTCGCCCGCAGGGCCGCCGAGGATCGACGAGGCCGGCACGCGGTGGTCGTCGAAGATCATCTCGGTCGACTCGACGCCCTTGTAGCCGAGCTTCTGGAGACCCGGCAGCGGGATCGTGATGCCGCCCTGCACGGCGACCCCGGGCTCCTTCTCGACGATCAGCGCCGTCATCCCCGCCTGCGGCGGATCGGCCTTCGGATCGGTCTTCACGAGCAGCGCCATCAGGCCCGAGCGGAGGCCGTTCGTGACCCACATCTTCTGGCCGTTGATCACGAGCTCGTCGCCCTCGCGCCGCGCCGTCGCGCGGATCGCGCGCACGTCGGAGCCCGCCTCGGGCTCGGTCATCATGAAGCAGCAGCGGAGCTCTCCGGCGGCCAGCCGGGGCAGGTAGCGCTGCTTCTGCTCGGCGGTCCCGTGGCCCGCGAGCATGCCGCTCACCATGTAGACGCCGTTGACGATCCCGGCGACCGACATCCAGCCACGCGAGAGCTCGGTGATCGCGAGCGCGTAGGTCGTCAGGTCGAGGCCCATCCCGCCGTACTCCTCGGGGATGCGCATGCCGAACAGGCCCATCGCGCGCAAGCCCTGGACGATCTGCTCGGGGTACTCGTCGCGTGCCTCGAGCTCGTGGGCGACCGGGATGATCTCCCGGTCGACGAACTCCCGCACCGCGTTGAGGATGTCGCGCTGCTCGTCCCCGAGATCGAGGCCATCGAAGCTGCAGATCCGCTCGCCCACGTGTCGCTCCCACGTCGGTTGATAGGTCAGACGTTTTCGGAGACGAGTCTACCGCGACGCGATCTCGCGATCGGGACCGACGAGCGCGGCGCCTGCGCGATCGGTAGTCTGACCCATTCATGAAGGGCCTCGGCGAGCGCATCCCCGTCCCCGTGCTGCTGCTCTTCACGATGGTGTTCTGGGGCGCGGCGTTCAACGTCACCGACGTCGCGCTGCACCACACGACGCCCGCGTTCACGGCGTTCGCGCGCGGCATCTTCGGCTTCCTGATCCTGCTGCCGTTCCTGCCGCTGCTCGGCTCGCGCCTGCCGCGCACCTGGCGGCTGTGGGGGTTCGCGGCTCTGATGGGCTTCGGCGGCACCTCGCTCTCGCTCGCCGGGCTCGCCGAGGGCACCGCGCGCGCAGGTCCCGCGATCGCGGCGGTGCTGCTCAACACGGCGCCGCTCTTCGTCGCGGTGATCGGCCGGTTCGCCCTGCACGAGCGCGTCACCGCGCTGCGCGCCGCCGGCCTCGTGATCGGCTTCGCGGGGGTGCTCGTGATCATCCTCGCCGGCGGATCGTCGAGCGGCGAGGACGTCGTGATCGGTGGGGTGCTGACGCTGGCCGGTGCGCTCGGATATGGCTGCGCGGGCCTCTTGATCCGCTATCTCTCGCTGACCGGCGAGCCGTTCGACGTGGTCGGCATGACCGCCGCGCAGTTCCTCTGCGGCGGCGTCCTGCTGATCCCGTACCTGTTCCTCTCCGGCGATCTCGGCGGAAGCGACTGGGGCTCGGGCGAGCTCTGGTGGTCGATCGCGTTCGTGGTGATCGGCGCCCAGGTGCTCGCGTACCTGACGTTCAACATCGCGCTGACGCGATGGCCCGGCTCACGCGTGTACCCATGGGCGTTCCTCGCGCCGGTCGTCGCGATCCTGATCGAGGCCGTGCGAGGACACCTGCCCGGCGTCTTGCCGACGCTCGGCATGGCGATCGTCGTCGTCGGGCTCGTGATCGTCAACCTGCCGGCCGCAGACGCGCCCGACGATCAGACGACGACGTCCCCGAACACGCCCGACTCGGCGAGCCGCTCGACGTCCGCTTCGGCGTAGCCGCAGCGCTCGACGAGAACCTCGCGCGTGTGCTCGCCGCGCCTCGGAGCCGGGCGCAGCTCGGTCAGCCGGCCGTCGACGCGAAGCGGCGAGCGGATCTGGCGCACGGTGCCGAGGACGGGATGCTCGGTCTCGGCGATCAGCCCGCGCGCCGCGGTCTGGGGATCTTCCACCGCGCCGGCGATGTCGTTGATCGGACCGCAGGGGACGCCCGCGGCGCCCAGGCGCTCGAGCCACGCCGCGGAGGTGTCGGTGGCAAGCACGGCCGCGAGCTCGCCGACGCACGACTCGCGATGCTCGAGCCGTGCCGCCATCGCCGAGAAGCGCGGGTCGGTGACCATCCAGCCGAGGCCGAGCACGTCGCAGAGCAGGACGAAGAACTTGTCCTTCGCGCAGGCGACCACGATGTAGCCGTCGCTCGTGGCGAAGTTCTGGAACGGCACCACCGAGGGGTGCGCCGAGCTCGCGGTGCGGTAGGGCTCCCAGCCGCGTGAGAGGTGCCAGGTCGTGATGTACATGTTCAGGTTCATCGCCGTCTCGAACAGCGAGATGTCGCAGTCGCAGCCGACGCCGTCACGCCGCGCGCCCCAGAGCCCGCACATCAGCGCCAGCGCGGCGACGTACCCCGTCGACATGTCGACGAGCGACAGCCCGGTCTTCTCCGGCGGGCCGTCCGGCTCGCCGGTCAGCGACATCCAGCCGGCATAGCCCTGCAGGATGTAGTCGTAGCCGCCCTCCGCGGCGCGCGGCCCCGTCATGCCGAAGCCCGAGAGCGAGCAGCAGACGACGGCCGGGTTGACGTCCTTCAGGTCCTCGTAGCGGATCCGCAGCTTCTCGGGACCGTCACCGCGCAGGTTGCTGTAGACCGCGTCGGCCGCGCGCACGAGGTCCTCGAAGACCGGCCGCGCCTGCGGGTGCGAGAGATCGAGCGAGACGCTTCGCTTGTTGTGGCAGAAGGTCTCGAAGAAGAGCGAGTCCTCGCCCTCCTGGAAGGGCGGGACGTAGCGCCCGACGTCGCCGCGGCTGCGCGGGTCCTCGATCTTGATCACATCTGCGCCGAGGTCTGCGAGATGCACGCTTCCCCACGGCCCCGCGCCGTACTGCTCGATCGCGATGATCGTGATGTCCTCGAGCGGCGGGCGCCGCCGATCGGGCACCCCGTCCTCGCTCACGGCACCTTCGCGTAGGGCGAGATCGCCATCGGGTGCGGCGTCGAGACGAGCGTCAGGAGCTCGCCGTGGAAGTCGTCGCCGCGCGCCGCGCGGAGCTCTGCCCGCAGCTTCGTCGAGGCGGCCTCGTCGATCACGAGGTCGTCCGAGATGACGACGCCGTAGGCCTCGCGCGCCAGCTCGATCGTGGTGAAGTCGTCGAGCACGTCCTCGAGCACCATCCGGGGCTCGCGATCGAGCGGGTTGCCGTAGCCGCCCGAGTTCGGCTCGGTCAGCTGGATCACCTCGCCCGCGTCGCAGAGGAAGCCCGTCACCTTCGCCGGGATGTCCCGCTCGTTGCCGTCCTTGTCGATGAATGTCGACTTGCCGGGCAGGCCGTCGTAGCCGCCGAAGATCCCGCGCGGCGGATCGGTGTGCCGGTCGCCCTCGCAGGAGTAGACGCCCGGCTCGAGGAAGCGGTTCTTGCGCACGATGCCGATGCCGCCGCGCCACTGGCCCGGCGCGGCCGGATCGTCGCGCAGCTCGTAGCGGTCACAGCGCATCGGGAAGCGCATGTCGAGCTCCTCGATCGGGTTGTTGCGCGTGTTCGCCATCAGGCAGTCGACGGAGTCCATGCCGTCGCGGCCCTTGCGGCCGCCGTAGCTGCCCTCGTCGACCTCGAGATAGAGCCAGTACTCGCCCTTCTCGGGGATGAAGCCGGCGTACGAGCAGAAGTGCAGCGCGGCCGAGTTGCCCGCCGTGACGAGCTCGGGGACGACCGCCGAGAGCGCCACGATCGTGTTGTCGACGACGCGCTGGCACTGGCAGAAGCGCGAGAAGCAGGCGCGCGGGAAGTTCGGGTTGAAGATCGTCCCCTTGGGCGCGATCACGGTGACGCAGCGGAAGATCCCGTCGTTCTGCGGCACGGGCTCGTCGAGCCGGTCCTGGTCGAGCAGCAGCGTGCGGATCGCGAAGTACGCCGCGACGAGCAGCGACCCCTCGAATGGCACGTTGTAGCCCGTCGGCACCTCGGCGTTCGAGCCGGTCAGGTCGATCGTGATGTGGTCGCCCTCGACGACGATCTTCGTCTCGACCCGCAGGCGCACGTCGCGGTTGCGCCCATCGTCGTCGAGCCACGCCGTTGGCGCGACGTACTCGCCGTCGGGAAGCTTCGAGATCTCCGCGCGCAGGCGCTTCTCGGAGTAGTCCATCCAGTCGTAGGCGGACGACATGCAGACGTCGGCCCCGTACTTCTCGAGCAGGCGATAGAAGCGGTCGCGCCCGAGGATGCAGGCGGCCATCATCGCGTGCATGTCGCCGCGGTTCATCGTCTCGGTGCGCACGTTGTCGAAGACCATGCGGTCGAGGTCCTCGTTGAGCTTGCCCGCGTCGTACCACTTCAGCCCGTTGTAGATCTTCGACTCGGCGTACATGTCGAACGAGTCGGCGTTGATGCCCGGGTAGGAGCCGCCGACGTCGAGCACGTGCGCGGTCACGGCCGTGAAGCCGATCAGCTCGCCCTTCCAGAGGATCGGCACCGCGACCGCGATGTCCGGCGTGTGGGAGGCGCCGAGGTAGGGGTGGTTGTGGATGATCACGTCGCCCTCCTTGAGGTCCTCCTTCTTGATGCGCTGGAGGAACCCGCGGATGTACCAGGGCAGCGAGCCGATGTGCATGGGCGTCGACTCGGACTCGCACAGCTCGCGGCCCTCGGCGTCGAAGATGCCCGCGCCGAGATCCTCGGACTCGCGGATGATCGAGCTGTAGCTCATGCGGAAGAGGACGCCCGCCATCTCCTGGGCGATCGCGTCGAACGCGCCGCCGAGCACGCGCAGCGTGATCGGGTCGACCTTGACGCGCTTGCGCGTGGGGGGGCCGGGGGAGACACCGACTTCAGGCAGATCAGCCATGGAAACCCTGTTCCTCTCAGTGTCCGCGTTCCGCGGCCTGCTGGACGGCCTTGGAGTAGGTGATGACGAGGTTGCCGACGCGGTCGACCTTGCACGAGAACCCGGGCGGCACGACCGTCGTCGAGTCGAACTGCGTGATGATCGCCGGGCCTGCGATGACGTTGCCGGCGACGAGCTCGGTGCGCTCGTAGAACGCGGTCTTGAGCTTCTTCAGCTTGCCCTTGTCGCGGAACCAGGCATCGGCTGAGAGCTTCAGCGCGCCCTTCGGCGGCGTCGCCTTGCCGCGCGCCACCTGCGGCGCCTCGAGGCCGGGCATCACGCCGACCGCACGGACGCGCACGTTCGCGATCTGGACGTCCGCGTCCTCGAAGCGACGCGAGTACTCGCGCTCGTGGATGTCGTGGAACGCCTCCTTCATCGCGTCGATCCAGCCGGCGTCGACCGATCCGGAGCCCACGTCGATCCGCAGCTCGTAGCCCTGCCCCTCGTAGCGCGCCTCGGCGATCCGCTCGAGCCGGACCTTCTTCCGCGCGATGCCGTCGAGCTTGAACTGCCCGAGCGCCTCGGCCTCGAGCCGCTCGAAATGCCGCTCCAGCACCTTGCACGCCGCGCGGTCGCCGTAGAGCTGAGACGCCATCGCGTACGACGTCGCGGCGTACTCGTAGACCATGTCCGTCGTCAGCAGACCGAGCGCCGCGGTGATGCCCGGATAGCTCGGCACGAGCACGTTCTTGACGCCGACCTCCGGCGCGATCTCGGGCGCGAACAGCGGGCCGCCGCCGCCCTCGGCGACGAGCACGAACTCGCGCGGATCGAAGCCCTTGCGCACCGAGGCCTGCTCGATCGCATCGACCATCGAGTGCACGAGGATCCGGTAGGCGCCCATCGCGGCATCCTCGATCGAGGTGCCGAGCTTGCTCGCCAGGTGCTCGGCGATGGCGGCGCGGGCGAGATCCTCGCGCAGCTCCATCTTGCCGCCGAGGAACAGCTCGGGCCGCAGCCAGCCGAGCACGATCATCGCGTCGGTCGCGGTCGGCTCGGTGCCGCCCCGGCCATACGCCACGGGGCCCGGATCGGCGCCTGCCGAGCGCGGGCCGACGCGGAAGATGCCGCCCGCGTCGATATAGGCGATCGAGCCGCCGCCCGCGCCGATCGTGTCGACGTCGACCATCGGGATCATCGCCTGGTACGGGCCGACCTTGGTGTCGAGCAGGTGCTTCATGCGCAGCTTGCCGTCCTGCGCGAGGCCGATGTCGGCGGACGTGCCGCCGACATCGAGCGTGATCACGTTCGTCTCCTTCGACTGGCGCCCCGTCCAGATGCCGCCGACGACGCCGGCGATCGGCCCCGACATCAGCAGGTTGACGGGCTTCTCCATCGCCCCCTGCGGCGTCGCCACGCCGGCGGCGGAGGTCATCAGGTGGATGCCCGACTTGAGGTTCATCGCGCGCAGCGCCGCGTCGAAGCGGCCGATGTAGCTCGAGACCTTGGGCCCGACGTACGCGTTCAGACCGACCGTCGAGAAGCGCTCGTACTCGCGGTACTGCGGGATCACCTCGCTCGAGACCGAGAGGAACGCCTCGGGGAACTCCTCGCGCACGATCGCCGCGACGCGCTGCTCGTGCTCGGGGTTGAGGAACGAGAACAGCAGGCAGACGGCGACCGACTCGACCTTCGCCTCCTTGAGCCGCCGGACCTGGGTGCGCACCTCGTCATCGTCGAGCGGGATCAGGACGTTGCCGTCCTTGTCGATGCGCTCGTCGACGGTCAGCCGGAAGCGCCGGCGCACGATCGGGAAGGCCTGCCAGGGCAGGTTCTGCCAGAGCGAGAAGTTCATCGGCTTCTTGTGCCGCGCGATGTGCAGGATGTCGCGGTAGCCCTTGGTCGTGATCATCCCGACCTTGGCGCCGTTGTGCTCGATCACGATGTTCGTGGCCACGGTCGTGCCGTGGAAGACCTGGTCGAGCTGCGCCGGCTCGATGCCAGCCATGGTGCACAGCTCGGTGATGCCCTGGACGGTTCCGATCGAGGGATCGGCAGGCGTCGACGGGGTCTTGTGGACGATCACCGTCCCCGCCTCGTCGTCGATGTAGATGAGGTCGGTGAAGGTGCCGCCGACGTCGACTCCGATTCGACGCATCCCCTCTCCTTCTGGTCAACGTGGCAGACGCCCGGTCAGGCAGCGCGGCGAGCGCAGCGCGTCAACCGTTTATAGACGCGGCGGACGCGCGGGTCAACATCGAGCTGGATTAGGTCGGACGTTTTCGGAGACTCACAGGCTCGCGCGCAGGATCGCCTCGAGATCGCCGGCGGCGACCGGGCAGGGCGTGCAGACGAGCAGGCGCTGCTGCTTGAGGGCGCCCTCGACGAGCGACGGCAGATCGTCCTCGCCATAGCCGAGCTCGCGCAGCCCGTGCGGCGCGCCCGTGTCACGCATCAGCTGCTCGAAGGCGCGCGGGAGGGCGTCGTGGTCGTCGGCCTCGACGGGAGCGCCGGTGAGCAGCTCGGCCGCGCGCCGGTGGCGCTCGGGTGCCGCCGGCTCGGTGAACCGGAAGGCGGCGGGCGCGGTCAGGACGACCGCGAACCCGTGCGGGACGAAGCGGCTCTCGCCCGGATACCCCGGCGGCTTCCACTCGTGTCTGAGGCCGGCCACCGGATAGGAGCACGCGTGCGGGATGTGGACGCCTGCCTGGCCGAACGCACGGCCGGCCGTCGACGCGGCGAGCGCCATCTCGGTGCGCGCGCCGTGGTCTGAGCCATCGGCGACAGCGCGCCGCAGCGCGCCGCCGGCGAGCCGGATCGCCTGCTCGCTCCAGAGATCCGAGACGGGGTTCGCGCCCTGGTAGGGCGGGCGCAGGTCGGGCGAGGCGGCTCGGGGGCGCGCGTCGTAGGCGATCGCCGTGTACGACTCGATCGCGTGACAGAGCACGTCAAGGCCCACCGCCGCGGTCACTGCCGCGGGCGTCGTCAGCGTCAGATCGGGATCGACGATGCCGAGCAACGGGCGCAGGTAGGCGTGGGAGATGCCGCTCTTGACGTGATGGTCGGGCAGATCGATGATCGCGACGGTCGTCGCCTCGGCGCCGGTTCCGGCGGTCGTCGGCACGCCGATCAGGGGTAGGAGCGGCCCCGGCACGGGCGTGCCGAGCCCGATCGGCGCGTTGAGGTAGTCGTAGATGCCGCCCGGATGCGTCGTCAGCAGCGCGGCGATCTTGGCCGTGTCGATCGCCGACCCGCCGCCGAGCCCGACGAAGCCGTCGAAGCCGCCCTCCCGCGCCGCCTCGACCGCGACCGCGACCGTCTGCTCGCTCGGCTCGACGCCGCTACCGGCGAAGACCTCGACCTCGACGCCGGCGGCCCGGATCGCCTCGACCACGGGGCCGGGCAGCCCGATCGCCGCGAGGTGCGGATCGGTCACGACGAGCGCGCGCGTGACGCCGGCCTGGCGTAGATGCCAGCCCGTCTCGAGCGCCGCGCCGGGCCCGAACACGAGCGGCGTGCCGGCGACGGTGAAGATGCGCTCGTGGTCGCTCACGGATTCACGTCCCAGTCGTCCTTGCCAAGGGTCTCGTTGAGCTCGTCGAACGGCATCATCCGCGGCACGAAGGCACGCGTCGAGCCGCTCTCGCGCAGCGAGGCGGCGAGCTCCTTCGTCGACTGCGCGGCGGCGAACAGCGTCGAGGTCGGATACAGCGCGATCGCGAAGCCGAGCGCCTGGAGCCCCTGCGCGCCGAGATCGGGCGTGCGGCCGTACTCCGAGATGTTGACGAGCAGCGGCTTGCCGATGCCGGCGGCGCCGATCGCGCGCAGCTCGTCCTCGGAGCGCGGGGCGTCGACGAAGATCACGTCGGCGCCCGCGGCGGCGTAGCGATGGGCGCGCGCGATCGCATCGTCGAGCCCGGTGACCGCGATCGCGTCGGTGCGCGCGACGATCACGGTGCCGGGGTCGCAGCGCGCGTCGAGCGCCGCGCGGAGCTTCTGCTCGTGCTGCTCGACGGGGATCACGTCCTTCCCCTCCATGTGGCCGCAGCGCTTCGGGAAGACCTGGTCCTCGAGCTGGATCGCAGCGACGCCGGCGCGCTCGAGCTCCTGCACGGTGCGGATCACCTGCGCGACCTCGCCGTAGCCGGTGTCGGCATCGGCGATCACGGGGATGCCGACGGCCGAGCAGAGCCGCCGGGCGTGGTCGACCATCTCGGTCGAGCTCGTGATGCCGAGGTCGGGGAGCCCGAAGGCCGCGGCCGAGGCGGCATACCCGCCGCGGTAGATCGCCTCGAACCCGGCCCGCTCGAGCAGCCGTCCCGTGAGGGCATCGAAGGCACCCGGCACGACGAGGACCTCGCCGGTCGCGAGGCGATCGCGGAGCACCTGACCGGGAGACGCCATCAGACGCCCCACTCGGCGTCGGTGATCGGGAAGAGGTCTTGCACCTGCTCGGCGCCGCGACGGTAGACCATCATCGTGCGCCGGAACTCGATCACGACCTCGCGACGCTGGTTGATTCCGCGCGAGCGGATCCCGACGATGCCGGCGTAGGGGCGCGAGGCCGACTCGCGCAGCTCGAGCACCTCCGACTCACACCACAGGGTGTCGCCGGCGAAGACCGGCTTCGGCAGCCTGATGTCGTCCCAGGCGAGGTTCGCCATCGCGTTCTCGGAGACGTCGGTGACCGACAGCCCGGTCACGAGCGAGAGCGTGAACGCGCTGTTGACGAGCGGCTTTCCGAACGGCGAGCGCTCGCCGAACGGCGTGTTGAAGTGCGACTGGTTCGTGTTCATCGTGAGGTTCGTGAACCAGATGTTGTCGGTCTCGGTGATCGTGCGACCGAGCCGGCTCCGGTAGATGTCGCCGACCGTGTAGTCCTCGAAGAACCGGCCCTGCCAGCCCGTCACAACGCCCATGGCACACCTTCCGGATTACGTCAGACCAATGCAGGAGTGTACCGCGTGCGCCAGCGCGCGCAGGCGGTGACGAGATCGGGGCGGGCGGGACGGCTTGACCGTACGATCCCTGAATTCGACCCAGGAGATCCGATGTCGCTCGTCGTCCACTCGAACCCGCACTCGTCCAACGCGCAGAAGGTGCTCTTCCTGCTCGCAGAGCTGGGTCTCGAGGCCGAGATCCGCACCGTGCCGCTCGCCAACCCCCGGCCGGACTGGCACCTGGCGGTCAACCCGCTCGGCGGGATTCCCGCGATCGTGCTCGACGGCTTCGAGCTCGCCGAGTCGAACACCGTGCTGCGCTTCCTGGCGACGCGCGCGGAGAGCGACGAGCTCTACCCCACCGCCCTGCAGGACCGGGCGACCGTCGACTGGCGGCTCGACGCGCTCGCCACGTTCCTGCGGCCGGCGCTCTTTCCGATCGAGGTCGCGGCGTTCGGCCTGCGGCCCGGCCTCGGCCTCGGCGCCGCCCCGCCGGATCTCGACGATGCGCGCGCGAAGTTCGCCGACGCGCTCCCCAAGCTGAAGCAGTTCGAACGCCTGCTCGACGCCACCTCGCCGTGGGCCTGCTGCGGGCGCTTCACGATCGCGGACATCGCCGCCACGCCCGTGCTCTATCGCCTGCTGCGCTGCGGCGTCGCGCTCGATGAGATCCCGCGCATCGTCGACTGGGCGACGGCCTGCTCGGGGCGTCCGGCGTGGGCCACGGTCGCGGCGACGGCGGGCGTCTGATGCGCGTCGGGCTGGTCGTGCCGCAGAACGAGCTCGGCGTCGATCCGGGTGCGCTGCGCGAGCTCGCGCAGGGCGCGGAGCACGCCGGGTTCTCCCACCTGCTCGTCTTCGATCACGTCGTCGGCCGCTCCTACGATCCCGACGACTACGCGGGCAGGCCGTGGCGCGAGCCGCTGCTCGTGCTCGCCTTCCTCGCCGCGCTGACGACGCGCATCGAGCTCGCGACGGGAATCGTGATCGCGCCGCAGCGCCAGACGGCGCTGCTCGCGAAGCAGGTCGCCGAGCTCGAGCTGCTCTCCGCCGGCCGCCTGCGGCTCGGCCTGGGCGTCGGCTGGAACCCGCAGGAGTACGCCGCGCTCGGCCAGGACTTCGCCACGCGCGGGAAGCGCCTCGACGCGCAGATCCCGCTCTTGCGGCAGCTCTGGGAGGAGCCCGCCGTCGAGGCCGAGCTGGGGGCGGAGCGGCTCGAGCGCGTCGGCCTCAACCCGCTGCCGCCGCGGCGCATCCCGCTCTGGTTCGGCGGCAAGGGCCCGGCTGCGATCCGGCGCGCGGTCGCGCACGGCGAAGGCGTGATGCTAACGGTGCCGACGAGCGCCGAGTATCCCCGCGTGCGGGCAGAGCTCGACGCAGCCGCGACCGCAGTCGGCCGCTCGGCGGACGAGCTCGGCGTCGAGGTCTGGATCAACGCCTGCGACCTGCCGGAGGGCGAGTGGGCCGAGGAGATCGAGCGCTACCGC
Organism: Actinomycetes bacterium; assembly: GCA_031361905.1. Lineage (GTDB taxonomy): Bacteria > Actinomycetota > Thermoleophilia > Gaiellales > JALYLC01 > JANLRV01. Next base: position 29,525 of record JANLRV010000121.1, read on the forward strand.
TCCCTCGGCGCCTCCCACCTCAGCGTGATGCTGACCGGAGCGACGCCATCGACGCCGGCGGAGCTGCTCGAGCGGGCCGCGGCGGTGGCTCAAAGGCTGTGAGCTTAAGAAGCTCTAACAGAATGCCTCGCGGCGTCTGGCGGCGTCCCGCCGGCGCCTGTCGTGTGATCGCCTCTTGCGGTTCCGTTTGGCATAGGAGCCGCTTCGAGGCCATCACACGACAGGCTTGCGAGCCACTCGCCAGCCGCTCACGAATCATTCTGTTAGACCTTCTAAGCGGCTACGCGCAGCCGCGATACCGTTGCCGCGACGTCGACCGGAGGCACCCATGAGCAACAGATCGACCGCGACCGCCGAGAACGCCCTCGACCAGTCGGAGATCGACGAGTACCTGAACCGCAGGATCATGGCGCGCATGGCGACGCAGCGCGCGGATGGCTACCCGCACCTGACGCCGATCTGGTTCGTCTGGGAGAACGGTCGCTTCCTGCACACGCTCGGTGCCGGCCGCGTGCACCTCGCGAATCTCGCGCGCGATCCCAAGATGAGCCTCGTGATCGACGAGGACTACCGCCTCGCGGACGGCCTCGGCGCGGGCGCGCGCTCGATCACCGTCCGTGGCGATGCAGAGCTGTCGCAGGACCCGGCGTTGATCCATGACGTGACCTACAAGGCGCTCGTGAAGTACCTCGGCGAGGAGGACGCGAAGCTCTACACCGAGCCGATCATGGCCGAGGGGCGCACGATCGTGACCATGACGCCGACCGCGTGGGTGACCTGGGACTACCGCAAGGGCGACGAGTAAACATCCGAATCGGAGTGACGGGACTCGGCACTTCGAGGACTGAGAAGCCAAGAATGGATCACGAAGAGCAGGTAGCTCAAGCAGGAATTCCGGCGGCCGCAGCGGCCGCCGGGGCATCAGCCGACAAGGAGCTTGAGACCCTCGGGGTTCGCGGAATCCTCCGGCAGCTTGCCCGGCACGGCCAGCTCGTCAAGGTTCGCTGCGAAATGCCGCAGTGCTACTGCTCCCGGGGTCGTAGCCACTTCGATCAGAGCTCGCCGCCTGCCAAGTGGTCGCCGACGGCCGACCACTATCCGAAGCTCAAGATGCACGGAGGTCACCTCAAGCCGGAGAACGTCCGGCTCGCGCATCGGCTCTGCAACCAACGTGACTACCTGTGGCGGGTGAAGATCAACCCGATGCTCGCCAAACGGATGTCGCTGGAGGAGATCGCCGCAAAGCTAAACGCGCAGAAGGTTCCGCCGATCCACGGCACGAACTGTTGGACGGCTTCCTCCGTTCGGAATGCATTCGTTTCCTAGAGAAGCGGCACATCCGCCAGACGCTCAATTGCACGGCTGGGTAGCCGCGATCTCATACGACCGCCGCTCGACCGGCGCCGCGAGGATCCGCGCCGCGCAGTCGGCGTCGTCCGTGTAGCCCGTCAGCGGCACGACGCGCACGGGCACGTCGACCGTCACGGGCTCGCGCACGAGGGGGTAGGGCCGCAGCGAGCAGCCGTCGACGGTGGGCTCGACAGCGAGCTCGCCGCCGTCGGGCAGGGCGATGCGCATGCTGCCTGTGCCCGCCGGATCGCCCTTGCAGAGCCACAGCGAGAGACGATCGAAGACCTGCAGCAGCACGTAGTTTCGCCAGAACTCCTCGTCGGAGACGCCGAGCTCGCGCTGCAACGCCTCGAAGCGCTGCTCGATCCCGGCGACGAACTCGTCGACCTTCGCCTGCGCCGCCGGGGCGCGCGAGATCTGCAGGGCGGCCTGCGTGCCGTAGCGCTTCCGGTAGATGCCGGCCAGATGCTTGGCCACCAGCATCCCGGCGTAGCGATCCTGCGCGGTGACCTCGGTGATCGCCATCTCATAGAACCGCAGGTGCAGGTCGATGTCGACGTTGAGGAAGTTCTCCGGTCGCCCGCTCTCGGGATCGAGCCGCGGCGACGCCTCCCACGACCGCCAGCCGCAGTCGTGAAGCGCCGCCGCAGTGAGCATGGACGCGCGCGGCTCGAGGCCGACCCAAAGCTCCGCGAGCTCTCCGGCCACGAGCGAGTGGTCGACCTGCATGACGATCTCGGCGTTGTCGCCGACGGCATGCACGATCATCGGATGATGTACCCGCCGTCGACGACGAGCGCCGCACCCATCGTCGAGCTCGCGCCCGGTCCGGCCAGGTAGGCGACCGCATCGGCGACCTCCTCGGCCGTGACGAGGCGGGAGTGCAGCTGCATCGCCTCATAGACCTTCCGCTCGGCCGCCGGGTCGGCCGCACCGCCGAAGTACGGCTCGAGCAGCGGCGTGTCGGTCGGCCCGGGACAGACGCAGTTGACGCGAATGCCCTCGGCGCCGTGATCGACCGCCATCGCGCGCGTGAGCTGGATCACGCCGCCCTTCGAGGCGCAGTACGCGGCGGCGCCGGCCGCCGCGACAAGCCCGAGCTGGGAGGCGATGTTGACGATCGCGCCGCCGCCCGCGGCTCTCAGGTGCGGGATCGCCGCGCGGCCGGTCAGGTAGACGCCCCGCAGGTTCACGGCGAGCACGCGATCCCAGTCGGCGGGGTCGGTGTCGGCCACGGTGCCACGCGCGGCGATGCCCGCCGATGCGACCACCACGTCGAGCCCGCCGAGCTCCGAGGCCGCTCGGGCGACGGCGGCCGCGAGCGCATCGGCGTCGGTCACATCACAGGGCAGCGTGACCTCGGCCGGGCTCGTCGCGAGCAGCCCCGCCGCATCGCGGTCGAGCACCGCCACCTTGCATCCGTCCGCCTGGAACCGTTGGACGCACGCGGCGCCGATGCCCGACGCGCCTCCAGTGATCAGCACTCGCCGTCCCATCGTCCTCACTCCTCCATCGACAGACCGAACAGGGCCAACGCGTTTCCACCGAGCACCGCCGCCCGCTCGCAATCATCCATCCTGGCTCGGCGCACGCGCTCGAGCTCGTAGCCGAGGTCGAAGACCGGCGCGCAGGACCCGTACAGCAACCGGGAGGCGCCGAACTGCTCGACGCAGCCCTCAAGCCAGTCCTGCCGGTACATCCCGGCCGAGAGCGCGCAGAGGTTCGGCGCGGCCGCGAGGGCGAGGTCGGCGGACTGCTGCGCGAGACCGGCCATGTTGACCTGGCCCCCGCGCGTCATCACGACGGTCCCATCGACCCGGCGCGCGAGGTCCGCCAGCGAGAGCGCCTCGGCGACGAGCGGATGTCCCGCCTCGACGACGACCGGATAGCCGCGAGCGGCGGCCTGTGACGCGAGCGCGACAGCGCGCGGGTGATTCGCAGGGAACGTCTCCTCCCACGGGTGCAGCAGCAGGCCGCGCACGCCGGGATGCTCGAGCAGCCAGGCGAGGCGATCCGAGGCGTCCTGGCGCCACGGGTCGAGCCGCGCGAGGCAGACCGCCCGGCCACCGGTCCGACCGCATGCGCGAGCGAGCTCCTTGCTGGCCCGCGCGAGGTCATAGTCCGGCGGCTTCGCAGGCGCGACGACGAGCCGGTCGACCCCGGCGATTCGCACCTCGGCGAGCAGGCTTCCGACCGAGCGCCCCCCGCCGTAGAGGCTCTCGCCGGCGTAGACGAGCGCGTCGACGATCACCGCTCGACCCGATCGATCAGCCGGCGCTGGTTCTCGTAGAGCACCTTGCGCAGGTCGGCCGGGCCGAGGCACGCGCGTCGGACCTTCTCGAGCTCGATCGCCGGCGGGCAGCCCGGACCGTCGGAGCCGAAGATCACGCGCTCGGCGCCGACGCGACGCACCGCCTCGCCGATCAGGTCCGGATAGGGGCATCCCGACGTCTCGAGGATCACGTTCTCGCAGCGCTCGGCGACCGCCAGCGCATCGGCGCCGTGATAGTACGCGCCCATGTGCCCGAACACGATCGTCGCCTCGGGCACCCGGATCGCGGCCTGCTCGAGCTCGAGCGGCGTGCAGAACGGATCGTCGCCGCAGTGGATCAGCGTCGGCGCGCCAAGCCGAGCCGCCACCCGGATCAGGCGCAGAGAGCTCTCGTCCGCGGGATGCGAGATCGTCGTCACGGGGTGCAGCTTGAGCCCTACGAAGCGGAGCTCGCGGATCGCCCGCACGAGTAGCCGCTCGGCCTCGTCGCCGTACCACGGGTGGATACGGGCATACGCCTCGAAGCGCCCGGGGTACTGCGCGCAGACATCCGCGATCATCTCGAGCGCGGTCGGGTTGACCTCGGGCGCGTCGGTGATCGTCATGATCACGGCGGTCTGCACGCCCGCGGCGTCGAGCTGCTCGATCGCGAGCTCGGCTGGCATGTGCCAGCCGAGCGCCGGCACGTCGTCGACGTGGAAGTGGGCATCGATCACAGGCTCGAGCACGTGCCGACCCTACTCCGAGTACCGCTCCGTGAAAAGTCAGACGTAGGCAGCTATGCTCGCGGCGCCCACCTGAGCTCCGGAGATCGCCATGCCCTACGCCACCCTGCCCGACGGGATCCGCCTGTACTACGAGTTCACCGGCCCCGAGGACAAGCCGGTGATCCTCCAGTTCGGGGGATCGCTGTTCGGACGGCAGAACTTCGGCATGGTCAATGACGGCTTCCGCGAGAGCTTCCGCCTGCTCTCGTTCGACGCGCGCGGCTACGGCCGCTCGGATGTGCCAAGCGAGAAGTACACCATCGAGGGCTGGGCCGACGACGGAGCCGCGCTGCTCGACGCCGTCGGGCTCGAGCGGGTGCTCGTGCACGGCACCTCGATGGGCGGGATGATCGCGCTCGCCTTCGCCTGCAAGCACCCCGCGCGCTGCATCGCGGCCTGCCCCGACGTCGCGTTCGCCCGCCCGGACGTGCATCGCAAGGCGATCTTCCGCTTCTGGCGGCGCTGCGCCGAGACGATGAGCTGGGACGACTTCGCCGACCACGTGACCACGCAGGCCGTCGGGTGCCACCACCTCGAGAAGCCCGAGGGCGAGAACACCTTCGAGATGGTGCGCGAGATCACGCGGCTGAACTCGACGTTCACCGTGCGGCAGGCGTGCCTCGCGATGGAGGAGATGGACCTCGAGCCGCTCGTCCGCACGCTCGAGCGCCCGATCCTGATGACGAACGGGACCTACGACATGCTCTGCCCGCCGGTGCTCGCGAAGTCGGGCTTCTCGGCCCGCCAGATCGCCGAGCTGAAGCCCCAGCTCGCCCGGCTGCAGGAGTTCCCCGAGATCGGTCACGCGGATCTCCTCGAGTGCCCCGACGAGGCGGTCGAGATCGTCACCGCGTTCTTCCACGAGGTGCTCGCGCGCGAGCAGTAAGAAGCTGTGAGAGCTTCTTAAGTCAGACGACGCGCGCCCGCCAGGCGTGCCGGACGACGCTCCAGTAGAACGCGCCGCTCGCAGCGGACGCGTCGATCTCGGCCTCGAAGCGCGCGAGATCGTCGGCCGAGACGGTTCCGGACCGCTCGAGCGCATGGCGGAATCCGGGCCAGTTGTGCGCGATGAACGTGTCACCGCCCCACTCCGTCGCGTCGAGCACGACGACGCGCCGCTCCTCCGGCACGAGGCCGGCCGCCTCCAGCCAGCCGCGCAGGCGCCGCCCGGCCCAACCGTCGGGCTTGCCATCGGCCCAGGCCTGCACGACGCGTCGCCCGAGCTCGCGATCGGCGACGTTGAAGCCCTGCGTGTCCCAGTCGGTGTCGGCGGCGAGCACCATCCCGCCGGGCCGCACGATGCGCGCCGCCTCGCGCAGCGCGGCGACGGGATCCTCGAGATACTCGAGCACCTGCACGAGGCACGCCGCGTCGTGTGAGCCGGACGCGAGCGGGAGCGCGAGCGCGTCGGCCTCGACGAGCTCGCAGCCGAGGCCGCGCGCATCGACGGCATCGAGCATCGCGCGCGCCGAATCGACTGCGGTGACGTGCGCCCCGCGTGCGTGCAGGGCGGCGGCGAATGCGCCGGGCCCGCAGCCGATGTCAGCGACGCGCCAGCCCGACTGCGGGCCGAGCAGGTCGATCTGGAGCTCGCGCACGGCGGAGACATCGGGCGCCGCATACGCCCGTGCGACGCGCTCGGCGACGCGCGCCGAATTCCAGCTCATCGAAGCTCGGTCGCGTTCGCCTCGAGCATGCGGGCCACGAGGATCTGCCGCGACTCGAGCAGCGGGACCTCGGGAGCACCGTAGGCGCCGACCTGCAGGAGCAGGCTCCCATGCACCCACAAGAGGTCGTCCCGGAGGCGTTTGCCGGGTCGGATGACGCGCATTCCGGCCGGAACGGAGCTCGCCGGCGTGGCGCGAACGCCGGGCTGCCGCGCGGTCGCGCGCAACGCTGCCTGCGCCGCGCGCGGGCTCGGGAACGCCCACGCGTACGCCACGTAGCTGCCGGCGATCTGCGCGACCGAGATGACCTGCGTCGAGGCGCCGCGCAGCCCGAGCGTGCGATAGCGGCGCCCGAGCCGTAGCGCGGCCGGGTCATCGCGCAACCGGGCGCGCGCGTCGGGCCGGGCGCGGACCTGCCACGACCTCGTGTCGATGCCCCCAGGGAGATCGTTCTCGACGATCCGCAGCGAGCTGAGACGGCCGACGAGCGTCGTCGGGTCATAGCTCGGCGGCGACGCCGGCTCGGCGCCGCCGATCAGCGGCTCGGCGCTGATCTTGGCGTCGATCGCGCGCGCGACGCGGTCGCGCTCGGCGACCATCGACCCGCCGCCCTGCTCGGAGCCGGCAGTCGCGCGCACGAGCGCGCGGCCACGCACCCAGAGCAGATCGCTCACGCCCGTGCCGGGCAGCGAGAGCATCACCGCGCCGGGAGCGAAGTCGCTCGGGCTGGCCCGCAGGCCGGAGAGATCGCGCAGGGCCCGGAGGCTCCGGAAGGCGCCCTCGGGGCGGCGAAACGCCCAGAGCACGACCGCGACGTTGCCCGGCCGTGAGCGGCCCCGCAGGTTCTGGGCCTTGCCGAGCACGAAGCCCCCCGCGAAGAACTCGGTGTTCATCGGCGAGTTCGGCGTCTGGCCGGGCAGCGGCCAGCGGAACGTCGCCGCGGGATCGGGCGGGTAGCTGTTGTCGAACGTGTTGGAGTTGATCGTGAAATCGAGCTTCTGCGCCTCGGCGGTGCTGAGGAAGAGCGCCGGCAGGACGGCGTCCATGCGCGCGAGCAGCGGCTTCGACGAGCTGACGGACGTCGCTGCCCTGACGGGCGCCGCCTCGGCCTGCCGGCTTGGCGCCTGCGCGAGCAGGCTTCGCGTTGCAAGCATCGCGACCGTCGCGGTTCCGAGCAGCGCCATCGCAGCGAGTGCCACGCCGAGCGTCCGACGCACCACCTGTCGTCGCGGCATCGCCTCAGTCTAGATGAGTGATTGCGTTTCGTCGGGGGTTCTGGGGTGTGTCTCGGCTGGTTCTGGCGTTCTGCTCGCCGCGAGTCGGCCCCCGGTCCGCTGCTCGAGAGGCGTGGCGGCGGGTGCGGGCCGTCTCGCGGCGAGCGTCACTCCGGGGTTTCCGGGCTTGTCGTTGCGTCTCTGCAGCGCCTGCGCCCGGAAACCCTCTTCGCAGATCTGCGTTGATCGCAGATCAGCTCACATCGCTGTCAAGCTTCGCTTGACAGCTGACGCAACGATCCAGCGCCCAGAACCCCCGACGAAACGCAATCACTCATCTAGATCAGCCGGTGCTCTCGTCCGCGAGGATCTTGCGGGCGGCGCGGAACGCCGAGACCCCGGCCGGCACGCCGGCGTAGACGGTCACCTGCACGAGCGTCTCGCGCAACTCGTCAGCCGTGCAGCCGTTGCGCAGCGCACCCCGGAAGTGCAGCTCGAACTCCTCCATCCTCCCGAGCGTCGCCAGGATGCAGAGGTTGTTGAGGCTCCGTTGCCGGTCGTCGAGCGCCGTCCCCTCGCCCCACACCTTGCCCCAGCAGTACTCGGTGACGAACTGCTGGAACTCGCTCGAGAACGAGTCGGCACCGCCGATCGCCCGATCGACGTACTCGTCGCCGAGCACCTTGCGTCGCTTCGCGAGGCCCAGCTCGAACAGTCGGTCGTCCACGTCTCGTCCTCTCGGTGAAGGGTGCGGCGCCCGCGCCGCGATCGGCCGAGGGTGAGTGTTTCAGATGCCGGGCGTGCGATCCCCGTCTCGCGCGCAGCCGCGTCCTCCTCTCGATCGAGCTCAGCGTCTAGGTCATCGTGACGACGACGCGCCCGGCCGTGCCCGCGAGGCTCGCCGCGAAGGCGTCGTTGATCGCCGTCAGCGGAAACGTCGAGCCGAGCAGCGGCTCGAGCTGCAGGGCTCCCGAGTGCACGTGGCCGAGCAGCACGGGGAGCGCCACCGCAGGGTCCTCGGACCCGTACATCGTGCCGGTCAGGAGCTTCTCCCGCCGGATGAACTCGGCCGGATCGAGGTCGAGCCGGCGTCCTGCCGCCGGCAGCCCCACGATCACGGTCGTCCCGCTGCTGCGCGAGTGCGAGAGCGCGAGCGCCGTCGTCTCCGGGTCGCCGACGGCATCGAACGAGTAGTCGACGCCCTCGGGAACGATGCGGGCGAGCAGCTCGGCGAGCTCGTCGGGCTGCGCGACGTGCGTCGCGCCGAGCGTGGTGGCGAGCGCGAGCCGTTCGCGCAGCGGGTCGACCGAGACGATCGCCGAGGCGCCCGCGATCCGAGCCGCCTGCACGCCGAACAGCCCCACCCCGCCGGCCCCGATGATCAGCACCGTCGCACCCGCCGGCACCCTCGCCGCGTAGGTGACGGCACCGAACCCGGTCAGCGCCGCGCATCCGAGCAGCGCCGCCTGCTGGAGCGGCACGCGCCCGCCCGTCGGCAGCGCGACGCGCGCGTCGACGACGATGCGCTCGGCGAGCGCGCCGGTCGCGGTGCCTCGATAGACCGTCTCGCCCTCGAGCGAGAGGCCGGTGCTGCCATCGACGAGCGTGCCGGCGCCGATCGCGCGGTGAAGCGGGACGCAGGCGGCGGGCCTGCCGCGGGCGCAGTCCGCGCACGCCTGGCAGGACGGTGCCCACGAGAGCACCACCTCGTCGCCGACCGCGAGGCCGCGCACGTCGGCTCCCACGTGCTCGATCACGCCCGCGCCCTCGTGGCCGAGGACCATCGGCGTCGGGCGCATCCACTCGCCGCGGATCGAGTGCAGGTCGGTGCCGCAGATGCCGACCGCGGCCATCCGCACGACGACCTCGCCCGGCCCGGGGTCGGCGACGTCGATCTCGACGAGCTCGAGGGGCGAGCCAGGCCCTGTGAACACCGCAGCGGTCGTCTTCACGAGCACCTCTTCCCGGTCGCGTCGCTCAATCGTCGAGCGCGACGAGGAGCCTACCGGCCTCGCTGCGGAGCCGGTACACGGGAAGCGGCTCGTTCGCCGGCGGCAGCAGCACCGCGCCCGTGCGCGCGTCGAACGCGGCGCCGTGGCAGCTGCAGTGGAGCTCCGCGCCGCGCAGCTCGCCGTCGACGAGCGGGCAGAGATCGTGCGTGCAGTCCGCCGAGAGCGCGAGCCAGCCCCCGTCGACGCGCGCGAGCAAGAGCGGTGCGCCGGCCGCGACAGACTCGCGGAGCGTGCCGTCGGGCGCATCGTCGTCGGCCCCCGCGTCGTGCCACTCGGGCTCGCTCACCGATCCCACCGGACGTGCAGGTACGTCGGCGCGCGGAACTCCCAGCCACGCAGCTCCGATCGCTTGCCGGGGTCGAAACGGAGGTTGCGGCAGCGCTCGTAGAGCGCCTGGATCGCGAGGCGCATCTGCACGCGGGAGAGGTGATGGCCGGGGCAGAAGTGCGTGCCGAAGCCGAAGCCGCCGTGCGGTCGCTTCTCGCGGTAGAGGTCGTACCGCTCGGCGTCGTCGCCCCAGGCCAGCGGGTCGCGGTTCGCGGCGGAGACGAGCAGGCCGAGGTTCGCGCCGGCGGGCACCGCGATGCCCGCGAGCGTCGTCGCGCGCGTCGCACGGCGCGTCTGCGTGCCGATCGGCGAGATCCAGCGCAGGCCCTCCTCGAGCGCGGGGCGCACGAGCGCTGCCGGATCGGCAGCCAGCGCCGCGCTCTGCTCGGGATTCCCGAGCAGGCCGAAGACGGTCGATCCGCCGGCGTGCCCCGGCTCCTGCATGCCGCCCGTGATGATGATCTTGATCGTCGGCATGATCCAGGCCACGCGCTCCTCGAGCGATCCGTCGGCCTCCTGCAGCATGTTCGAGATCGTCGACCCGTCCGGCTCGGCGAGCATGCGCCGCATGATCGGTTGCAGGCGCTCGTCGACCTCCGCGCTGGCGCCCATCCCGATCCGGTCCTTCTCGGCGTCGCCCTCGAAGTTCGTCGCCCCGATCGCCATCTCGGCGAACCAGCGCCGCAGCGTGTCGTCGTCGATCTCGGCGATCCCCAGCACGAGCGCGAGGCTGCGAACGCTGATCGGCTCGAAGTACTCGGCCATCAGATCCGCGTGTCCGCGAGCCTCGATGCGCTCGAGGTAGGTGTCGACGAGGGGTGCGATCAGCGGCGCCGCGTTCTGCTCGACCTGGCGCGGCCTCAGCGACGGGTCGAGCGCCTGGCGCAGCCGCTTCTGCCGCGGCCCGTCGATCAGCAGGATGTTGCCCTCGCCCATCGTCCGCTCGAGCGGCGAGGGCGTGACGCCCGCCGAGAACGTCGCGGCATCGGTGGCGGCCTCCTCGACCGCGACCCACGTCGTCACGAGCCAGAGCCCGACCGCCGGGATCCAGGCGACGGGAGCGTGCTCGCGAAGCCACGAGTAGACCGGATAGGGATCGTCGTCGAGCTGCTCGAGCGTGATGCGCGCGAGCGCAGCGGCGAGCTCGCCGCCGGCCTGCTCGCTCGTCATCGCTCGTCGTCCGGCGTGCGGTGCTCGCGCATCGAGGCGACTATGCCAGCTTGACCGGTCTATCGTTCCCCGGGGAGGAGTTCGCGACATGGCCGAAACCGAGCAGGAGCATCTCAACCGCAATCTCGAGCAGCTGCTGCAGGAGATGCGCGTGGTCCTGCCGGGAGTCCAGGTGCTCTTCGGCTTTCTGCTCGCCGTGCCGTTCGCGCAGCAGTTCGACCGTGTGACCGACTTCCAGCGCGACGTCTACTTCGTCGCGCTCTTGCTCTCGGCGCTCTCGACCGTGCTCATGCTGGCGCTCTCGATCCAGCACCGCATCCTCTTCCACCGAGCCGAGAAGGCCTACCTGATCGGGGTCGGGAACGCGTGCATGATCGCCGGGATGACCGCGGCGGCGCTGGCGATCACGCTCTCGCTCGTGCTCGTCGCCGACTTCCTCTTCGGCACCGCGCTCGCGTGGGTCGCCGGGCTCGCCGGCTTCACGGCGTTCGCCCTGCTCTGGTACGCGATGCCGCTCACGCGACGGCTACGGCCGCGCCCGCCGACGTAGCTCAGACCCCGCGAGGCAACGCATCGACCGCCTCGCGCTGCGTCTCGAAGAGCGGCGTCAACCGGTCGAGCTGCACGAGCTTGATCACCCTCCACGCCGGCGACAAGGCCGGGGCGACGAGGTGCAGGACCGTGCCCTCGTCCTGCAGGCGGCGTGCAAGGCGGTGCAGCAGCGCGGCTCCGGCGCTGTCGAGATACTCGAGCATCGACATGTCGATCACCGCGCAGTGCGCCTCTGCGAACGCGGTCGCGAGCTCCTCGTCGGTCTGCATCGCGCTCGCGAGGTCGATCTCACCCGACAGCGAGCCGACCACGGTGCCGCCCGGCAAATGCTCGATCACGACCGTCCCGCTTGTCACGGGGCGGCAGGAGACGGCACGGCACCCATGCCAGAGTCTCCCACATCCGGCACTCCGCCCACACAGGGTTTTTCCACATCCTTCGAACGTATTCAGGCGGAGCGCTCGATCACGAGCGCCATCCCCTGCCCGACGCCGATGCACATCGTCGCCAGGCCATAGCGCCCGCCACGGCGCTCGAGCTCGTGCAGCAGCGTCACGACCATGCGCGCTCCGGTCGAGCCGAGGGGATGTCCGATCGCGATCGCGCCGCCGTTGACGTTGACGCGATCGGGATCGAGCCCGAGCTCGCGCAGCGACGCCAGCACCTGGCTCGCGAACGCCTCGTTGAGCTCGATCAGGTCGAGATCGCCGATGCCGAGGCCGGCGCGGGCGAGCGCCTTGCGCACGGCGGGCACCGGGCCGACTCCCATCACGCCCGGCTCGACGCCCGCGACCGCGCTCGCGATCACGCGGGCGCGCACGGGCAGATCGTGTGCGCGCGCATAGGCCTCCTCGGCGATCACGAGCGCCGCAGCGCCGTCGTTCAGCCCCGCGGCGTTGCCGGCGGTGACCGACCCGCCGTCGCGGAAGGCGGCGCGCAGCCTCGCGAGCCCGTCGAGCGTCGTCGCAGGCCGGGGATGCTCGTCGCGCTCGACGAGCTCGCTGCCCTGGCGCGTCGTCACCTCGACCGCCGTCAGCTCGGCGGAGAACCGCCCCTCGGCGTCGGCGGCCGCCCACCGCTCTTGCGACCGGAGCGCCCACGCGTCCTGATCGGCCCGCGAGATGCCGTAGCGCTCGGCGACGTTCTCGCCGGTCTCGCCCATCGACTCGGTGCCGTGCCGCTCGCGCAGGCGCGGGTTGGGGAAGCGCCAGCCGATCGTCGTGTCCTGCAGCGTCTGCTCGCCGCGTGGGAATGCCGCCTCGGGCTTACCGAGCACGTGCGGCGCGCGCGTCATCGACTCGACGCCGCCGGCGACGAAGACGTCGCCCGCGCCGGCTGCGATCGCGTGCGCCGCAGTCACGATCGCCTGCAGCCCCGAGGCGCAGAGGCGATTGACCGTGAGGCCCCCGACCTCGACCGGGAGCCCTGCGAGCAGCGCGGCCATGCGCCCGACGTTGCGGTTGTCCTCGCCCGCCTGGTTGGCCGCCCCGAGCACGACATCCTCGATCGCCGCCGGGTCGACGCCTGAGCGCCGCACCGCCTCGGCGACGACGATCGCGGCGAGATCGTCGGGTCGCAGCGAGGCGAGGGCGCCGCCGTAGCGGCCGACCGGGGTGCGGCAGGCCGAGACGATCACGGCACGGCGGCAGCTCTGATTTCCCATCTGCGAACTGTAGGCCGACGCCACGCGATCCGGTCCGCCCGCCTCGATCGACCCGAACCGGGTCACGATTGCCGTCCGTCCGCGACACTTCCCGCACGTGACCGTGCACACCCTCTCGACGGCGATCGAGGCGATTGCCCAGATCCGCTCCGGCGACGCAGTGATGGTCGGGGGCTTCGGCCTGGTCGGCGCGCCCCTCACGCTCGTCGACGCGCTCGTCGACCACTCCGACGCGACGGATCTCACGATCATCTCGAACAACATCGGAGAGGCGGGGAAGGGGCTCGGAAAGCTGCTCCGTCAGGGCCGGATCCGACGGGGAGTCTCGTCGTATTTCACCTCGAACCCCGAGGCCGTGGCTGCGGTCAACGCCGGGACCATGGCCGCGACCCTGATGCCGCAAGGCACGTTCGCCGAGGCGATTCGCGCGGCCGGTGCGGGAATCGGAGGCTTCTACACCCCCGTCGGCGTCGGCACGCTGCTCGCCGAGGGCAAGGAGGAGCGCGAGATCGACGGCGTGCGTCACATCCTCGAACCGCCGCTCCGCGCCGACGTGGCCTTGATCTACGCCGCGCACGCAGACGAGCTCGGGAACCTCGCCTACCGGCGGACGGCCCGCAACTTCAACCCGATGATGGCGACTGCAGCACGGATCACGATCGCGGAGGCGGCCGAGATCGTGCCGGTCGGCGAGCTCGATCCGGAGTCGATCGTGACCTCGCATCTGTTCGTCGACCACCTGGTGCAGCGGGCATGACGGACGACGTCAAGACGCGCATCGCCCGGCGAGCCGCGCGCGAGCTGCACGAGGGCGAGGTGGTCAACCTCGGAATCGGCATCCCGAACCTGATCCCGGAGTTCATCGCTGCCGGAACGAACGTCTACCTGCACACCGAGAACGGCCTGCTCGGCGTCGGCCCGCGTCCGAGCGACGAGGAGCACGACTCCGATCTGATCGATGCTGCGAAACGCCCCGTCACCGCCCTCCCCGGCGCCTCGTATTTCGACAGCGCGACGAGCTTCGCGATGATTCGCGGTGGCCATATCGATGTCGCGGTGCTCGGCGCGCTGCAGGTCAGCGCGACGGGAGACATCGCAAACTGGTCGGTGCCCGGGAAGGACGTGCTCGGCGTCGGCGGGGCGATGGACCTCGTCGTCGGCGCGCGGCGCGTGATCGTCACCATGACGGCGGCGAGCGCCTCTGGCGCGCCCAAGATCGTCGAGGGCTGCACCTATCCCCTGACCGCGGTCGAGGCCGTGGACGTGATCGTCACCGAGCTCGCGGTCTTCCGAATCCACGATCGCACGCTGCACCTCACGGAGCTGCTCGATGGCGCGTCCCTCGAGGCGGTGAGGGCCGTCACGGCCGCGCCGTTCGTGGTTCAGCTCGACGGCTGACGTCCGGCCCTACCGCGCGGCCGGAGCATCCAGACGGTGCGAAACGGCCGAGAGCTTCCAGAGGGGACGCTAGCGAGCGGGGCGCCGATCGCGACGATCGTGCTCCGGGCTGCGCTGTCTGGCCGAGGCGTCCGGCCGCGCCTGCGACAGCGCAGCCCGTCCTGACGGCCACCAGCAGGCCCGCCACGAACCCACCAGACGGTGGATCCAGGCTCAGCTCCAGACGAGCGCCGACGCTACCAGGCGGGTGCCAAACCGAAACGGAGTCCGGTTCCGCTAAGATGCCGGGACGTCCCCCGTCAGGAGCCATTCCATGTCCCACGCCCCGACCCGTGAGCGGCAGCGCCCCGGCCTCACGCTCGCAGTGCTCGCGCTGTCTGCGCTCGCCTACATCCTGCTCCAGTCGATGGTGCTCCCCGCGCTGCCCGAGATCGGCAGGGCGCTGCACACGACGCAGTCGACCGTCGCCTGGGTGCTCACCGCGTATCTCGTCAGCGCGTCGGTGGCCACGCCGGTGCTCGGCAGGCTCGGCGACATGTTCGGCAAGCGGCGCGTGCTCGTGGCCGTGCTCGCATCGCTCGTCGTCGGGTCGATCGTGGCCGCGCTGACGACGTCGGTCGTGGTGATGATCATCGCGCGCGTGATCCAGGGCGGCGGCGGCGCGATCTTCCCGCTCGCCTTCAGCATCATCCGCGACGAGTTCCCCCGCGAGCGCGTCGCGGGGGCGATCGGGCTGATCTCGGCGATCATCGGGATCGGCGCCGGCGTCGCGATCGTGATCTCGGGGCCGATCGTCGAGAACCTCTCGTTCCACTGGCTGTTCTGGATCCCGGGCATCATGTCGGCGATCGCGATCGTCGCGACGGTGCTGTGGGTGCCCGAGTCTCCGATCACGGCGCCCGGCCGCATCAACGTTCGCTCGATCGCAACGCTCTCCGGCTGGCTCGTCTGCCTGCTGCTCGGGGTCAGCGAGGGCGGTGACTGGGGCTGGACGTCGGCGCGCGTGCTCGCGCTGTTCGCCGGCGCCGTCGTGCTCTTCTCCACCTGGCTGTTGACCGAGCTCACCGCCGCCGAGCCGCTCGTCGACGTCCGCATGATGCGGATCCCGGCGGTCTGGTGGACGAACGTCTCGGCAACGCTCTTCGGCTTCGGCATGTACTCGCTGATGCTCGCCGTGCCCGCCTACCTGCAGACGCCGTCGAGCGCGGGCTACGGGTTCGGCGCCTCGATCACGCGCTCGGGCTTCGCGCTCTTGCCGATGTCGGGCGCGATGCTCGTCGCCGGGGTGCTGACGGGCGCGCTGACGACCCGTTTCGGCTCCAAGGTCCCGCTCGTGCTCGGCTCCGCGCTGAGCGCGCTCGGCATGCTCTTCCTGAGCCTCGAGCACGGCAGCGAGTGGAACTTCTACGCTGCCATGCTGATGGTGGGGCTGGGCATCGGGTTCGCGTTCTCGGCGATGTCGAACCTCGTCGTCGAGGCCGTGCCGCCGAGCCAGACCGGCGTGGCGACGGGCATGAACGCGAACGTGCGGACGATCGGCGGCTCGATCGGCAGCCAGGTCGTCGCGACGCTGATCGCCGCGGGCGTCGTCGCCCGAGCGCTGCCCCACGAGCGGGGCTACGTGGTCGCGTTCGTCGTGATGGGCGTGGCCCTCGCGGGAGCGGGCGTCGCCGCGGTGTTCGTCCCATCGCGGGCGAAGCGAAGCGCGCCGACACACGACCGAGAGGCGCACGAGTTCGACGCCATGGCAGACGACGCGAGCCTGTTCGGACCCGCCGAGGCGGGTCTCGCGATCGGGGAGCGTCTGGCATGACCGGGCTCCGCGCCGACGCCGTGCGCAACCGCAAGCGCGTGCTCGAGGCGGCGCGCGCCGCCCACGCGCAGAGCGGCACGGCGCTCTGCATGCACGAGGTCGCCCGCCGCGCCGGCGTGGGAGTCGGCACGGTCTACCGGCACTTCCCGTCGCGCCAGGCGCTGATCGACGCGATCGCCCACCCGTTCTTCGAGCGGGGCCTCGCGCTCGCGCACGCGGTCGCCGAGACGGAGCCGCAGGGCGAGCGCTTCGCGCGCTTCCTGCGCGGCTTCGCCGAGGCGCTGGCGAGCCACGGCGTGCCCGGCCATTGCATGTGGGATGCGCCGGCCGCACGCCCCGTGCGCACGGAGCTGCGCGGGCTCGTCGCGTCGTTCGTCGACTCGGGCCGCCGCTCCGGCACGCTGCGCGCCGATCTGACGGCCGAGGACGCGTTCGCGCTGCTGTGGACGATCGCGATGCTGATCGACGCGTCCGATGGCCGGCGTCCGGAGATCTGGCGCCGTCACGTCGAGCTTGCGCTCGACGGCCTGCGGGTCGGCGCGCCCGCCCGGCTCGAGGCGCCGCCGTTCGCTCTCGGCCAATGGGACGGGTTCGTGCATGAGACGGCAGCACGGGCCGGCAGCGGCGAGGCCGACGAGCTGTAGGCGCCTCGGCCTCGCTCGCGATGCTCGGCGAGCGAGCAGAGGATCTGCGATCTTCCCGCGCATGGAGCGAGATCGATGAGAGTCGCGATCGTCGGTGGCGGGGTGATCGGCGCAGCCTGCGCGTTCTCGCTGCTCGACGTCGCCGACGAGATCGTGCTGCTCGACGCGGGTGCGATCGGGGGCGGAGCCTCGGCGGGCAATGCCGGCTGGGTCACACCGAGCCTCGCCATGCCGCTCGCGTCGCCCGGGATCGTACGCACGGGCTTGCGCTCCGCGTTCGATCCGCGCGGCGCGCTCGTGATCCGCCCGACCCTCGACCCGACCTGGCTGCGCTGGCTCTGGCGCTTCACGCGCAGCAGCCGGGCGGCCGTCTTCGACCGGGGCGTCGAGGCCCTGCTCGGCATGACGACCCGCTCGCTCGAAGGCCTCGACCAGATGCGAGCGGCCGGCGTGCAGTTCGAGGAGCACCGCGCCGGGCTGCTCGCCGTCGCGCGGAACCGCGAGGGCCTGCACTGGTTCGACCAGACGTTCGCGGCCCTCCGCGCCCACGGCTTCCAGGGCTCGCTCGAGGCGATGGACGGGTCGGCCGCTCGCACGCTCGAGCCTGCCCTGAGCGACGCCGTCGGCTGGGCCGTGCGCACCGAGATCGACCGTCATGTCGCGCCAGAGAGCCTCGTCGCCGGCCTCGGCGAGCACGTCCGCCGACGCGGTGTGCTTGTGAGAGAGCACACTCGCGTGGACGCGCTGCGCCGCGCGGGAAGCGAGTGGGCGCTCGACGGCGACGCGGGGGAGCTCGCGCGCTCCGACCTCGTCGTGCTCGCGAGCGCGCTCGGAACCGCAGAGCTCGTTCGCCCGTTCGGGCTGCGCCTGCCGCTCGTCGGCGCCAAGGGCTACTCCGTGACCGTTCCTGCGCCCGAGCCCTCGCCCGCCCTGCCGCTCTACCTCTGCGAGCCGAAGCTCGGGCTCTCACCGCTCGCGGCCGGCCTGCGGATCGCGGGGTTCTTCGAGCTGGGCGCCCGCGATGGAGCGCCCAGCCCGTCGCGCGCCCGCCAGCTCGTGGCCGACACCGCGCCCTACCTCGCGAGCCCGTGCGACGGCCCGCCGCTCGAGGGACCGGCAGGCTGGGCCGGCTTCCGGCCGGCCACGCCGGACAGCCTGCCGTTGCTCGGCCCCGCGCCGGGCCTGCCCGGCGTCGTGCTCGCGACCGGCCACGGGATGCTCGGCATCACGCTCGCCCCGGCCACCGGGCTCGCCGTCGCGGCGCTCGCCCGGGGGGAGCGGCCGGCCTGGATCACGCCGTTCGACCCCGCACGCTCCGTGCGCGGCTGATGTTCACGAACCGCTTCCCACGACTGGAGCCGCTCTCGAACGAGGCGATCGCAGTGCTCGAGGGAGGCTGGAAGCGGCTCGTCTCCGAGATCGGCATCCAGTTCGACCACCCCGAGGCGCTCGCGCGCTTCCGCTCCGCGGGACAGCAGGTCGAGGACACGATCGTCAAGCTCGACCCGGAGTTCGTGCTCGAGCAGATCGCGAAGGCCCCGGCCGAGTTCACGCTGCATGCGCGCAACCCGGCGCGCAGCGTGGCGATCGGCGGTGACGCGATGGTCTTCGTGCCGGTCCAGGGCCCACCGTTCGTGCGACGTGGCGACGAGCGGCGCGAGGCCACGCTCGCCGACCTCGACGACTTCTGCCGGCTCGCCCAGAGCCTCGACGATCTCGACACGGCCGGCGGGCTGCCCTGCGAGCCGAACGACCGCCCGCTCGACTCGCGCCATCTCGACATCGTGCGCAGCCTCGTCACGCTCACGGACAAGCCGTTTCAGGGATCGCAGATCTCCGGAGTCGCCGCAGCCGACTCGCTCGCGCTCGGGCGGATCGTCTTCGGCGATGCGCTCGACCGGCAGGCCTGCATGTACACGAACGTGAACGTGAACTCCCCGCTCCGCTACGACGAGCGGATGCTCGAGGCGCTGCTCGCCTACGCCGAGGCGGGCCAGGCGGTGATCGTCACGCCGTTCCTGCTGATGGGCGCGATGGCGCCGGTCTCGATCCCGGCCGCGCTCGCGCAGCAGACCGCCGAGGCGCTCGCCGGCATCGCGCTCGTGCAGCTCGTGCGGCCCGGGTGCCCGGTCGTGCTCGGCTCGTTCCTCTCGAACACCGATATGAAGTCGGGCTCACCGGGGTTCGGCGGACCTGAATCCGCGTTCGGCCTGCTCGCGAGCGGCCAGCTCGCACGGCACTATCGTCTGCCCTGGCGGTCGGGCGGCGGAGCGCTCACGACGAGCCCTGTGCCCGATGCGCAGGCCGCGTTCGAGGGCACGAACACGATGATGTCGGCCTTCCTCGCGGGCGCCAACGTCGTGATGCACACGGCCGGCTGGCTCGAGGGAGGTCTCGTCGCCTCGTTCGAGAAGGTCGTCGTCGACCTCGACATCGTGCGCACGCTCTGCGCCGAGTTCACACCGATCGAGATCGACGCGGAGAGCCTCGCGTTCGAGGCCCACGACGAGGTGCGCCACGGCGGCCACTTTCTCGGGGCCGCGCACACGATGACGCGCTTTCGCGACTGCTTCTACCGGCCGCTGCTCTCAACCACCGAGAACTTCCAGCGGTGGACCCGCAACGGCTCGCAGGACGCCGCGACGCGTGCGACTGCGATCGTCGCCGAGCTGCTCGCCGCCTACGAGCCGCCCCCGTTCGACGCGGCAATCGCCGCAGAGCTCGACGAGCACGTCGCACGCCGGCGGCGCGAGCTCGGGGACTGACCGGGCGCCGTCTACTCGACGGCGAGCGCCATCAGGGCCACGGCGACGGCGACGAGCGCGAGGCCGAGCTGCTGCCTCCGTCGCAGCCGCTCGCCGAAGAAGAGCACGGCGCCGAGCGCTCCCACCGTGCCGAACTGGGCCGCCAGCACGCCCGCCATCGAGGCGGGCCCACGGTCGGCCGCGACGACGAACGAGAAGTAGGCGACCGCGTCGCCGACGCCCCACGCGACGACCGGCCAGATCTGCGTCCGCGCTGCCGCGAGCACGTTCCTGCTGATCGCGAGCGGCACCATCAGCGCCACCGCGGTGAGCCGCACCAGCACGAACGCCCAGATCACGCCGAGCTCGCTCGCGAGCGGCGCCGAGAGCGCGAGCACGCCGCCCCAGAGGATCGCCGCGGTGGCCGCAGGCAGCACGCCGCCGCGACCGCCGCCGCCACTGCTCGAGACCAAGACGACGCCGAGGAGCGCGAGCGGGATGCCGACGAGGATCAGCGACCCCACGCGCTCGCCGGCCGCGAGCGAGAGCGCAGCCGCGACCCCGCCCTCGCACGAGACGATCGGGGCGACGACGGACACGGCGCCCTTGGTGAAGGCCATCAGGCCGGCCTGGAAGCCGAGCACCGTCAGCACCGCCACGAGCAGCACGAGCCCGAGCGCCCGCTCCGAGAGGTTCGGTCTCCCGGCGACGACGACGAGCGGCACGCTCAGCGCGGCGCCGAGCGCCGTCGACGCGAACACCATGGGAAACGCGCCGATGTTGCGCACGCCTCGAGCGAGAACCGAATCCGGCGCGCCCCACGCGAACGCGGCGAGCAGGCCGAGGAGGATCGTCAGCACCGCATTGGCCTCTCGGAGATCCCGTCGATGCCCGGGCCGCTAGCGCTCGAGCTGTTCGAGCAGCCCGAGCCAGACCTCGGTGCGGGTCGGGAAGGTCGGCACGGCGTGGGCGAGGTCGTCCAGGGGCACGGCTCCCGCGATCGCGACCGTCGCGCTGTGCACGAGCTCCGCCACGTCGGGCCCGGTGAAGGTCGCGCCGACGAGCACGCGTCGTCCGCGGTCGACGACGAGGCGGCACGTGCCGGGCGCGTTGCGGCCGTGGAAGCTCGCCCCCGCGTTCGCCGACGTCTCGACGTCGACGGCCTCGACGTCGAGACCCGCGTCCTCGGCCGAGGCGAGCGTGTGCCCCGACGCGGCGACCTGCGGGTCGGTGAAGATCACGCGCGGCGGCGGCCCGCTCTCGCGCACGCTCGCCGCGCGCCCGCGGATCACGTCGGCGGCGATGCGCGCGTGGTACTTGCCCATGTGCGTGAGCGGCGCGCGGCCGTTGACATCGCCGATCGCCAGCAGCCACGGCGCCCCCGCAACCTGAAGACGGTCGTCCACGGCGATCGCCTCGCCGGGAGCGAGCCCGATCGTCTCGAGGCCGAGATCGCTCGTGTGCGGGCGCCGGCCGGCGGCGACGAGCAGCTCGTCGGCTCGCAGCAGCTCGCCGCCTTCGAGCTCCACCGTCACCCCTCGGTTCGCCTCTCGATCGACACGCCTCACCGGCTTCGCCAGGCGAAGCTCCACGCCGAGCTCCGTCAGAGCAGCGGCGACCTGCTCGCGCGCGAACGGCTCCTCGCGCGAGATCAGCGAGCGGGACCGGTGCACGAGCGTGACGTGCGAGCCGAGCGTCGCCCACGCCTGCGCCAGCTCGACCGCGACCACGCCGCCGCCGAGCACGATCAGGCTCTCGGGAGCGGCCTTGGCAGTGGTCGCCTCGCGGCTCGTCCACGGCCCCGCCTCCACGAGGCCCGGGATGCCGGGCAGCGCGGCGACGCTCCCGACCGCGACGACGACCGCGCGCTCGGCGGTGAGCGTCACGTCTGCGACGACGACGCGCCGCTCGCCGTCGAAGCGGCCGTGGCCGCGCACGAGCACGACGCCCCGCTGTTCGAGCCACGGAAGCTGCGAGGCGTCATCGAGATCGTGGATCACCTCGTCGCGCCGCCGCAGCGCCGAGCCGACGTCCAGCCTCCCCGTGACGGCCTCGCGCGCACCCGGCACGCGCTCGACCTCGGCCAGCAGCTGGGCCGGGCGGAGCAGCGCCTTCGACGGCATGCAGGCCCAGTACGAGCACTCCCCGCCGACGAGCTCGCGCTCGACGATCGCCACGCTGAGCCCCGCCTCGGCGAGCCTCCCCGCGCAGACCTCGCCTGCGGGCCCGGCGCCGATCACGACGACGTCGAAGCGCTGGTCGGCCACCACGGGCGAGACTCTACCGGCTGCAGAGTCGCGGCCGGAGCCGCGCTCCTACTCCACCGGGTCGGCGATCAGCCGGACGCGGTGGGCCGCCATCCAGTGATCGCGCCAGTCCCGCACGCGGCGGACCTGCTGAAGATCGGCCGGCTTGAACGCGAAGGCAACCTGGCGAACGCCGAACGACATCGTCAGAACCCGCGTCACGTAGGCCGCGACCCAGGTCGGCTCGGCCTGGCGCTCGACGTTCTCATCGATGCCCCACGCGAGCTGGACGACATCGCCCACCGACGGCGGATCGGCGTGCCACGTCGTCCGGCAGCCCGACTCCGAGAAGTCGAGGCAGACCGCCCGCGAGCGCTGCCCCTTCGTGAAGGGCCCTTCGCTCTCGGTGCGCACGAGGATCGGCGACCGGCCGGCCGGAGCCCGCGAGTCGCGCCGGTCGCCCGAGCGCGTGACGGGTGCGGTCGAGACCGAGGCATGCCAGACGCCCGTCTCGCTCGTGCAGCGCACGCGGCCATCCTCCGGGGTCTTGAGACCACCGGCGTCGACGCAGACGATCCAGCTTCCGTCCTCGAACTGCTCGAGCACGCCCGTGCCGAGCAGCTCGTCTTCGGTCGAGGACATCTCGATGATGTCTCCGACCTGCGGCGTCGCGTCCGGGGAGTCATGCGGTACAGCGTTCACGTCCGTGTCATCGGAAGACGGCGCCGGATCTTGAGCACTTTCGCGCCTCAGAAGCTCTAACGGAATGAATCGTGAGCGGCTGGCGAGCGGGGATTCAGACGAACAGCGGCGCGAGCGCGCGGCGCTCGACGAGCGCGTCGATCGCCCCGGCGGCCGGAGCCGCCTCGAATCGCGCCGCCGCGGCGAGCACGTGCGGCACGAGCGACGTGTCGCCGACCGTGTTGATGAAGGCGCCCGGACGGGCCATCGCCCAGTGAACCGCGAGCTCGATCTCGTCCGGCTCGGTGAGCGGCTCGTACCACGTCTGCGAGGTCTGCGGCCGGCCGTTCCACGGGGCGAGCGCGATGCTCTTGATCGTCTGCAGCGCGACGCCGCGCTCGGCGCAGGTCGCGGCCAGAGCGTCGAACTCGGCGGCATAGCGGGCGTCTCGCATCTGCACGGCGTTGTACGGCAAAAGCACGGAGTCGAACGGGAACCGGTCGAGGCTGCGCCGGTGCATCGCCGGGACCGAGAGGCCGTGGCCCGTCACGCCGATGAAGCGCACGAGGCCCTCGTCGCGCGCCTCGATCGCGGCCTCGAGCGCGCCGCCGTCGCGCAGCGCCGTCTCCCACTCGATCACGTCGACGAGGTTGTGCAGCTGGATCAGGTCGAGGCGGTCGACACCGAGGCGCTCGAGCGAGCGGTGGATCTCCTCCTTCGCGCCGCGGTACTCGCGCTGGCCGGTCTTCGTGCCGACGAAGAACGTGCCCGGATGCCGGGCGAGCCAGCTCGCCACGCGCAGCTCGGAGTCGCCGTAGGACGCGGCGGTGTCGATGTGATTGACGCCGTGCTCGAGCAGCAGCTCGAGGGTCGCCTCGGCTGCGGCGCGCGAGACGTCGCCGAGCGCGGCCGCGCCGAAGATCGTGCGAGTGCTGTCATGTCCCGTGCTGCCGAAGGGCGCTGTCGCGATCATGCACGCAGCGTATACGGCAGCGGCGCGTGTTCTAGCGTGTTCTAGTGAGAGCGCGCGTGCGTGCGCGCGAGCAGCGTCGCGGCGGCGGCGGCGATCGCGTCGGCGCTGATCTCATAGGCGTCGTAGATCTCGGACAGCGCACCGGCCTGGCCGAAGCGGTCGACGCCGAGCGGCAGCTGGCGCGCTCCGATGGCCCCGCCGAGGAAGCCGAGGCTGTGCGACGCGCCATCGATCACGCTGACGATCGGGGCTGCACGATCGGGCGCGAAGATCGCCTCGAGGTGCGACGTGCGCGGCAGGCCGAGCGGCTCCGTGATGCCGGCCCCCTCGCACGCGCGCCACTCGGAGAACAGCAGGTCGGGGGAGGTCAGACAGACCACGCTCGCGGCGATCCCCTCCTCGTCTGCGAGCAGCTCGGCTGCCCGCACGGCCTCGGCGACGAGCGCGCCGCACGCGGCGATCGTGACGCGCGGGCGCGTCGCATCCGCGGCGGGCTCGTGCAGGCGGTAGCCGCCCCGCAGCACGTCGTCGCGCAGGTCGTCGCCGCGCAGCGCGTGAAGCTCGTCGAAGGCGGTCTGGTCCCTCGGCGCGGTCGAGAGCCGCAGGTAGAACGCACCCGGTGCGACGTCGCGCGCGATCCGCGCGACCATCTCGCGGAGCAGCCAGTCGACCTCGCGCACGAACGCCGGCTCGTAGCTCGTGAGGTTCGGCAGCTCCATCCCCAGGCTCGGCGTCACCGTCGACTGGTGCGCGCCACCCTCGCGGCAGAGCGTCACCCCCGACGGCGTGCCGGCGATGATGAACGACGACTCGGAGTAGAGCGAGTAGATCAGGGCGTCGAGGCCGCGGCAGACGAACGGGTCGTAGACCGTGCCGATCGGGATCAGGCGCTCGCCCGTCAGCTCGTCCGACAAGCCGAGCTGGCCCAGCAGCAGGAACAGGTTCATCTCGCTGATCCCGAGCTCGATGTGCTGGCCCTGACGGGAGACGCGCCAGGCGAGCCCGCCGCCGGCGTCGACGTCGGGCTCCTCGTCTGGGCCGAACACCCCGACGCGGTTGATGAAGCCGCCGAGGTTCGTGGACACGCTCACGTCCGGCGCCGTCGTCACGAGACGGTCGGCGATGTCCGAGTCGCGGGAGATCTCGACGAGCGCCCGTCCGAACCCCTCCTGCGTCGTCCGGCCGCCGAGCGGAGCAGCCGACGCCTGCGGCACGTGCGCCTCGCGCGGGCTGCGGACGCGCCGCTCGCGTGGACCGAGCCGCGCGGCGGTCTCGGCCGCGAGCAGGCCGCCCGGCGAGCCGGCCGCGAGCCGGTCCCACTCGCTGGCCTCGTCGAGGCCGCACTGCTCGCGCAGCGCGTCGATCTGCCGGCCCGAGAGCAGCGCCGAGTGGTTGAGCGGGTTGCCCGCGATCGGCAGCCCGTATCCCTTGATCGTGTACGCCAAAACGAGCGTCGGCCTGGTAGCGGTGCGAGTCGCCGCGAGCGCCGAGCAGAGATCGCCGAGGTCGTGCCCGCCGAGATCGCGGATCAGCGCGCCGATCGCTCCCTCGTCCGGAGCGAGACAGCTCCGCAGGAGGCGGCGCTCGGCCGCATCGAGGCCCGCCTCGAGCGTCGCACGCACCGTCTCCTCATCCGCCGCGAAGAGCTGCTGGTAGACCTGGTTCGGCAGCTCGTCGATGCGGCGGCGCAGGATCTCCCCTCCCTCGCGCTCGAACGAGGCGCGCAGTCGCCTGCCGTACTTCAGCTCGACGATCTCCCAGCCCGCGGCCTCGAAGACGCGCGCGAGCTCGAGGGTGCGGATCATCGGCACGACGCGGTCGAGCGACTGGCGGTTGAGATCGACGATCCAGACCGCCCGGTCGAGACCGCGCGTCGAGGCGTCCAGGATCGCCTCCCAGACGTTGCCCTCGTCGAGCTCGGCGTCGCCCAGCAGGGCGAAGTAGCGCCCGCGCTCGCCGCCGCCGAAGCGGTGCGCGACGAACCGCTGCGTGAGGGCGCCGAAGAGCGGCGCCGCGGCGCCGAGCCCGACCGACCCGGTCGAGTAGTCCACCGGGACGGGGTCCTTGGTGCGGCTGGGATACGGCTGCAGGCCGCCGAACCCGCGCAGGCGCCGCAGGTAGGAGCCGTCGAGCTGTCCGAGCAGGTACTCCGCGGCGTGCAGCACCGGCGAGGCGTGGGGCTTCACGGCGACGAGGTCGTCGCGTTGCAGCTCGCTGAACCAGAGCGCCGTCATGATCGAGACGATCGACGAGCTCGAGGCCTGGTGACCGCCGACCTTCATGCCGTCCTCGGACGGCGCATCGCGGTTCGCGTGATCGACCATGCGCACGGCCAGCCAGAGCAGGCGGCGCTCCACCTCGCCGAGAGCGGCGAGCGGGAAGCCTCCCTCGCTCAGAGGGACGACGGGATCGGCGGTGGGAGTCTCCATCTGCCGGCAACCTTGCACGATCCGGCCCTTCGCGTAAAGCGCGCAGACGATCTGAGGGTGACGATCACTCGCCCGCGCGAGCGAGCGGCAGGCGCAACGAGGCGCCCGTGACGAGCTTGACCGTGATCAGGATCGCGGCGCTGACGATCACGAGCAGCGCGCTGATCGCGAGCGTCAGGTTGAAGCTGACCTCGAAGCGCTGGTAGATCAGCAGCGAGAGCGTCTGGGTCACGCCCTGGAGGTTCCCGGCGAACATGATCGTCGCCCCGAACTCGCCCATGCCTCGCGCGAACGCGAGCGCCGCACCGGCCGCGAGCCCGGCGGATGAGAGCGGCACCGCGATGCTGAGCAACAGGCGGAGCGGCCCGGCTCCGTCGACGCGAGCGGCGTCGACAATGTCGCGGTCGAGCGTCTCGAACGAGGCGATCGCCTGGCGGAGGTAGAACGGCCCCGCGACGAAGCAGATCGCGAGCACGACGGCCGTCGTCGTGAAGACGACGTCGATGCCGAGCGGATCGAGCACGCCCGCGAGCAGTCCGATCCGGCCGGCGAAGGCCGCGAGCAGGCCGATCCCGGCGACGGCCGGCGGCAGCACCAGCGGCAGCTCGATCAGCGTGATCACGGCCGCCCGGCCGCGAAAGCGCCTGGTCCCGATCAGGTAGGCGGCCGGCGTGCCCAGCAGGACGATCGCGGCCAGCGCCAGCGCGTTCGTCGTCGCCGTGAGCACGAGCGCGTCTCGCACCGCCGCGTCGTCGAGTTGGTCGACGAGCAGGTGGACGGGGACGCGCGCGAAGATCGCGATGATCGGCAGCACGAGGAAGCCGAGCACGACCGCGACGCAGAGGAACAGCGCGGCGGCGAACGCCGCGCCGCGCGCTCTGCTCACCGGCTCACTGCTTGCTCTTCTTCTTCGCAACGGGGAGCTTCGGGACACCGAAGCCATTGTTCACGAGCAGCTTGCGCCCTGCGGTGCTCGTGAGGCGCTTGATGAAGGCCGCGGCGGCAGCGCGGCTCTGCGTCGATCTGACGATCGCGATCTGGTAGCGCACGGGCGGCTGCGCCCAGGCCGGCAGCTTGATCAGGGTGACCTGTGCCGCGACCGGTCGCGCATCGGTCACGTACATGAAGCCGGCATCCGCGGTCCCCAGCGCGACCTTGGCGGCGATCGACTTGACGTCCTTCTCCTGGCTGACGACGTTCGCGAGCGCGGAGCTCGTCAGGCCGAGGTTCCCGAGCACCTGTCGCGTGTAGACGCCGATCGGCACCGTCGGCGTGCCGATCACGAGCTTGATGCCCGCTCGCCTGAGGTCGTAGACGCTCGTGATCCCTGCGGGGTTGGCCGTGGGAACGGCGAGCACCAGCCTGTTCGTCGCGAACGTGACCGGCCGCTCGACGAGCCCCTCGTTGAAGAGCGCCTGCGGAGCGGCGGTGCTCGCCGCCGCGAAGATGTCGGCGGGCGCGCCAAGCCAGATCTGTGCCGCGAGCGTGTCACTGCCGGCGAAGTTGTACCTCTGCCCGCCGTCGAACACCGGGAACGCCTCGGTCAGCGACGCGGCCGCGAAGACCGAGAGCTGCGTGTCTGACCGTCGCTCGGGCCGCGCCGAGGCGTTCGCGCTCAGCAAGGCGAGCAGCGCGAGCGCCACGGCGACGACGAGGCCGGGCCGGAGATATCTGAATGCATAGGTTTTCATCGGGCCCTAGGAGAGAAACTGTCCAAGCTGGTTCGAGGCGTCCTCGAGGCTGATCGGCCGCGCCAGACCGCTCGGGATCGGCGAGCGTCCGGCGAGCGCGCTGAGCGCCGAGACGTGCTGGGCGTCGCTTGCCGCGACACGCGTGAGAGACTCGCCGACGCCGACGTCCTGCGTCGTCGAGGCCGCGGCGATCGCGATGCCGAGCAGCAGGCTCTCGAGCGACAGAGAGAACGCCGTGGCCGTCTCGGACGAGCGGAGCGCGCCCGCGGGGAGCGTGTAGTCGAAGTCGTCATCGGACGGCGCGGTCCCGTTCAGGAGCGGCGCGAGGAGCGCGTAGTGCGCCTGCTCCTGCTTGCGCAGCTCGAGCACGAGCGTTCGCGTGCCAGCGTCTGGTCGAGCGGCGGTGCCGGCATTCAGCCAGCGCGTGTACCACGTGATCGCGAGGCGCTTGCCCGAGCAGACGAGCCGGACGTTTGCCAGGTCGAGCTCGGCTGCGGCCGCCGGCTGAGCGGCGATTCCGGCCAGGGCCACGACCCCGGCTGCCACCCCTGTAGGCGCGAGCAGCGCGCGCCGATCCATCACGTGCATCGAGCCTCCAACGCATATGTATTGCCTATGTAATTGTTGGAAGATAGCACAGCCCAACGACACGGCGACGGGACGGTAGGCTTGTCCCCAGCGATGCCACCACCACCCGATAGCGCCGACTCCGAGGCGAGGGAGGTCGGCTCGACCCGCCTGCGCATCGGCGCTGCCGCAGCAAGCCTCGGCGTCAGCGTCGACACGCTCCGACGCTGGGAGAAGGACGGCCGGATCCAGTTCGAGCGCGTCGGCGGCCAGCGTGTGATCGCCTCCAGCGAGATCGATCGGCTGCTTCGCGAACGACCAGCTCACGCACGCGTCTCGAGCGCGCGCAACCGGCTCGACGGCACCGTCGTCGCGATCAAGCGGGGTCGCGTGATGAGCCAGGTCGAGCTCGCCTGCGGGCCCTTCCGCGTGGTCTCGCTGATGTCGACCGACTCCGTCGCCGAGCTCGGGCTCGTGCCGGGAATGGCCGCCACGGCGGTGGTCAAGGCGACGACCGTGATCGTCGAGCGCGACGCTCCGTGAACCCGCGCGCGCTGCACGACCTCGAGCTCCGGGGCTACGCCGCCGCGCGCGCCTGCCGGGCGGCGTAGCCGAGCGCGCCGAGGAGCGCCTCGACGACGATCGGGTCGAAGTGCGTTCCCGCGCTCCGGCGCAGCTCGACCGCCGCTGCCTCGTGGCTGCGGGCGGCGGCGTAGACGCGATCGACGGTCATCGTGGCGAAGGCATCGGCGACGGCGACGATGCGCGCGTCGAGCGGGATCGCCGACCCGACGAGCCCGTCCGGATAGCCGCCGCCGCCGAACAGCTCATGGTGATGCCGGACCGCCGTCGCGGCCTCGCTGAGCATGGGAATGCGCCGCACGATCTCCTCGCCGACCACGGGGTGCGTGCGCATGATCGCCCACTGCGCATCGTCCAGCGGACCGGGAAGCGTCAGCACGTCGTCGGGGATCGCGATCTTGCCGACGTCGTGCAGCCAGCCCGCGAGCGTGCAGCGGAAGGCGACGGACGCCGAGAGCGCGAGCTGTGACGCCGTCAGCCCCGCGAGGCTCGCCACGCACTCGGCGTGCGCCTCGAGGGTGCCCTCCCGTGCGCTCGCAGCAAAGACGAGAGCGCGTGCGATCGAGAGCGCCTCGGGCTCGCTCGCAGGCGCCTGGTCGAGCTCGATGTCGGAGAGCAGGCGCACGCGATTGCGTCCGCTGCGCTTGGCTGCGTAGAGGCAGCGGTCGACCGCCTCCATCAGCGAGTCGAGCGTCGCGAGCTGCGCGCTCGCCCGCACGGCGCCGATCGAGATCGTCAGCTTGAGCGTGACGCCACCGGCCGAGATCGGGGTCTCGGCGACCGCGCTCTGCAGGGCGCCGGCGCGCGCCGCGAGCGCCTCCTCCGAGCCGACCTCGCGAAGCAGCACGCCGAACTCCTCGCCGCCCCAGCGGGCGAGGCAGTCGCCGGGCTCCAGGGAGGTCTCGACGAGACGTGCGAGCGCGACGAGCACGGCATCGCCGGCGAGGTGGCCGTAGACGTCGTTGACGTGCTTGAAGTGGTCGACATCGAGCAGCAGCAGGCCGCAGCTGTCGTCGCCTCGCGCGAGCGCATCTGCAACGCGCTCGGCGAAGTACCGGCGGTTGAGCGCGCCCGTCAGGTCATCGGTGCGGGCGCGCAGCTCGGCCTCGGAGTGGGCGCGCTCCAGCTCGGCGTGGGCCTCGCGCATCGCGTCGAGCAGGCGCCTGCGCTCGGTCACATCGGAGACGATGCCGCTGACCTCGACGACGCCGTCCTGCCGCAGGCGCGTCGCGGCCCGGTCGTGCACCCAGCGGGTCACCCCGTCGGCGCCGATCAGCCGGTACTCGACGTCGGCGTCACGACCCGCGCCAAGCTCGGCGTTGAACCCGTCGTAGACCTCGCGGTCCTCGGGATGCACCGCGGCGTCCCAGTTCTGCATCTCCGGATCGGGAAGCGCGCCGCCCAGCAGGCGATCGGCGCCTGGCCCCTGGAAGAGCTCCTCGAGGGTTCCGTCGGGCAGCGCCAGCGCGAGGTACACGTGCGCGCCGACGACGTCGAGAAGCCGGGTGAAACGGTCGCTCGCCTCGTCGAGCCGCACGGCCGTGGCCTCGCGCAGCGTCATGTCGGAGACGACCCCGCCGACCGCCACCCCGCCGCTCGGCTGGGAGCGAGCGCGGGCGCGATCCCAGAGCACGCGGGTGACCCCGTCGAGCCCGATCAGCCGATAGCTGCCCTCGGCCTCCTCGCCACGACAGAGCTGCGCGAAGAAGGTCGCGTACGCCTCGGCATCCGCGGGATGCACCCGCGAGCGCCAGAGGTCGCCCGGGTCGGTGCCCGAGGGCACCGCACCGCCGAGCAATCGCTCGAGCTTCGGACCGGAGAAGACCGCGCGCGCACGCCCGTCCGGTCCGATCTCGAGGCGGTACACGTGCTCCTCGAACAGGTCGAGGACGCCCTCGAGTAAGTCGGGCTGGAGCGGAGCGGACGGAACGGCTCCGTCTGCTCCTGGCGGCTGGGGGGTTCTCTCGGACACGCGCTACGCGCGGTTATCGGCAGATCCCGGCGTTCGCTTGATGCGATTGACGCGAACCGCTACGAACGTCGAGCGAGGCCGGGCACGCGCCGCGCACGCCCAGGTCGCCTCTGACAAGCTCCGGAGATGACGTTCACGCACGCCGACGAGGTCGTTCTGCTCGCCATGCTGCTCGGCGTCGCAGCGCTCTTGACGCTCGCCCCGATCGCGCGCGTGCCCTACCCGATCCTGCTCGTGCTCGGCGGCCTCGCGTTCGGCGTGGTCCCCGGCATGCCCCGGCTCGAGCTGCCGCCCGACCTCGTGCTGATCGCCGTCCTGCCGCCGCTCCTCTACGGCGCGGCGTTCTTCACATCGCTGCGCGAGTTGCGCCGCAACCTCCGGCCGGTCGCGCTGCTCTCGATCGGGCTCGTGCTGGCGACGACGGTCGCCGTTGCGGTGGCCGCGCACGTGGGCGTCGGCTTGCCCTGGGCGAGCGCGTTCGTGCTCGGCGCCGTGGTCTCACCGACCGACCCGATCGCGGCGAGCGAGATCGCACGCCGCTACGGCATCCCGCGCCGCGTGATCGCCGTGATCGAGGGCGAGAGCCTGCTCAACGACGGGACCGGCCTCGTCGCCTATCGCGTCGCCGTCGCCGCGGTCGTCGCGGGAACGTTCTCGCCGGCCGCGGCCGGCGGCCGCTTCGTGCTGACCGTGCTCGGCGGCATCGCGATCGGTCTCGCGGTCGGCCACGTCGTGCGCCTCGTGCGCCGGCGCCTCGACGACCCGCCGACGGAGATCACGATCTCGCTGCTGACGGGCTACTTCGCCTACCTGCCCGCGGAGGCGCTCGGCGTCTCGGCCGTGCTCGCGGCCGTGACCGCCGGCATCTATCTGGGCTGGCACGCCCCCGAGCTGACGACGGTGCAGCAGCGCCTGCAGGGGACGGCCGTCTGGGAGATCGCGACCTTCATCCTCAACGCCCTCCTGTTCACGCTGATCGGCCTCCAGCTGCCGACGATCCTCGACTCGCTCTCCAACCGATCCGCGCTCGGCCTGACCGGTGACGCGGCTCTCGTCGCGGCCGCGGTGATCGCAATCCGCTTCGTCTGGATCTTCCCCGCGACGTACGTGCCGCGCGCGCTCAGCGCGCGCATCCGCGAGCGCGACCCGGCCCCGCCCTGGCAGCAGCCCGCCCTGCTCGCGTGGTGCGGCATGCGCGGAGCCGTCTCGCTCGCCGCGGCCCTCGCGGTGCCGCTCGCGACCTCGGACGGCGCGCCGTTTCCGGGCCGGGACCTGATCGTCTTCCTGACCTTCGGGGTGATCCTCGCCACGCTCGTCGGGCAGGGCCTCACGCTGCCCGCCGTGATCGGCCTGCTGGGCCTGCGCGACGACGGCGCCGGCGACCGCCAGGAGGCCGATGCGCGCATCCACGCGGCCGAGGCCGCGCTCGCCCGGCTCGCGGAGCTGCGCACCGAGGAGTGGGTGCGCGAGGAGACGGCCAGCAGGCTGCACGGTGCCTACCGATTCCGGGTCGACCGCTTCCGATCACGGCTGGACGACGGCGATTCGAGCGCGATCGAGGAGCGCTCGGCCGCCTTCCAGCGCCTCCGCCGGGAGCTGCTCGAGGCCGAGCGAGCGGCGATCATCGCGCTGCGCTCGGCCGGCCACATCGACGACGACATCATGCACCGCGTGGAGCGCGACCTCGATCTCGAGGACGCCCGGCTCGACCTCTGACGGAGGCCTATACTCGGCTGAACTCGAAAGGGCGCAATGCAGCACTGGGATCTCTCCCCCGCCATCCAGCCGAGCGGTCAGGACGGCCCGTTCGTGCTGTTCTCGACGCCGGAGGCGCGAGGGATCGTGATCGCGCTCGCGCGCGGCAGGCAGCTCGGCGAGCACCAGGTGCGCGAGCGGGCGATCGTCTGCGTGCTCGACGGCAGCGTCGAGCTGCGCGCGGGAGCGACGACGCTCGCCGGGAAGAGCGGGACGATCACGACCTTCGATCCGAGCGAGGCGCACTCGGTGCGAGCGCTCGAGGACAGCCGCCTGCTCGTCGTGCTCGCGCCGTGGCCGGCGCCCGGTCACGCGCTCGAGAGCGACGACGCGACGGCGATGCCCGCGAACGCGACCTGGCCTCAGAGCTGACGGTCAGACGAGCTCCGCGACCCCTGCGAGCAGCCGGTCGACCTCCTCCTCGGTGTTGTAGTGCACGATCCCGGCACGCACCGCGCCGACAGCGAGGTCGAGGCCGAGCTGCTTCATCGTCTCGACCGAGTAGTAGTTGCCCCACCAGACGGCGACGTCGTGCGCGTCCGCCAGGTGGATCGCGACCTCCTGCGAGGTGTGCCCCGGGACGTTGAAGCAGAACGTCGGGACGCGCCCCTCCATCGTCGGCAGCCCGTACAGGTCGACGCCCTCGGGCACGCCGGCGAGGAACCGCTCGCCGAGCCCGCGCTCGTGCGCGACGATCGCATCCCAGCCGATCTCATCGAGGTACTCGACGGCGGCGACGAAGCCCGCCAGCAGCTCGTGCTGGCACGTCCCATGCTCGAAGCGATGGGCGACGGGATCGTCGGCCGCAGGACGGACCTTGTAGGGATCCCACGACTCGAGCAGCTCTTTCCGGCCGTAGGCCATGCCCATGTGCGGCCCGAAGAACTTGTAGGGCGAGCAGAGCAGCACGTCGACGCCCCACGCCTCGACGTCGATGCGCCCGTGCGGGCCGTAGTGGACCGCGTCCGCCCAGGCGAGCGCCCCGGCCGAGTGCGCCAGCTCGACGATGCGCGCCACGTCGGGGGCCGTCCCCACCGAGTTCGCGGCCACCGGGAAGGCGACGACGCGCGTGCGCTCGCCGAGCTTGCGCTCGAGGTCATCGAGGTCGAGCGAGAGGTCGTCGTGCAGATCGACTGCGCGCACGACGATGCCGAGGTCGCGCTCGAGATGGAGCCACGGCGCCACGTTGGCATCGTGGTCGAGCTTCGTCACGAGCACCTCGTCACCGGCCTTGAGCTCGCGTGCGAGCGCGCGGGTGAGGAGAAAGTTGAGCGAGGTCATGCTCTGCGCGAACGCCACCTCGTCGCCCGAGCAGCCGAGGAAGCGGCCGGCGGTCGCGTGCGCCACCTCGACGAGCTCGGTGGTCCGCTTCGACGTGCCGTAGGCCGCGCCGACGTTCGCGTTGTCATTTCGCAGGTACGCGGAGATCGCATCGATCACGGAGTCAGGGCACTGCGTGCCGCCCGGCCCGTCGAAGAAGGCGAGGCGCCGCTGGAGGGCGGTGAATCGCCCACGGATCGCGGACACGTCGAGCATGCTGACACTCACGGGACTCCCCCTCGTTCCGGTCACGGCGACCGCGCTGAGCCCACGATATGCGAGCCGGTCGCCCGGCTAACGCGATTGCCTCTTGCTTTTCGTGACGATCGGCACATAAATCAGATGTGCCGGTGCAGCAGCAGCTCGAGCCGCGCCGGATGCTGATTCGACTGGGAGGAACGATGGTGGCGTCCAGAAATGCCGACCTCGTGCTCGAGGGCGGCGGCGTCAAGGGCATTGCGCTCGTCGGGGCGATCAGCGTGCTCGAGGAGCACGGCTACCGCTTCCCGCGCGTCGCAGGCACGAGCGCGGGCGCGATCATCGGAGCCTGCGTCGCAGCCGGCCTGCACGCGCCGGCGATGCGCAAGATCATGGAGGCCGTCGACTACCGGCGCTTCAAGGATGAGGGTCTGATCGACCGCTTCGGCCCGCCCGGCAGGGGGCTCTCGCTGCTCTTCGAGCAGGGGATCTTCGAGGGCGACTACCTGCGCGGCTGGCTGGGCGCGCTGCTCGCCGAGCACGGCGTCGAGACGTTCGCCGACCTCGCGCTCGAGGAGCCCGAGCTGAAGCTCGACGAGGCGATTCCCGAGCTGCAGCGCTACCGGCTCGTCGTGATGGCGTCGGATCTCTCGAGCGGACGGCTCGTCCGCCTGCCCTGGCACTACCGCGAGCTGTACGACCGCGAGCCGTCGAGGCAGCGCGTCGCCGATGCCGTGCGGGCCTCCATGAGCATCCCGTTCTTCTACGAGCCCGTGCGGCTCGTGCACGGCGATCAGCGCGTGCGCGCGCTGCGCGATCTCCACCGCAGCGAGTCGTGGCTCGTCGACGGCGGCCTGCTCTCGAACTTCCCGGTCGACGTCTTCGACCGGCCGGCCGCGGCGGGCGCGCCACGCTGGCCGACGATCGGGATCAAGCTCTCGCTGCGCGATCGGCACGGCGCGCCGCCCCACGAGGTGCACAGCACGATCGACCTCGTCAAGCGGATGGTCCAGACGATGACGGGGTTCTACGACCAGATGCACATCGACGATCCGGGAACGACGGCGCGCACGATCTTCGTCGACACGCTGGGCGTGCGGGCGACCGACTTCGAGATCTCGCCGCAGACCCAGCGCGCGCTCTACATGAGCGGCCGCAGCGCCGCCCGCCAGTTCCTGCGCGCGTTCGACTTCGACGAGTACGTGGCCGTGCACCGGACCCCCGGCGGCACGCGCGCGCTCGCCGGCAGCGCCCGATGACCTACGGCTGGCCGCTCGAGCCCTTCGGGCGTCAGCATCCGGTGCGCGGGTTCTTCAACGATCCCCGGATCGACGGTGCGAGCCACGCGTTCCACTTCGGCATCGACATCTCCGCGCCCGACGGGACGCCGGTGTTCTCGGTCGCCCCGGGCACGGTCTTCATCGAGGACAAGGGCAACGCGATCGCGGTCCGCAACGGCACGCGGGTGTTCGCGTACTGGCACGTCAAGCCCGTCGTGGCGCACCACCAGCGCGTGGGCACGCACGAGCTGCTCGGGCACATCGAGCCCGGCTGGGCCCACGTCCACTTCGCCGAGCGCAGCGCGGGCCGCTACCTCGATCCCCTGCGGGACGGGGCGATCACCCCGTTCGTCGACGTCGGGCACCCGACGGTCGCGGCGATCCTCCTGCAGCGAGGCGCGGCCGAGATCGCGGGCGCGGTGATCAGCGGCCTGATCGACATCTGCTGCACGGCCTTCGACACGACCCCCCTCGCGGTGCCCGCTCCGTGGTCGCACA
The DNA here is from genome assembly GCA_031361905.1 of Actinomycetes bacterium. GTDB lineage: Bacteria > Actinomycetota > Thermoleophilia > Gaiellales > JALYLC01 > JANLRV01. Next base: position 65,310 of record JANLRV010000121.1, read on the forward strand.
TGCCGGTCTCGCCGGCGCTCGTGCGGCTGCGGATCGTGCGCAACGGAGCGCCGCTCGTGCCGTGGCGCCACGGCGTCGACCTGCGCAGCTTCCGCACGCCCGACGCGTTCCGGGCGATCTACGCGCCGCAGACCCGCCAGAACCATCCGGGAAAGCCGGGGACCTATCGCTACTGGCTGGCGCGCGAGCTCGACACGCGCCGCCTCGGCAACGGCTCGTGCAGGATCGACGTCGAGGCGCAGGACGTGCACGGAAACCGCGCACGCGCGAGCCGCACGGTCACGGTCGAGAACTGACGCGCGTCGTCAGCGTGCCGTCCAGCCACCGTCGACGAGAATCGTGTGGCCGGTGACGAGCGACGCGGCCGGAGATGCGAGGAAGAGGACCGCGCCCGCGACGTCGATCGGGTTCCCCACGCGATGGAGCGCCGCGATGCGCTCGATGATGTCGTCGCGCGCAGCCGGATCGTCCAGCACCGCCGCCGTTCCGGGCGTCACGATGAAGGTCGGCGCGACGCCGTTGACGGTCACGCCGTGCGGGCCCCACTCGACCGCGAGGCACTTCGTCAGATGCGCGATCGCGGCCTTCGTCATGCAGTAGACCGACTCGCCCGGGAGCGCCACGAACCCGGCCTGCGACGAGAGCATCACGATCCGTCCGCCGCCCTGGCGGATCATCACGCGCCCGACGGCCTGCGAGACGAAGAAGGTGCCCTTCAGGTTGACGTCGCAGGTCAGATCGAAATCGGCCTCGCTGACGTCGACCGCGGGATTCTCAGGCCCGAGACCGGCGTTGTTGACGAGCACGTCGATGCGCCCGAACGCCGAGACCGCCGCAGCGACCGCGGCCGTGACCTCGTCGAGACGCGTGACGTCCATCTGCAGCCGGAGCGCGCGACGCCCCATCGCCTCGATCTCCGCGGCCAGCTCGGCAGCGGTCGTCACGTCGCGCAGGCCGAGCACGACGTCCGCGCCGGCATTCGCGAGCGCGAGGGCCAGCGCATGGCCGATCCCGCGCGCCGCGCCGGTCACGAGGGCGACCTGCCCCTCGAGGTCGAAGCGCGGGAACGCGCGGGGCTCCTGAGACATGCCGATCCTCTCCACAGCGGGTGTGTCAGACGCGCAGGACTCTACCGCCGTGACTGCCGCCGCAGGTAGAGCCAGACGAGGAGTGCGAACATGTGGCCGCAGCCTATGGCGCTCGGCCGCGACCCTGGGCCGATCCGCGCCAGCACGGAGCCGGAACGCACGATGGCATCGATCACACCCCTCCCATCCGCCCGCCACCTCCTGCGGGCGAAGGATCTGATCGACTCCGGCTACCGCGAACCGCTCGAGGTGCGCACGCTGGGCACGGGCGTGCTCGGCGGCCTGTTCTTCTCCACCGACGACTGCCGCGGGATGTACGAGGACCTCAAGAGCCGCGGCGTCGAGTTCACCCAGGAGCCGACCGAGCAGCCGTACGGGATCGACGCGGGGTTCCGCGACCCGTCCGGCAATGGGATTCGCATGGTGCAGCGAGCGTAGACAGGTTTCCGCGTCCGGGAGGCGGAGAGCGACGCCTCCCGGACGCGAGCGATCCCCGGGCTCAGATTTCGCGGACCGCGCGAGCAAGAGCTAGCTGCAGCTCCTGCAACCTCCGTGGCTCTGCACGCGGATTTCGGTGCCAGCACGGTGGCCGAACGTGCGCCGCTGAACGAGAATGGCAGCGTGCGGATTGCGCCGCGTCTTGTCGCCTGGTGCCTCGCGCTCGCGGCTGTCGCCCTGATCACGGGGGGGTTGTTGCTCGACCGCATCGCCGCGGCGGAGCACGTTTCCGGTTCTGGCGTGGTCTGGCTGTATCCCTTCCTCCTCGCGGCGGTCTCGGCCCCGGCTCTCGTCGGCGCCGTGATCGCGGCCCAACGGCCCGGCGGCCCGATCGGGTGGATCCTCGTCCTGGGCTCCTTGTCGCTCGCGGCGGTGCTCGCCGCGACGCCGTACGCGTGGGTGGCGCTGGACGCCCACCCGGGCGCGCTGCCGGGCGGCTCCTGGGCCGCGCTGGTCTCGTCGCTCTGGCCGACCTTCTTCGCCTGGCCGGTCGCGGTCGCGTTCGTCTTCCCTGACGGCCGGCTCCCGTCGCGGCGCTGGCGCCCGTACGCGATCTTCGCGGCCGGCGCGTTCGCGGTCCTGCTGGTCGTGCTCGTGATGGCGGATCAGCTCGAGAAGCCATTCTCCGATGTGACGAATCCCTTTCCGCTGCGTGTGCCGGATGGCCTCGGCTTCGTCCGGCTCCCAGCCTGGTTGTCGGTGTTCGCCAGCCTGTTCGTCGGGGCCGGGGCAGCACGGGTTCGCTACAAGCGGTCGGCCGGGATCGAGCGGCTGCAGATGCTCTGGCTGGCCTATGCCGCGCTGCTGATCCCTTTGGGGATCGCCGGCTTTCTGCTCTGGGGCCTGGTCGTCGGCGAGCCGGGTGGCGCAGTGCTCGGGTTTCTCCTCGCGATGGAGTCGGCCGTCGCGCTCGCGGTCGGCATCGCCGTCACCCGCTATCGGCTGTACGAGATCGATCGGCTGCTCAACCGGACGCTCGTCTACGCGGCTGTCACCGCATCGCTCGGGCTCCTCTACGCGATCGTCTCGCTGCTCGCAGGCGTTGCAGCCGGCCAGGGGTCGACGTGGGTCACGGCAGTCGCGGTGCTCGTCGTCGCAGCGGCCTTCGCGCCGTTGCGACTCCGCGTTCAGGCTGCGGTCGACTGGCGGTTCGATCGCCAGCGCTACGACGGGCTGCGTCGAGTGAGCGCGTTCGTCGACGACGTCCGAGAGGGCCGGCGAGAGCCGGAGGAGGTCGGCGACGTGATCGCCGCAGCCCTTCGCGACCCGAGCGCCGAGCTGCTGTTCCGGCTGCCGGAGAGCGAGCTGTACAGCGATGGCCTTGCGGGGATCGTCGTCGAGCCGCCCGCTGACGGCCGCACCGTCACGCGCGTCGAGCACCGCGGTCGGGAGATCGCGTTGCTGCGGCACGATCCTGCTCTGCTCGACCGTCCCGATCTGCTCCGCAGCGTGCTCGCCGCCGCGAGCCTGGCGATCGAGATCGCACGCCTGCGGGTCGAGGTCAGACTGCAGCTCGCGGAGGTCGAGGCCTCGCGAGCGCGGGTCGTGCAGGCGGGGTACGAGGAGCGTAGACGCTTGGAGCGGGACCTCCACGACGGCGCACAGCAACGGCTCGTGTCGCTCGGGATCGTGCTGCGGCGGCTGCAGCGGTCGCTGCCGCGGGAGGCGCAGATCCTCGGACCTCCGCTCGATGCCGCGGTCGACGAGGTCGGGAGGGCGATCGACGACCTGCGCAGGATCGCGGCCGGCGTGCGGCCGCCGCGCTTGGACGAGGGGCTCGCGGCGGCACTTGCCGATCTGGTGCGCGCGCTCCCGGTTCCGGTCGAGCTCGAGGCGACGGCCGAGCGTCTTCCTCCGCAGATCGAGGCGGCCGCGTACTTCGTCGTCTGCGAGGCTGTCACGAATGCCGTCAAGCACGCGTCCCCGTCGCAGATCACCGTCGATGCGGCGGTCGCGAACGGCGCTCTCACGCTGGAGATCGCCGACGACGGCATCGGTGGCGCGACCGTGAGCGCCGGCACCGGGCTGATCGGCCTGACCGACCGGGTCGAGGCGCAGGGCGGGACGTTCTCGCTCACGAGCCCGGCCGGTGGCGGCACGACGATCAAGGTGGAGATCCCGTGCGGATCGTGATCGCAGAGGACACGGTGCTGCTTCGAGAGGGCCTCGCGGGCTTGCTCGAGGACGCCGGGCACGAGGTCGTCGCGCGGGTCGGCGACGCCGAGGCGCTGCTCGCCGTCGTGGCCGAGCACGAGCCGGACCTCGCCGTCGTCGACGTGCGCATGCCACCCGACTACCAGGACGAGGGCATGCGCGCCGCGGCCGAGATCCGGCGGGCGCACCCGGCCACCGCCGTGCTCGTCCTCTCGCAGCACATCGAGACCCGCCACGCGCTCGAGCTCGTCGCGACCGGAGGCGGCTTCGGCTACCTGCTGAAGCAGCGCGTGCTCGACGTGGACGACTTCCTCGACGCCGCACGGCGCGTCTGCGACGGAGGCTCGGCGCTCGACCCGGAGGTCGTCGCCACGCTGATCTCGCCGACGCCGAAGCGAGACGCGCTCGGCGAGCTCACGCCCCGCGAGCGCGAGGTGCTCACCGTGATGGCCGAGGGCCGGACCAACGCCGCGATCGCGAAGCGGCTCTGGCTCACCGAGCGGACCGTCGAGGCACACGTGCGCTCGATTCTCGGCAAGCTCGGCCTGCCGATCAGCGGCGACGACCATCGGCGCGTGCTCGCGGTCTTGACCTACCTGCGTGCCTCCGGCGCCTGACATCTCGGTGCTGGCACCAACGGGCATTTAGGTGCCTGTCACGACGACGGACGGCCGCTGCGGTCGTAGCGTGGTTTCCAACGCGCGATGCGCGCCCAACCTGGAGGTTCGACAGTGTCCGCGACCGCGACAGTAGGCACACACACGGCAATCGCCACGAGGGTGAGAGGCGGAAGAGCCGGCGCGATCGCAGGCCTTGCGTTCTCCCTGCTCTTCTTGCTCGGAACCGCGATGCTGAACATCCCCCTCGGCGCCAGCGACGAGAAGCTCGTCGCCTTCTGGTCGGACAGCGGGAACCAGGTGACGAGCATCATCTCCATGTACAGCTTCGTCCTCGCGGGACTCTGCTTTCTCGTCTTCCTCGTCCAGCTGCGCTCCCGCCTGCTCGCCGCAGAAGGCGGTGACGGCAGGCTGAGCGCCCTCGTCGTCGCAAGCGGGGGCGTCTTCGTCGCGATGCTCATCGTCGCGGCCGCTTCGCGCGGCATGATCGGATTCGCGCTCAAAGCCCCCGGAAGCAAGGAATCGCTCCCCGGAGCCGACACGCTCCGCTACATCCCGCAGATCGGCTACGCCGCGCTCGGCGCCGGCGGCATGCTCGCCGCGGCAGTCGCGATGGCGACGACGTCGTGGCTGATCGTGCGAACCGGAGCCTTCTCGCGCTGGCTCGCCTGGGTTGGCGGCGTCGCCGCGATCCTGATCATCGCCGCGAACGCGGCCCTCGCGGGAATGCTCGCGATTCCCGTGATGCTCGTCTGGGCACTCTCCACCAGCGTGGCGATGTGGCGGGGCGCGCGCTGAGCGGACCGGCTCAGGACGACGGGCGCCACGCCGGGTCGTGATCGTCGGCGAGCTGATGCGTGATGGTTGGCCGACATCAGCGGCGCGACGGAGTCCGGCATCAAGCGCGCATCATCACCGTCCAGCGCGCCATCATCGAGTCGCCGGACGACGCGTAGTTTTCCGCAGCACTGGAGCGGCACTCCGCCGACGACAGACGCCCACGGTGGTCATACGTTCTGAGGAGAGGTTGAGTCCGCCAGTAGAGGAGCGTCATCATTTCCACCCACACCCCGCCCGGCGTGGACCCAGAACCCGCCCCGCAGGAGCAGCGGGGCTGGGCTGCGGCGCGAGTCGTCCTCGCGATCCTTCTCCCCGGACTCCTCGGTCTCGCGGTTTTCATGGTTTGGGCCACGGGCCGGTCTTCGGCGGAACGGGCAGTCCCGGTAGTCGCGCCTGCGATCACACCCACAGGGGCGACTTCGAGCATGGCCGGCATGGCCACAACGGCTTCGACGGCTGCGACTGCGGCGGCGGCCACGCCCGCACCGCCGCATGCCCTCTACGACGCGACGCTGCCGCCCGTCGGTCCGGGAACCGTGCACAAGTACACGATTCGGCTGAAGGACGAAGTGCTCGAGATCGCTCCGGGTGTGCGCTACCAGGGCTGGACGTTCGAAGGCACGGCACCGGGACCCGTGATCCACGTGCGGCAGGGCGACAGGGTGGACATCACGCTCGTGAATGGTGGTGCAATTCCGCATTCGATCGACTTCCACGCCGCGCTCACGGCTCCGAACGTGTCGTTCGCGTCAGTGCCGGCGGGGGGCAGCTTGCACTTCCGGTTTCGCGCCGAGACGCCGGGCGCCTTCATGTACCACTGCGGCACGCCTCCGGTCCTGGCCCACATCGCCAATGGCATGTACGGAGCGATCGTCGTCGACCCCAAGGGAGGCATGCCACGCGTGGCCAAGAGTGTCGTGCTCGTCTCGGGGGAGTGGTATCTCGCAGGTGACGGCAAGAAGGAGCCCGCTTCGCTCGATTTCGAGAAAGCGCGGCAAATACGGCCCGACTATGTGACCTTCAACGGCTACGCGAACCAATACAAGGACCACCCGCTGCGTGCGAATCCCGGTGACACGGTGCGTTTCTACGTCGTCGATGCCGGACCGAGCCTCGACACCGATTTCCATGTCGTCGGCGCGATCCTCAATCGCGTCTACCTCGACGGCACGACCACGGATGTCCTCCACGGAGTCCAGACGCAACTCGTACCGGCGGGCGGCGGGATGATCTTCGACGTCAAGTTCCGCGACCGCGGGATCTTCCCGTTCGTGAGCCATGCATTCGCGGCCGTCGACATGGGTGAGGTCGGCCTCGTCAACGTCGGCAACGTCCCCGGAACGATGAATCACTGACGCAGCGACGGTCGCCCAGGTGCTGTGGATCGACGTACACCCCGACCTGGACAGCCCGTAGCCGCGGGCGGCGTAGTCGAAGCCGCCGAGCTTGTTCCGAAACGAACAGTCGTTAGCGCTCGAGTGTCCGGGCAGCTGCCGCCGTGAGCTGCGCCCACGGGCCGCTCGCCGCTCCGGGCGGGCGCGCCTCGGCGAGGATCCGCCTGATCGCCGGTGCGCCGCGGAGCGTCTCGCGACCATCGATCAGCAGGACCTGGTCGTGCCGGCTGACGAGCTCGAGTGCGATGCCGAGTCGATCGATCGTGAGGCCGAGGGCCGCGATGTCGTCGTGGCGATAGGCGCAGACGTCGACCGCGGGCGGAGCCCCGAATCGGGCGCGCCAGATCCGGCTGACGGCGTCATGCCAGGTCGCCTCATTTGCGACCTCGCTCGAGGCGTCGCGGAGATACCGCATCACGGCGCTGCAGTCGGCGATCAGGAGCCCGACGCGCTTGCCGTGGAGGTCCGGTGCAAGCGCCGCGACCTCGCGGTCGAGCGCCTCGAGCAGCGCGTCGGGGTCGAAGTCGGGCGTCGCGTAGGGGTGGGCGCCCAAGGCGAATCGTCGGGTCGTCGCGCGGCTTCCCGAGTCGTCGGCGGCGTCGCGCGGGTCGACGATGTGAAGCCAGTGGTCGACCGTGGCGCCGTACTTCGCCTCGAGCGTCCCGAGAATCCCGCCGACCGGCGGTGAGAGGACGTACGCGAGGACGTGCGGACCGTCGGCGGATGGCGGCCCCCCACGCTCGATCAGCGTCGCGACATCGAGCTCCAGCGCGTCGGCCAGGCGCTGCACGATGGCGAGGCTCAGCACCGGCGGTCGCCCGGTGCTCGGGTTGTTCGCGGTCTCGATCGCCGTCACGTACGCCGGCGAGATCGACGCGCGCGCCGCCAGTGCCCGTACGGAGAGACCGAGCTGATGGCGCCGCTCGCGCACCTCGACACCGATCTGGGAATCCTCGTCTGCGCTCATCAGCCCGGAACTGCCACTCGATCGACCAACCGCTAAGCCGCGGCGCCTGATCACTCTATCAGCCGGCGTGTTCAGCAAAGTTGACGCCTCGAACCTCGGTCATTATAGTAGGCGTCGTTCAGTCTAGTGTTCGGTGGAAGAGATTGCGACGTGGATTGCCCAGTGGCGTCGGAGACACGAGAGCGGCGCCGAGACGGCGCTCGGCTTCGCCGGACTCGACGACTGCTCGTCCAAGGTCACCGCGTCGCAGGCGGGGCGCGCGACCGTCCGCAGCAGGCAGGAGCTTCCCGATGACCGAGTCCATCCACGCCGACGCCTCCAACACGGTGCACGTCAGCGCACGGCGCTTCGAGCAGTCCCCGTTCGAGGACCGCTGGAAGACGCCAGAGACGATCATGGGCGTCTACGCCGGCCGCTACTACAGCGCCTTCAACGGCGAGGACGTCGAAGACGCCTACTGGACGCTGCGCCGGAAGGCGGTGCTCTACGACGTGCCAGAACGGCCGGTCGAGATCTCCGGGCGAGATGCCGAGCGCTTCCTCGAGCACGTCTTCGCACGCAGGATTGGCGATCTGAGCGAGGGCCGCGGGCGCTACACGATCGCCTGCACACACGAAGGTCGACTGTTCATGGACGGAATCCTGTTCAAGCTCGGAGCGAACCGCTTCTGGTACGTCCAGCCGGACGGAGCGCTCGAGACCTGGCTGCTCGCCCACGCCGCCGGCTTCGACGTCTCGATCACCGACCCCGGCTCACGGGTCCTGCAGATCCAAGGCCCGGCCTCTCTCGCGATCCTCGCCGAGGCGACGAACGGCGAGGCCGACGAGCGGATCGGCTACTTCGGCTCGCGCTTCGTGCAGATCGCCGAACAGCGCGTCTACATCTCGCGCACCGGGTGGACGGGCGAGCTCGGCTTCGAGATCTACACGCAAGGCGATGCGACGGACTGCGGCAGGCTCTGGGACCACCTGATGACCGTGGGCGCACCTCACGGGATGATCTTCGCCAGCATCTCGTCGATGGAGATCCGCCGCATCGAGGCGGGCATCCTCGACAACGGAACGGACTTCGACCAGTCGATGACGCCGTTCGAGGCGGGCCTCGGCGCCTTCATCGATCTGGACAAGGAGGACTTCGTCGGCCGCGCCGCCTTGCAGACCCCCGATCGCGCGAAGCGCCTTTTCGGGCTGAAGTGCCCCGAGGCGACCCCCGGCTACCGCCAGGCGATCATGGACGGCGAACGCACCGTCGGGCACGTCACCGCCGGCGCCTGGTCGCCCTTCCTCGGATCGGGCATCGGCTACGCCAGGTTCGACACAGCCGGCGACTGGGCCGGCCGCACGCTCACCGTGAAGGCAGCAGATGGCCGAGCACTGGGTTGCGAGATAGTCGACCTACCGTTCTACGACGCCGACAAGCTGATCCCCAGAGGCCTCGCCAAGCAAAGCCCATGACAGGGCTTCGCTCTTGCTCTCGACCTGGTCGGCTCACGATCGGCCCGTCGCGTCGACGGCTTCAGGTGCATGCGCAGCTCGACGTAGCTCGCCGCGAGCTCGCCGATCGTGAGCGGACCGGCCGAGCGCTGCACCGGACGCGGCAGGCGCTCGGAGCGCAACTTCGCGAGCGCGCGCCTTGCCTCATCCATGCTCGCGCCAGCCGACAGCCGTCGCCACTGCCCGCGCGCCGCCTGCAGCACGAGCGGACAGGAGCAGCGTCCCCTCGCCTCCGATCAAGGCTTCGGGCAGACTGGCGAGCATGGCACTCGTAGACGCCGACCGCTCTTCGCGCTTTCCACCGTCCCGCCACTGCGAGCACGCTCCCCTCCCGGCCCGCTCGAATGATCAGTGCGAACTCGAAATGCGACTCGGCGTGAAAATGAACCCTTGGTGCGGTGGTGGAGCGGTCGAACGCGGCTGCCTTGAAAGCCCGGATCCGAGCATTTGATTTGGCTCGGATTTCAAGCGTTCCCCCTGCAAAGCGTCCTCTTTTTTGGGAACGCCGAGTGCGCGGTCGCGCCTCCGAGAGACATCGAACGGCGCCTCAGAGCACCCTTGAACGTCGTTCGTATGATCAGGCGTATGATCAGCGACGCTCGCTCGACGAGCGGAAACAAGCAATGTGTCCAACGGGCGGTCCCCGTCGCCCTCTGCGATCACAACATCATCCGGCGTAGCCACCGCCCGCGACCGAGGTCGAACGCCTGGCAGTCGAGCTCGGCGCGTTCGGTTCGATCGAGCGTGGGCTCGAGGAGGCAGCAGCAAAGTTAGGGGACCTCAGCCGGCTCTGCGACCTCCGCCTGTTCTACGTGCGGCGTGCCGTAGGTGAAGAACTCGGCAGGCAGCGAGCCGCCATAGAAGACGATGCCCCGCTCGAGATCCTCCTCGTGCCACGTGACGGGCTGCCAATCGGGGTCGAAGATCAGGTAGCCCGCGTCACCATACAGCTCGATGCGGTTCCCGCCCGGCTCGCGCGCGTAGAGGAAGAGCGAGTGGGCGATGCCGTGCTTCCCGGGCCCCGCCTCGATCGGAATGCGGTTCTCGCGAAAGAGCTCGGCAGCGTCCGACACGTGCTGCGGCACGCCGTACCAGAAGCACACGTGATGGAGGCGTCCCCCCGTGCCGGTCTGGTCGCGCGTGACTGCGAGTTCGTGGACGAGCGGCGAGACGCTCATCCAGGCGCCTGCCTCGCTGCCGTCCTCGAGCACGATGTGCTCGCGGAGCCGGAAGCCCAGGCAGTTGAGGAGGAACTCCTTGTTCAGCGTCACGTCCCGGGCGAGTAAGTTCAGGTGGTCGATCCGCCGCACCGGAACGCCCGTGAAGGGTCGGCGCTGCGGGCGGTTGAGGAGCGCGCTGCGCTCGCCTTCTGGAATCTCGACGTAATCGACCTCCCAGAAGATCTCCATGGGATGCCCATCAGGCGTGCTGAACCGGTAGGCAGGCCCGTGTCCGAGCTCGTCCTCGACCCAGCCGGTGCCGTAACCGCTCTTCTCGATCGAGGCAACCCGCCGCTCGAGCGCCTGCGGCGAGGTCGAGCGCCAGGCAACGTGACCGAGACCCGGGGCAACGGCCTCCGTGATCTTCAGCGAGTGGTGATAGGACTCCTCGTACCCGCGCAGGTAAACGGACTGCTCCTGCCGGGCAGTCTCCTGCATGCCCAGGAGATCCTTGAAGAACCACAGCGTCCGCTCGGGCTTCGGAGTGAGAAGTTCGACATGCGCGAACTGCGCGACATCGAAGATCGGCTCTTGGTCATCGCTCATGCGATCCCTCCTCAGCGGATTCTCTCAGGCGGTGACGAGGCTAGCAACCTCCTTGGTGGGACGGGACGACCGTGTGACGCAATAGAGGTATCACGGACGTGCATCGATAGCCGTTCGGCACGCATGCACCGTGGATCGCCGAAATGCGGACTGAAGCGAAGCGCGCTCGCTGCTCCGCAACAACGAGCGCCGGAAGCCATGCTTCGGCGGCATCGATGACGGGCCGCGAGACCTGCATCGCGCACGCTGACGAGAAGACGCGCAAGGCGGTCGGTTTCGTCCCCGATGCCGGTGCCGCCGGCCGAATCCGCGTTCGATTGATGTCTGGCGCGAGACGGTCGAGGCCCAGATCGTGATATGGACGAAGCCGTAGGGTGACGTGCTCGACGCAACCGACATACTCGGCGGTCCCGACCACACGACCGGGTGCGCGCTTCCGACTGCGTGCTTGACCGGGTGTACGGCAAGCCGACGCAGACGAACGAACTCCCGGGTGCCAATGGTGGCCCGTTGACGATTGAAGCCCTCGCAGAGCTTGCGCTCGAGTCGCCACTCTCGACCAATTGACCGAAACCGTGTCCTCGCATTGCGCATCGCCGGTGCGAGACGCAACGGCTCGCTCGCCCCCTAGCAGGGAGAGGACCGTCTCAAGAGGCCGTCTCACGACTTTATCGCGTTAGGGCTGACGCGGCTCCGGAGACCGTTGAGACGGAAGCCCGGGGATGCCGTATTGGGGCCGTTCCGCATCCGGCGATCGCGATAGTTTCTCTGGGTCATTTCGCCGTGAGAAGCGCGCTGTCGAAGAAGGTGACGATCCGCCCGCTCGTACTTTAGGGCGGCAGCCGCGCAAGACCAGGCATGTGCCGCGGCGCCGAGCACGGGCGACACGCGGCGGGAGCCTATCCCCACTCCGCACGCGGACTCAGATGCGGAGCTGGACGAGCCGATACCGTGGCACACCCCGGTGCACGGCAACATTCTGACGCTGCCTTACGCGCCCTCGGGCCTCCGGTACAAGAAGCGCTCTCAGTGACGCACGGGGTCTGTGCAGTTCTCAGGTGCAGCTGATCGTGGAGGTGTCGAATGTCGAGGTCATGCCCGCTGGGGTGATCGTTGAGTGGGCGACCTCCCGCGCTGCGCGCTTCCCGGCCCGCAAGACGCTCGAGGAGTTCGACTTCAGCTTCGCGCAGAGCGTCAAGCAGACGATCGTTTTGCACCTCGGCCAGCTCGACTTCCTCGCCGGCCGCGAAAACATGCTCCTGCTCGGCCC
>JANLRV010000127.1:0-34597 GCA_031361905.1 Actinomycetes bacterium
CCGCAGCCCACGCTGCGCGCGGTCTGCGGGGCTTCGCGGTGGTGTCGGCCGGCTCTTGAACAGGCCACCAGCCTGCCCTACGAGCCGGCCGGCACCCCCGGCTCGCTCCAACCACGCCAGACACGAACGACACTTCTGAAACCAGCTCTCAGGAGCGCGAGCCTTCGCCGGCGCGACGCGCCCGCACCGTCAGCAGGTAGACGCACCCTGCGACCAGCGAGAGCGCGAGGCCGCTCCAGAACAGCAGCACGGGCCACTCGGCGCGTGTCGCGAGCATCAGCGCCAGGCCGATCATCAGGAGCGCCGTCGCCGTCTTCCCCAGGTAGATCACGCTCAGCTCGTAGCCGTGGCGCGCGGCCGAGCCGATGCTCAGCGCCAGCACGATGTCGCGCCCGATGATCAGGACCGGCGCGAGCCACGTGAGGCGGTCGTGATACCACAGCAGGATCACCGCCGAGTTGATCAGGAGGCGGTCTGCGAGCGGATCCGCGAGCCGTCCGAAACGCGTGGAGTGCTGGAAGCGCCGCGCCAGGTAGCCGTCGAACCAGTCGGTCGCGGAGGCGATCGCGAAGAGCACGAAGGCGGTCCGCGAGACGCCGTCGCCGCCGATCATCACGGCCCAGAAGACCGGCAGCAGGAGCAGCCGCAATGTCGTCAGGACGTTCGGCACGTGCGCGCGCAGCGGCGTCGCCTTGATCTCGGTCCCGGACACGCGCCAATCGTACCGAGGCGGGGCGACCGCTCCGCGTCTCGTGCTGCACGCTCGGGGAGTCAGTCACGCACGCTGCGGGTCAGACCTGCGCGTGCACGTCACTCGTCGGGCGCGTCGGGCAGGTCGCGGCGTAGCTGCTCGTCGAAGTCGGCGTGACGCGCGAGCAGCTCCTCGAGGTCGAAGATGCCGAGCGTCGCCCACTCGCGGAGCCAGCGCTCGTGCTCGGGAACTCCCGTTGACCGGGAGGTCTCGTCCTGATCGAAGGGATAGCCGAAAGCCGTCATCTGCCTCGATAACCGGGCAGCGCGGAGATCCTTACGGTCAGCTCTCGAGATGCGCCCAGGGGTAGAGGATCCAGGCGGCCGTCTCGCTGACGAAGTAGTCGGGCTTCGACTCGACGACGGTGTTTCCCGGCTTGTAGTGGAGCACGGCGGTGGTGGGCACGCCACCCGCCTGCTGGATCCGGTCGATCACCGCCATGATCGTCGTGCCCGAGTCCCAGACCTCGTCGACGACCAGCACGCGCTGCCCGCGCAGCAGCGGATCGGCCGGGAACTGCAGGAACGTCGGCGAATCCCCGAGCTTGCGATCGTCGTTGTAGAACTCGACCGCCGCGACGAGGATGTTGCGGATCTCGAGCTTGTAGGCGAGCAGGCCGGCGGGGACGAGGCCGCCGCGCGTGATCGCCAGCATCAGGTCGTACTCGCCGCGGACCTGCTCGGCGAGCGCGAGCACCATCCGCTCGATCTCCTCCCACGAGACGCGCTGCTTCTCGACGACCATCGCGCCGGAGTCTATGCCTTCACCTGCAACGGCACGAGCTCGAACCGATCGACGTCGACGAGGCCGTGATCGGTGATCTTCAGGCTCGGGATCACCGAGAGGGCGAGGAAGCTCGCGGCCATGAACGGCGAGGGGAGCGTCACGCCCTGGCGAGCGAGCTCGTCGTGCAGCGCGTCGAGCAGCTCGACGACGACGCTCGCCGGCTGCTCCGAGAGCAGGCCGGCGACGGGCAGCGCGAGCTCGCCCACGACCCGGCCCCCGCGCGAGACGACGATGCCCCCGCCGAGCTCGCCGAGGCGCCCGATGCAGAGCACCATCGAGGCCTCGTCGCAGCCGATGCAGATGATGTTGTGCGCGTCGTGGGCGACCGTCGTCGCGAACGCACCCTCGCAGAGCCCGAAGCCGAGCACCTTGCCGAGGCCGATGCGACCGCTCGCCCCATGGCGCTCGACCACGCAGACGGTGGCGAGCCCGGCCGCGTCGGCGGGCAGCTCGAGCGATCGCGTCAGCAGCTGGTCCGGGATCATCCCGATCACGCGGACCGTGCCCTCGCTCGGTGTTGCGAGCTGCGCCGGGGCGATCGGCGCGGCGTTGACCGTGGCGCGTGCCCAGCTGGGGACGTGCACCCGCGGCACGGCGGCGACACGACCGCCCGACTTGATCACGAGAGCGGGCGTGAACGAGCTCAGATCGTCCAGCAGCAGGCAGTCGGCGAGATAGCCCGGCGCGATCGCACCCCTGCGCTCGAGCCCGTGACAGAGGGCGGGATTGAGCGTCGCCATCACGAGCGCATCCTCGGGCGCGATGCCCTCGGCCACGGCGACCCGGCACATCTGGTCGAGATGCCCCTCGCGAACGAGAAAATCGGGCTCGCGGTCGTCCGTGCAAAACGCGCAGAACTCGGGACCGTGCTCGCGCACCAACTCGAGCAGCGCGCGCAGGTTGCGGGCGTTCGACGCCTCGCGGATCAGCACGAAGCAGCCGCGCCGGCGCCGCGCGAGCGCCTCCGCGGCCGTCGTCGCCTCGTGGTCGGTCGAGATCCCCGTGGCGAGGTACGCATCGAGCGCGCGGCCCGAGACGGCCGGCGCGTGGCCGTCGACACGGCCCGCGAGCGCGATCTTCGCGAGCTCGCGCGGATCGCCGTCGATCACGGCGGGGAAGTTCATCATCTCGGCCACGCCGAGCACCCGCGGATGCGCCAGCAGGCGCTCCAGGTCTGCGATGCCGAAGACCGCGCCCGGCGACTCGAACGGGCTCGCCGGCACGCACGAGGGCGCCATGCAGAAGACGTCGAGCGGCAGCCTCCCGGTCGCCTCGAGCAGCCACTCGACGCCCGGCACTCCGAGCACGTTGGCGAGCTCGTGGGGGTCGCAGACGACGGCGGTCGTCCCGTGCGAGAGCACGACCCGGGCGAACTCGTCCAGCATCAGCTTCGACGACTCGATGTGGACGTGTGCGTCGATGTACCCGGGCACCAGGAAGCGGCCGGCCGCATCGATGCGCTCGCCGCCCTCGTAGCTGCCGATGCCGGCGAAGCGGTCGCCGGCGATCGCGACGTCGCCGTCGAGCCACTCGCGCGTGTGCGCGCAGAAGACGCGGGCGTTCTCGATCACGAGATCGGGCGCGAGGTCGCCCCGTGCAACGGCGATGAGATCGGTCATGCGAGCTCGAAGAGGATCTCCTGCGCCCCGTGCCAGAGGCAATGGACGCCGAGCGGCCGGAGCTGCTCGTTGCCCTCCACGATCGTCAGGAAGTGGTTGCCCGCGAGCTGCCCGACGATGCTCGAGAAGAGCGTCCCGCCGTACGGGAAGAGGATCTCGGTCTCCGAGAGGCCGCCGGGATAGAGCAGGATCTCGCCCGGTGCCGGGTGGCTCGTCGAATTCTCGTGGGCGAGGCCGAAATCCATCTCGCCGAGCGGGATCCAGCACGACTCGCCGCTCCAGCGCACGTGGATCACCTGGTTCGTCCACGGCAGGATCCGGCGGAACGCCTCGCACGTGCGAGGGGCCTTCTCCTCCTCCATGCGAGCGAGGAACGTGTGTCCGCCGGCCGTGATCTTCAGCATCGTCATGTGAGCTCCTCAAGTGTCGCTGCGAGCACGTCGATCGCGATCGCGACGTCGTCCTCGCTGACGGATTCTGCGGGATGGTGGCTGATGCCGCCGGCGCACCGCACGAAGAGCATGCCGACGGGGCAGTGCGGAGCGATCGCGACGGCGTCGTGGCCGGCGCCGCTCGGCAAGAGCTGCGCTCGCAGGCCCTGCCGCTCGACCGCTGCCGTGAGCGCGCCCACCATCGCGGGCGCGCAGGCCACGGCGGGCTCGTCGAACGTCACGACCCACTCGATCGCGACGTCCCGCCGCTCGCCGATCGACGTGATCGCCCGCCGCAGCGACTCGACGGCGTCGAGCCGCGTCGCATCGAGGGGATGGCGGAGGTCGACCGAGAGGCGCACGCGCGACGGAATCACGTTCGCGGCGCCCGGCTCGGTGAGCAGGCTGCCGACGGTCGCGACGATGCCGTCGCGGGCCGCCGACTCGACGGCGAGCACGATCTCGCTCGCCGCGACGAGCGCGTCGCGCCGTCCCTCCATCGGCACCGTGCCCGCATGGCCTGCCTCGCCGGTGAGCGTGAGCGTCAGCCGCGTCTGGCCCGCAATCGCTGTGACGATGCCGACGGGCAGGCTCGCGCGCTCGAGCTGGGGACCCTGCTCGATGTGGACCTCGAGGTAGCCGAGCGCGCGCGGCGGGGGCAGCAGCGCGTCGATCGAGCCACCGCCGGCGGCGAGGGCGGCCCGCAGCGTGATCCCGTCGGCGTCCTGCCGCTCGGCGAGGGACGGGTCGAGCGTCCCGAAGACCGCCGAGCTGCCGAGGTAGGCCGTGCTGAAGCGGACGCCCTCCTCGTCGGCGAAGGCGTGCACCTCGAACGGCAGCGAGCGCGTGCCGACCGCGCGCACGGCCTCGATCGCGCAGAGCACGCCGAGCGCGCCGTCGTACCGTCCACCACCCGGAACCGTGTCGTAGTGCGAGCCGGCGAGCAGGGCCGGAGCACCCGGCTCGGCGCCCGGGGAGCGCCCGCGCAGGTTGCCGAGA
The DNA here is from genome assembly GCA_031361905.1 of Actinomycetes bacterium. Lineage (GTDB taxonomy): Bacteria > Actinomycetota > Thermoleophilia > Gaiellales > JALYLC01 > JANLRV01. Next base: position 4,587 of record JANLRV010000127.1, read on the forward strand.
CCGTCGCGGCTGACCGAGAGGCCCGCGTCTGCGAGGTAGCCCGCGATCGCGTCTGCGGCCGCGGCGAGAGCCGGCGTGGCGATCCGCCGGCAGATCGTGCCGGGCCGCTCGGTCAGCGCGGCGAGCTCGTCGCAGCGCTCGATCGCGCGCCGCGCGCTCAACTTCCGCGATACGTGCTGTAGGCGAACGGCGAGCAGAGCAGCGGCACGTGCCAGTGCCGGTCGGCGTCGTCGATCGTGACGTGGATCGGCACGCGGTCGAGGAAGCGCACCGCCAGGCCGAAGTGGTCGCCGATCGCGAAGACGAGCTCGTAGCGCCCCGGCGTGAAGCCCTCGCCCTCGCAGAGCAGCGCGCGGCCGTCGCCATCGGTGACGAGCTCGGCGAGCGGGGACCCGTCGCGTGCGAGCGAGACCGAGACCCCGGCGGCGGGCAGGCCGCTCGCCGTGTCGAGCACGTGCGTCGTCAGGCGGCCGCTCATGCGCGCATCGTCAGCGTGATCGTGCCGAACGCGTTGAAGGGATCGCTGTAGACGCCGCCGCCGTACGGGTCTCGCGTGCGATTCTGGGCGCTGAAGCCGATCTCGGCGAGCTGGGGCAGCCGCGCCAGTGCCCGCACGCCGAACTCGTGCACGAGATGCTGGATCGACTCGCTGACGAACCCGTCGAAGACGGTCGCGCAGAGATCGCGGACCTGCTCGCCGGCGACGTGCTGCGGGCCTCCCAGCGCATCCGCGGCCTCGCGGTAGGACCAGCTCACGTCGAGCCCGATGTAGAGCGGTCGGTCGCCACGCTCGGGGAGCGTCGTCGAGCCGTCGCGGACGAAGCTCGTGAACGCGCTTCCCGTCGTCTTCAGCAGCTCGATGCCGACGCGCTCGGATCGATGCGCCGTGATGCCGCTGCGGTCGAGGTCGAGCGTCGCCCGGGACGCGTCGTCGTGCGAGCGCTCGTGGAGCACGGCCGAGCGCGCGTCGAAGCGGAGCTCCCGGCCCGTCATCCGCAGGCGCGGCATCTGCTCGTAGGTCGCGAGAAAGTGGGCGCCGAGGTGCGCGAGCAGGCTCTCGAGCGTGGCTCCCCGCCACGTCTGCGTCTCCCGCAGGATGATGTTCTTCATCGAGTCGGTCGCGACGACCATCGAGTTGTCGCCACGGGTGTAGGCCGGCAGGAAGCTGTCGCCGAAGACCTGCACGTCGATCTCGGCGGCGAACAGGTGGTTCGCGCGCGTGAGGAAGGCCGATTCGGCGATCGGCGTGACGTGCAGCGGGGTCGCATCGTGCCGGTACACGGGCACGGCCGCCTTGCCGTAGCTGATCTCGAACGCGGACGCTGGCATGACGAGGAGCATAGGCGCTACTATCGGCCACCTTCGAGGCCATTCCGACAGGCCTCCGCAACCGGTGCCGGCCGGAGCGGAGTGGACTCCAGGTATCACATCGATGGAGGGGTTCCATGAGAGCGAGATCGAGGGCGTTCGCCGTCCTCGCGATGGCAGCCGTTGCGCTGCCGATCGCGGCGACGACGGCGAGCGCGACACGCACGGCGCAGACGAAGGCGGCCTGGATCTACGTCGGGCCGCACAACGACGGCGGCTGGTCGCAGGCGCACGACGAGGGCCGCCTGGCGGTCCAGAAGGCGCTCGGGTCGACGGTCAAGACGACCTACAAGGAGAACGTGCCGGAGGGCTCCGGCGTCTCTCAGGTGATCGAGCAGCTCGTGCGCGACGGCAACAAGATCATCTTCGGCACGTCGTTCGGCTATCAGGACGCGATGCTGGCGGCGGCGAAGAAGCATCCGGACGTGTACTTCGAGCAGGCCACGGGCTACAAGTCCGCGAAGAACTTCGCCACCTACTTCGGCGCCGGCGAGGATGCGATCTATCTCTCCGGGATGGCGGCGGGCGCCGCCTCCAAGAGCGGCATCATCGGCTACGTCGTGCCGTTCCCGATCCCCGAGGTGATCAGGCACACGAACGCCTTCGCGCTGGGCGCGCAGGCGACGCATCCCGGCGCCAAGATCAAGGTGATCTGGACGAACTCCTGGTTCTCGCCCGACAAGGAGAAGAAGGCCGCCGAGAACCTCGCCTCGGCCGGCGCCGACGTGATCGGACAGAACGTCGACAGCCCGTCCGCCGGCAAGTTCGCGGAGTCGAAGGGCCTGCCGTGGGTGGGCTACGACAGCGACGCGAGCGCGTTCGCGCCGAAGCAGTGGCTGACCGCCGCCGTGTATGACTGGGGTCCCTACTACACGAAGCGGGTCAAGGCCGCGATCGGCAAGTCCTGGAAGACCGGGAGCTACTACGGGAGCATCAAGGACGGCTTCACCGACATCGCGAAGTTCGGCCCGGGCGTGAGCGCGAAGACGAAGGCCGCGATCGCCGCGAAGCGGAAGGGCCTGATCAATGGCTCGTTCTATGAGTTCGCGGGGCCGATCGTGGACCAGGGCGGCAAGGTGCGGGTCGCGAAGGGCAAGCGCGCGAGCCTCGGCGAGATCCTCTCGATGGACTGGTTCGTGCGGAACGTCGTGGGCAGCCCGAAGGGCAGCTGATCGTCCCACCGGAAGAGCCGATCGAGCGCGCCGTCGCAGTGGCGGCGCGCTCGATCACGAAGCGCTTCCCCGGCGTAGTCGCGAACGACGCGGTCGAGTTCGAGGCGGAGGTCGGCGAGGTCCATGCCCTGCTGGGCGAGAACGGTGCCGGCAAGAGCACGCTCTCGAACATGCTGACCGGCCTCTACCGCCCCGACAGCGGGCACATCGAGGTCGGCGGCGAGCCGGTGCAGCTCGGCTCGCCGCGCGCCGCGATCGCCGCCGGGATCGGCATGGTGCACCAGCACTTCCGGCTCGTCGCGCCGTTCACGGTGGCCGAGAACATCGTGCTCGGGCACGATCCCGCGTTCCTCCTGCAGCGCGGCGAGATCGAGCAGCGCGTGCGCGCGCTCTCGCAGCAGTTCGGCCTCGACGTCGATCCGACCGCCCGCATCTGGCAGCTCTCGGTCGGCGAGCAGCAGCGGGTCGAGATCATCAAGGCGCTCTACCGGGACGCGCGCATCCTGATCCTCGACGAGCCGACCGCGGTGCTCACGCCACAGGAGGCCGACAAGCTGTTCGAGACGGTGCGCGCGCTCGCACGCTCGGGCCGCACCGTGATCTTCATCTCGCACAAGCTGCACGAGGTGATGGCCGTCGCCGATCGCGTCACGGTGCTGCGGGCGGGGCGCTCGGTTGCCACCGTGCGCACCGCCGACGTGACGCAGCGCGTCCTCGCCTCGCTGATGGTCGGCCGCGAGGTCGCCGGGCCCGAGCGCATCGCGCGCCAGGGCCCCGTCGGCGAGCCCGTGCTGCAGCTCGCGGACGTCTCGGCGATCGGCGACCGCGGAGTGACCGCCCTGAGCGGCGTCTCGCTAACGGTCTGCGCCGGCGAGATCCTCGGCATCGCGGGCGTCGCGGGGAACGGCCAGCGCGAGCTGGCCGAGGCGATCACCGGGCTGCGCCGCTGCACGGGCACGATCGCCCTGGCGGGACGCCCCCTCGCGTCCGGCAGCCCGCGCGCGGCGATCGAGGCGGGCATCGCCCACGTCCCCGAGGATCGGCTCGGGACGGCGGTCGCTCCGAGCCTCTCGATCGCCGAGAACCTCGAGCTCAAGCGCTACCGCCTCGGCGGCATGCTGCTGCGGCGGCGCGCCATGGCGACGGCGGCCGACCAGCTGATCGAGCGCTACGAGGTCAAGGCCCCGGGACCGCACGCTCCCGCGCGCCAGCTGTCGGGCGGGAACCTGCAGAAGGTCGTGCTCGGGCGCGAGTTCGCCGCCCAGCCGCGCGTGCTGATCGCGGCCTCCCCCACGCGCGGCCTCGACGTGGGCGCGATCGAGACGGTGCACGCGCACCTGCGCGATGCCGCGAGTCGCGGGGTCGCGGTGCTCCTGATCTCCGAGGACCTCGACGAGATCCTCGCTCTGGCAGACCGGGTCGCGGTGCTCTTCGAGGGCCGCATCGCCGGAGAGCTCGAGGGATCGATCGCCACTCCCGAGGCGCTCGGCCTGCTAATGGCCGGCGGATCGGCGGCAGCGTGATCCGCGCCGAGCGCCGGCTCTCGGAGCCGCGCTGGCTGCGGCTCGCGGTGCCGCTGCTCTCGATCGCGGTCGCCGCGGTCGTCGGTGCGATCGTGCTGCTCGCGACCGGTCACCACCCGCTCGCGACCTACCACCGGATCCTCTCTGCGGCGTTCACCGCCGACGGCGCGCTCTCGGGCACCCTGATCGCCGCCACGCCGCTCGTCTTCTGCGGTCTCGCGGCGGCGGCCGCGTTTCGCATGCAGCTCTTCAACATCGGCGCCGAGGGCCAGCTCACGGCCGGCGCGATCGGCGCCGTCGCCGCCGGGCTCGCGCTCGGGAATGCCCCGACGTGGCTGATGATCGTCGCGATGGTCGTCGCCGGAGCGCTCGCCGGGGCCGCCTGGGCCTCGATCCCCGGGCTCCTGCGGGCGTTCGCCCGGACAAACGAGATCATCACGTCGCTGATGCTGAACTACGTCGCGGCGCTGCTCGGCAACTACCTGATCTTCGACAGCCTCTCGTACTGGCGCGACACCTCGGCGCAGGCCAAGGTCTTCCCGCAGGGCAGGCCGCTCGCCGAGTCGGCCAGCTGGCCCGCCTACGGCTCGAGCATCGTCGTCCCGTTCGGGATGCTCGTCGGCGTCATCGCCGCGACGGGGCTGTGGTTTCTCTACCGTCGCACGCGCTTCGGCTTCGAGGTCAGCGTGCTCGGCGACTCGCTGCGGGCGGCCCGCTACGCCGGCATCCGCACGCGCAGGACGATCCTCTCGGTGATGGCGCTCTCGGGCGCGCTCGCCGGCATCGGCGGCGCCAGCCAGGCCGGCGACTTCGCGCACCTGTTCGACCCGCGCGCGCTGCAGCAGGAGGGCTTCGGCTACACCGGCATCGTCGTCGCTGCGCTCTCGCGCTACCACCCGGCGGCCGTCGTCGCCGTCGCGTTCCTGCTGGGAGGCCTGAAGAACGCGGGCTTCGCGCTGCAGGGGCCGGACTTCCCCTCCGGTCTCGTGGGCGTGCTGCAAGGCCTGATCCTGTTCTGCGCGCTCGGCGGCGAGCTGCTCGCCCGCTATCGCATCCGGATCGGCTCGGCGACGGCGGCGGCCGCGTGAACTCCAGCATCCTCGTCGTCGTGCTCGCCTCCGCGGTGATCTACGGCACCCCGCTGCTCTACGCCGCGCTCGGCGAGCTTCTGGCCGAGCGCTCCGGCGTGCTCAACCTCGGGGTCGAGGGGATGATGCTCGTGGGCGCCGTGATGGGCTTCTGGACCGTCCAGAACGTCGGCGGACCGTTCGCGCTCGCGATCGCCACGGGCGTCGCGGCGCTCTCGGGCGCCGCCTGCGCGTCGATCCACGCGTTCCTCACGATCACGCTGCGGGCGAGCCAGATCGTCTCCGGGCTCGCGCTCAGCATCTTCGCGGGAGCCGCGGGCCTGTCGTCGTACCTCGGCAGCGACCTCTCGCTCGCCGACGCGCCCGCGCGGCACGAGTTCTCGAAGCTCGACATCGCGGGGCTCGGCGACGCGCCGGTCGTAGGCCCGCTGCTCTTCAACCACAGCTGGCTCGTCTACTGCTCGTGGCTCCTCACGATCGCGATCGGCCTGTACCTCTCCCGCACCCGCCCCGGCCTCAACGTGCGCGCCGTCGGCGAGTCGCCGCAGGCCGCCGACGCGCTCGGCATCAGCGTCACGCGCTATCGCTACGCCCACGTGATCGCGGGCGGCGCGCTCGCCGGCATCGGTGGCGCCTGCTTCAGCCTCGACATCACCCCGCTCTGGGTCGACGGCCTGACGGGCGGCGCCGGCTGGATCGCGGTCGCTCTCGTGATCTTCGCGTTCTGGCGCGCCGACCTGTGCCTCGTCGGCGCGTACGTCTTCGGCGCCTTCCAGGCGCTGCCGTTCACGCTGCAGGCGCGCGGCTACACCGTCGCGCCCGAGCTGATGCAGGCGCTTCCCTACGTGATGACGATCCTCGTCCTCGTGCTCGTCTCGACGGGATGGTCGAAGCGGCGGCTCGGAGCGCCGGCCGCCCTCGGGATAGCGTACGTTCGCGAGGAACGATGAGAGAGACGATCCGCGTCACCACCCTGTCCCAGGCGCTCGAGGCGAAGCGCGAGCACCCGGACTCGCTGCCGATCGCGGGTGGCACCGACCTGATGGTCGAGCTGAACTTCCGCACGCGCCGTCCCGAGCAGCTGCTCGACCTCAACCCGGTCGCCGAGCTGCGCGGCTTCACGGTCGTCGACGGCATGCTGCGTCTCGGCGCGGGTCTCACCCACACGCAGATCGTGCACGAGCTCGCCGGGCGGGCGCCCGCGCTCGCACAGGCCGCGCGGACCGTCGGCTCGCCGCAGATCCGCAACCGCGGGACGATCGGCGGCAACCTCGCGACGGCGTCTCCCGCGGGCGATCTGCTGCCGCCGCTGATCGCCTGCGACGCGACCGTCGAGCTCGCCTCGGCGAGGGGGACCCGCCGCATCCCGGTCGCCGAGTTCTGCACCGGCCCGAAGCGCAGCGTGCTCGACCCGGATGAGCTGATCGTCTCGCTCGAGCTGCCGCTCGCCGCCGGCCCGCAGGAGTTCTCGAAGGTCGGCACGCGCAACGCGATGGTGATCGCCGTCTGCTCGCTCTGCGTCGCCCTCGACCCGCGGGCGCGCAGCGTCGCCGCCGCGATCGGCTCGGCCGCTCCGACGGTGCGCCGCGCGCCCGAGGCCGAGCAGTTCGCGGCCGCCGAGCTCGACTGGGACGGCGCATCGCCACTCGACGCGCGAGTCGCGGCCCGCTTCGGCGAGCTCGTGGCGGCGGCCGCGAGCCCGATCGACGACGTGCGCGGAACGGCCGCGTACCGGCGCCACGCCCTTTCCGTGCTGGCGGCGCGGGCGCTTGCCTGGACCTGGAGCGCGCGATGCGCCTGAAGCTGACGGTGAACGGCGACGAGCGCGAGGTGGACGGCGTCTGGGAGGCCGACAGCCTGCTCACCGTCTTGCGTGAGCAGCTCGCCCTGCCGGGCTCGAAGAACGCCTGCGAGCAGGGCGAGTGCGGCTCCTGCTCGGTCTACCTCGACGACGAGCTCGTCTGCTCGTGCCTGGTGCTCGCCACGCAGGCCGAGGGCCGGCGTGTCGTCACCGTCGAGGGGATCGCGACGGCCGCGGGCCTGCATCCGATCCAGCAGGCGTTCATCGACAGCGGGGCGGTGCAGTGCGGGTTCTGCACGCCGGGGCTGATCGTCGCAGTGCACGACCTGCTCGCGCGCATCTCGAACCCGTCGGACACGCAGATCCGCGAGGCCCTGGCCGGCAACATCTGCCGCTGCACGGGCTACGAGAAGATTCTCGATGCCGTGCGCGTGGTCGCCTGGCAGCGCGCGGACGGCGCCGCATGAGCGGCGCGGTGCTGATCGACGGCTGCGCGATCGCCACGGTCGACGGCGCGGGAACCGAGCACGAGCAGGGCTGGCTCCTGCTCGACGGCAGCCGGATCGCGGCGCTGGGCGGGGGCGCCCCTCCCCCGCTTCCCGCAGGCGGAAGACGCGTCGACGCGCGCGGATTGCTCGCCACTCCCGGCCTCGTCAACTGCCACCACCACCTCTACCAGTGGGCGACGCGCGGCTATGGCCAGAGCTCGACGCTGTTCGAGTGGCTCGTCGAGCTGTATCCGATCTGGGCGCGGCTCGACGCCGAGATCCTGGCCGGCGCGGCGAGCGCCGGGCTCGCGCAGCTCGCGCTCTCGGGCTGCTCGACGACGACGGACCACCACTACGTCTTCCCGCGCGGGCGCGGTGACCTGCTGGCCGCCGAGATCGCCGCGGCTCGCACGCTGGGGCTGCGCTTCCACCCCTGTCGCGGGTCGATGGACCTGGGCGCGTCGCAGGGCGGTCTCCCGCCGGACGAGGTCTGCGAGCCGCGCGATCAGATCCTCGCGCAGACGGACGAGGCGATCACGCGCTTCCACGACGACGCGCCCGGCTCGATGCTGCAGATCGCGGTCGCCCCCTGCTCGCCGTTCTCGGTCTCGGGCGAGCTGATGCGCGAGGCCGCCGAGCTCGCCCGGCGGCGCGGCGTGCGCCTGCACACGCACCTCGCCGAGACGATTGACGAGGAGGCGTTCTGCCTCGAGCGTTTCGGCTGCCGCCCGGTCGAGTACTGCGAGCGGCTCGGGTGGCTCGGCCCGGACGTCTGGCTCGCCCACTGCATCCACCTCTGGCCCGCCGAGATCGACCGGCTCGCCGAGACGGGCACGGGCGTCGCCCACTGCCCGAGCTCGAACTCGCGCCTCGGAGCCGGCTTCGCGCCGGTCGCCGCGCTCGTCGGCGCGGGCGTCTCGGTGGGGCTCGGCGTCGACGGCGCGGCCTCGAACGAGCATGGAGAGCTCGTCGCCGAGCTCCGTCAGGCGCTCTACCTGGCTCGCGCCTCGGGCGGTCCGGGCGCGCTCAGCCCGCGCACGGCGCTCGCGCTCGCCACGACCCACGGCGCGCGCTGCCTCGGCCGGGCCGACGAGCTCGGCTCGCTCGAGGCGGGCAAGCTCGCGGACATCGCGCTCTGGCGGGTCGATCCCGCGATCGCCGACCCCGTCTGCGCGCTCGTGCTCGGCGCCACGCATCGGGTCGAGCACCTGCTCGTGCAGGGGTCGTTCGTCGTCGGGCACGGCCGCCTGACCGGCGCCGACGAGGACGAGATCTCGGCCGCTGCCGTGCGCGTCTCGCGCCAGATCGCGGGAGCCGCCGGGTGAGCGCGACGCGCACGCTGTCGGTCGGCGCGATCATCGGCGAGAGCCTGCTGCGCCCGGATGGCACGCCGAAGGTCAAGGGCGAGTTCGCGTACGCCTCCGACCTCCACGCCGACGGCATGCTCCACGGCGCAACGCTGCGCAGCCCGCACCCGGCGGCTCGCATCCGCTCGATCGAGATCTCGGCGGCGCTCGCCGTCGCGGGCGTCCGCTGCGTGCTCACGCACGAGGACGTCCCGGGGCGCAAGACCTACGGGATGGACATCGCCGATCAGCCGGTGCTCGCGTGGGACGAGGTGCGCTACGTCGGCGAGGCGATCGCGATCGTCGCCGCCGACAGCGTCGAGACCGCGCGGCATGCGTGCTCGCTGATCGAGGTCGCCTACGACGTGCTCGATCCCGTCTCCGACGCACAGGCGGCCCTCGAGCCGTCGGCGCGCGCGCTCCACGAGGGCGGCAACCTGCTGCGCCACGTGAAGATCCGGCACGGCGATCAGGCGGCTCGCGCCGACGTGGTCGTGCGCGGTGACTACGAGGTCGGCATGCAGGACCAGGCCTTCCTCGGGCCCGAGGCCGGCCTCGCGGTGCCGGCCGAGGACGGCGGCGTCGATCTCTACTGCGCCACGCAGTGGCTGCACGCCGACCACGCCCAGCTCGTGCCGAGCCTGGCCCTGCCCGCGGAGCACGTGCGGCTCCACCTCGCCGGCGTGGGCGGCGCGTTCGGGGGCCGCGAGGACATCTCGATGCAGATCCACGTGTGCATGCTCGCGTTGCACACGGGCCGCCCCGTGCGGATGGTCTACTCGCGCGAGGAGTCGTTCGTCGGGCACGTCCACCGGCATCCGGCCTGGATGCGCTACGAGCACGGCGCGACGCGCGACGGGAAGCTCGTCTACGTGCATGCCGAGCTGCTGCTCGACGGCGGGGCGTACGCATCGAGCTCGCCCGCGGTGATCTCGAACGCCGCGTGCTTCGCCTGCGGGCCCTACGACGTCCCCTCGGCCACGATCGACGCCCGCCTCGCCTTCACGAACAACCCGCCCTGCGGGGCGATGCGGGGCTTCGGCGCCGTCCAGGCGGCGGTCGCACACGAGGCGCAGATGGATCTGCTGGCAGCCGAGCTCGGGATCGACCCGCTCGAGATCCGCATCCGCAACGCGCTCGCGACCGGGATGCGCATCCCGACCGGCCAGGTGATCGACGGTCCCGCGCCGGTGCGCGAGCTGCTCGAGCGGCTGCGCGCGATGCCGATGCCGCTCGAGTGGCGGCCCGGCGACCTGCTGCCGGGCGGCGTCGCGAACGTGACGCACGGCGAGGGCGTCCGCCGGGGGGTCGGCTACGCGGTCGGCTACAAGAACATCGGCTTCAGCGAGGGGTTCGACGACCACTCGACGGCGCGCGTGCGCGTGCTCGTCGAGGCGGGCGAGGCGGTCTGCGAGGTGCACACGGCCGCGGCCGAGGTCGGCCAGGGACTCGTGATGGTGCAGGAGCAGATCGCGCGGACCGAGCTCGGGATCGAGCGCGTGCGCGTGCTTCCCGCAGACACCGGCGTCGGCTCGGCCGGATCGACCTCCGCGTCGCGGCAGAGCTGGATGACGGGCGGCGCCGTGCGCATCGCCTGCGAGGCGGTGCGCGTGCGGCTCGCCGATGCGATGGGCGGCGAGTACGTCGCGGAGCGCGTCGCCGCGGTGGTCGGCGCCGCGCCGATCGAGGAGACGCGGGAGTTCCACCACCGGCAGACGTTCCCGCTCGATCCCGAGACGGGACAGGGCGACGCGCACGTCGCCTTCGCCTTCGCCGCCCACCGCGCGGTCTGCGACGTCGACTGCGAGCTCGGGCTCGTGCGCGTCGTCGAGATCGGCACGGCCCAGGACGTCGGGCGCGTGCTCAACCCGCTCGCGCTCGAGGGACAGATCCAGGGCGGCATCTCGCAGGGGCTCGGCCTCGCGTTGATGGAGGAGATCCAGCTGCAGGACGGCAAGATCCGCAACGCCTCGTTCACCGACTACCTGCTGCCCACGGTGCTCGACATGCCGCCGGTTCGCCTCGAGATCATGGAGACGCCGCATCCGGACGCGCCGTACGGCCTGAACGGAGTCGGCGAGCCGCCCTCGATCGCCTCGACGCCTGCGATCGTCGCGGCGCTGCGCGCGGCCACGGGGCAGCGGCTGCCTCGCGTCCCGGTCCGCCCCGAGCACCTCGCCGGCCTGTGAGCGGCTCGAGTCGCGACGCCTTCGTGGCGCGCTACGGCGCGGTCGCCGAGCACTCGCCCTGGGTCGCCGAGGACGCGTTCGAGCGCTACGACGGCGATCTCGCCTCGGCCTTCGGGCTCGCGATCGCCGAGGCACCGGCGGATCGGCAGCTCGCGCTGCTGCGGGCGCACCCCGACCTCGCCGGGAAGCTGGCCCTGGCCGGGGAGCTGACCGACGACTCGGCGCAGGAGCAGTCGTCGGCCGGGCTCGACCGGCTCAGCGAAGGCGAGCTCGCCGAGTTCCAGCGGCTCAACGACTCCTACCGGCGGGAGTTCGGCTTCCCGTTCATCATCTGCGCCCGCGAGCAGACGAAGGAGTCGATCCTCGCCGCCTTCCGCGAGCGCCTCGGAAACGACGCCGAGGCCGAGCGCTCAACGGCGCTCGCCGAGGTCGTCAAGATCGTCCGACTGCGGCTCGCGGGCCTTTGAGCCGGTTGCAAACGTCTCGGGGTGTCTGGAGTCGCTGGATCGTCCTACGGTTCTCTTGCCGGGCGTTGCACGCCCAGCAAGTGACCTGCGGCGCCCCCGCTCGCTCCAGCAACCCCAGACACGAACGAGACTTTTGAAACCGGCTCTATGACGCACGATCTCGTGATCGCGGGCACGCAGCTCGGCGACATCGGCGTGACGGACGGCTCGATCGCAGAGCTCGCAGCCGAGATCGGCGGTGGCCGGGCGCGCATCGACGCCCGCGGCAGCCTCGTGCTGCCGGGGGCGATCGACGCGCACGTCCACCTCAACGATCCCGGACGAGCGGGCTGGGAGGGGTTCGAGAGCGGGACGCTGGCGCTGGCGGCGGGCGGCACGACCTGCCTGCTCGACATGCCGCTCAACAGCAGCCCGCCGACGGTCGACGGAGCCGCGTTCGACGCGAAGGTCGCGGCGGCGCGCGGGCGCGCGGCGATCGACTTCGCGCTCTGGGGCGGGATCGTGCCCGGCGACGTCGATCGCCTCGACGAGCTGGCTGACCGCGGCGTCGTCGGCTTCAAGGCGTTCATGTGCCCGAGCGGGATCGACGACTTCGCGATGGCCGACGACGAGACGCTGGCGCGGGCGATGGCCCGCGCCGCCCGGCTCGGGCTCCCCGTGGCCGTGCACGCAGAGGACGGGGCGCTGGTCGCCGAGCTGACGGCTCGTGCGCGCGCTGCGGGCCGCACCGACGTGCGCGCGTTCCTCGACTCGCGCCCGCTCGAGGCGGAGTGCCGGGCGATCGCGACCGCGCTCTCGCTCGCCCGGGAGGCAGGCTGCGCCCTGCACGTCGTGCACGTCTCGAGCGCCCGTGGCGTGCGGCTCTGCGCGGAGGCCAGGGAGTCGGGTCTCGATGTGACCTGCGAGACCTGCCCGCACTACCTGCTGCTCTGCGACGAGGACGTCGAGCGGCTCGGCGCGATCGCGAAGTGCGCGCCGCCGCTCCGCAGCACGGCCGAGCGGGACGCGCTCTGGGGCGAGCTCCGTGCGGGACGGATCGCGCTCGTCGCGAGCGACCACTCCCCCGCTCCGCCGGAGCTGAAGGATCGCGCGGACTTCTTCGACGTCTGGGGCGGCATCGACGGCGGCCAGCAGCTGCTCTGCTCGCTGCTCGGCGAGCTTGCGCCGAAGCAGGTCTCGCAGCTCGTCTCCGCTGCTGTCGCGGACCGCTTCCGTCTCTCGGGCAAGGGCCGCATCGAGCTCGGCCGCGACGCCGACCTCGCGCTCGTCCAGCTGGGCCGATCGCCTGTCGAGCGCGCCGGCCTGCGCTCGCGCCACCGCCAGAGCCCCTACGTCGGCCGCACGTTCGGGGGCCGCGTCGCCGGCGTGCTCGTGCGCGGCGAGCGCGTGCTCGCAGACGGACGCCGGCCGGCCGGCCGGCTCGTGCGCCCGGCGAGGGCGACGTGAGCGCGCTCCGGGCGGCGATCGGCCTGGTGGTCCTCGGCGCGCTCGCGTCGCCGTCCGCGGCAGCGGCGCGGCGCATCGTGCTCGGACAGTCGGTCGAGCACCGGCCGATCGTCGCCTATCGCCTAGGCGATCCGAGCGGACACCCCGTTCTGATCGTCGGCTGCGTGCATGGCAACGAGCGAGCCGGCATCGCGATCGTCCGTCGTCTGCGGCGCCTGCCCGTCCCGCCGAACGTCGATCTCTGGCTCGTGCCCGTGGCGAACCCCGACGGCGTCGCGCACGACCAGCGCACGAACGCGCGGGGCGTCGACCTGAACCGGCAGTTCCCGTACGCCTGGAGGCGAATCCTGTCTGGCACGCCCTCCGGTCCGCGACCGCTCTCGGAGCCTGAGAGCCAGGTCGTCCACCGGCTGCTCCTGCGGCTCCGGCCCGAGATCTCGATCTGGTACCACCAGCACCTCACGCTCGTCGACGAGTCGGGTGGCAGCCGGGCCGTCGAGCTGCGCTACGCCAGGCTGGTCGGGCTTCCGCTGCGGCGGTTGCATCGGCTGCCGGGCAGCATCACGAGCTGGACGAACCACCGCCTCGGCGGCACGGCATTCGTCGTCGAGCTGCCCGCGGGGCCGCTCGCGCCGGCGAGCGCCCGACGCCACGCCGACGCGGTGCGTGAGCTCGCGGGCGGGCTCACGGAGGGCGTGCTGACGTTCCGCAGCAGGCTCCTGCCGCCCCCGCCGTGGTAGCTACTGGCTGGTTCCGGGCAGCGCCTGCGTGAGATCGGCGAGCAGGTCGTCGACGTCCTCGAGCCCGACCGAGAGGCGCACCAGGCTGTCGCTGATGCCGACGCGCGCGCGGCCCTCTGGACCGATGCTGCGGTGCGTCGTCGTGGCCGGATGCGTGACGAGCGACTTCGCATCGCCGAGGTTGTTCGAGATGTCGATCAGTCGCAGCGCGTCGAGCACGGCGAAGGCCGCCTCCTTGGCGGGTTGTCCGGCCGGATCCGGCGCCAGCTCGAAGGCCACGACGGTGCCGCCCGCGAGCATCTGGCGGCGCGCGAGCCCGGCTTGCGGGTGCGACGCCAGGAACGGGTAGTGCACGCGCTGCACGGTCGGCTGCCGCTCGAGCCACTCCGCGATGCGCAGCGCGGAGGCGCACGAGTGGCGCACGCGCATCGCCATCGTCTCGAGCCCCTTCGTCAGCACCCACGCGTTGAACGGGCTGATCGACGGGCCCGTGTGCCGCATCAGCATCTGCACCGGGCCCGTCAGCACGTGGCTCGGGCCGAGGATCGCGCCGCCGAGCGTGCGCCCCTGGCCGTCCATGTGCTTCGTCGCCGAGTAGACGACGATGTCCGCACCGAGCTCGAGAGGCCGCTGCAGCACCGGCGTCGCCAGCACGTTGTCGACGACGACCTGCGCGCCGGCCGCGTGGGCCAGCTCGCAGACCGCCCGGATGTCGACAAGCTCCTGCATCGGATTCGACGGCGACTCGAAGAAGACGACCTTCGCGGGCGTCGAGAGCGCCTCCTGCCACTGCGACAGGTCGCCGCCGTCGACGAAGTCGGTCTGCACGCCGAAGCGCGGCAGGATCTCGGAGAGCACGACGAAGCACGAGCCGAACAGGCTGCGCGCGGCGACGATCCGATCGCCGGTCGTGACGAGCGCCGCGAGCGCGGTGAAGACCGCCGACATGCCGCTCGCCGTGGCCGAGCAGGCGGGCGCGCCCTCGAGCAGCCGAAGGCGCTCCTCGAACGTCGCGACGGTGGGGTTCCCGAAGCGCGAGTAGACGAACCGGTCGAGCTCGCCCGAGAACGCGTCCTCTGCCTCGGCGGCGCTCCCGTAGACGTAGCCGGACGTGAGGAAGAGCGCCTCGGAGGTCTCGCCGAACTCCGATCGCCGGAGACCGCCGCGCACCGCCCGCGTGTCGGGGCCCCAGCGCTCCTCGTCGCTCATCGCACCCCCGTCCGCACCGGCCGGCGCTCGTCCCAGACGGCCTCGGGCGACTCGTAGACCTTGCTCTGCGAGCTGAAGACGACGTAGCGATCGAACGTGCGGGCGAACCAGCGATCGTGGGTGACGGCCACGACGGTGCCCTCGAAGGCGTCGAGCGCCTGCTCGAGCGCCTCGGCGCTCTCGAGGTCGAGGTTGTCGGTCGGCTCGTCGAGCAGCAGCAGCGTGGCCCCTCCGGTCTCGAGCACGAGGATCTGGAGGCGCGCCTGCTGGCCGCCCGAGAGCGTCTCGAAGCGCTGCTGTGCCTGACCGGAGAGCCCGTAGCGGGCGAGCGATCCCATCGCCTGGCTACGATCCATGCCCGCGGCCATCAGCAGGTCGAGCGGGCTCGTCTCGCTGAGGTCGGGGCGCTGATGATTCTGCGCGAAGTGGCCCGGGACGACGCGTGCGCCGAGCTTCCAGCACCCGGCGTGCGCGACCGGCTCGCCGCCCAGCAGCCGCAGGAAGTGCGACTTGCCAGAGCCGTTCCCGCCGAGCACCGCGATCCGCTCGCCGAAGAACACCTCGAGATCGAACGGCTGGGTCAGGTCAGACAGCTCGAGACCCTCGCAGGTGATCGCGCGCAGGCCTGTGCGTCCGCCCCGCAGGCGCATCGAGAGCCGCTGCTCGCGAGGCGTCTCGGGCGGCGGACCCGCCTCCTCGAACCGCGCGAGGCGTGTCTGCGCGGCGCGGTAGCGGCTCGCCATCGCCTCCGAGATCGTCGCCTGCACGCGCAGCGTGTGAACGAGCTTGACGAGGTGCGCTCGCGCCTCGTCCCAGCGCCGCCGCAGCTCCTCGAGGCGCGCGATGCGGTCGAGGCGCGCCTGGGTATAGCCCGCGAAGCCGCCGCCGTGCGTCCAGGTGGTGCGCGCCTCGACGGTGACGACGCGCTGCGCGGTCTGCGCGATCAGCTCGCGATCGTGCGAGACGAAGAGCACCGTCTTCGGCGTCTCGCGCAGCGCCTGCTCGAGCCAGCGCTTGCCCGGCACGTCGAGGTAGTTGTCGGGCTCGTCCAGCAGCAGCACCTCGTCGTCGCCGCGCAGCAGTGCCTCGAGTGCGAGCCGCTTCTGCTCGCCGCCCGAGAGCGTGCTGACGGGCCGCTCGCCGGCTGTTGCGAGCGAGAGGCCGAGCGCCTCGCGGCAGCACGTCTCCCAGAGCGTCTCGGCGTCCCAGCCGCCGACGTCGCCCCACGTGGCGATCGCCTCGGCGTAGGCGAGCTGCGCCGTCGCGTCCGATGGCTCGACGGCGGCTGCGGCCTCGCGCTCGGCGAGCGACGCCGCCGCGTCGGCGATGGCCGGCGGAGAGAGCGAGGCGAGCAGCGCGCGCACGGTCGTCTCGTCGCGCACCGAGCCGATGAACTGGCGCATCACGCCGAGGCCGCCGCTGCTCGTGATCGTCCCCTCGCTCGGATCGAGATCGCCGGCCACCAGCCGCAGCAGCGTGGTCTTGCCCGCGCCGTTCGCGCCCAGCAGCACGACCTTCGCGCCGTTGCCCACGCGGAAGCTCACGTCGAACAGCAGGCACCGGCCGTCCGGCAGGAAATGCGAGAGGTGCGCGACGTCGACGTGGCCCATGAGCAGTGCCTGAGTGTGCCAGACGGCCGGTCGTGTGCGACGATGGCGGCGATGAGCGACGCCGGTCCCCTTCCCGCGAGCGAGCCGCAGCCGCTCGCGACGACGCAGCCCGCGAGCGAGCCGGACCGGCCGCTCGGCGAGCGCCTGATCCGCTGGCTCAAGCTCGGCGCGATCACGGTCTTCTGCCTCGTCGCCGCCTACCTGATCGTCCGCTATCTGCTCTCCGAGTGGTGGGTGACCTGGGTCTCGGATCGCGTGCACAACGGGCACGGCCGCGGCTTGCGCTGGGGCTTCGCGCTCGGCCTCGTACCGGCCCTTCTCGTGATCGGATTCCTGCGCCTCGCGGTGATGCGGGCGATGCCCGGAACCGGCCGGATCGTCTTCCTGCTGCTCGCGGTGGGCTCCGCGCTGCCCCTGCTCCTGACGCTCGCCGTGCGGGCCGGGAGGCACGGCAGCGGGGTGCCCTCGCGCCAGATCAGGCTGCTCGAGGACCACGCGCCGTGGTTCGTCAGCGCGCAGCTCGGAGGCGCCGTCTGCGGGCTCGTCCTGGGCATCGCGATCGTCGCCCTGCGCGTGCGCCGCCACCGGCGGCAGAGCGCCGCAAAGGAGCTCGCGCAGGCTCCGGCCGTCGTCAGCGACTGAGCACGACGACGCCGCCGATCACGAGCACGACGCCGATCACGCGGCTGAGCGTGACGCTCTCGGAGAGGAAGAGCGCGCCGCCGGCGAGCGTGACGACCGGATAGGCCGAGCTGACGGGAACGACGACCCCCGCCTCGCCCCGTGAGAGCGAGACGAACAGCAGGATCAGCGACCCGGCCGCGCAGACGCCCGTGACCGCCGCCCACATGCCTCCGCGGCCGAGCGGCAGCGAGACGCCGTCGACGAGCACGAGGTAGCTGCCGACGACGAGATAGCAGAGCGGCACCCAGAGGATCAGCTGGCGCCAGTCGATCGTCTCGAGCGCGAGCTTCGAGGTGATCCCCGCTGCACCGAGCAGCCCCACGTAGCCGGCGACCGGCAGCACCCATGCGGGCATCTTCTCCATCCCCTCGCTCGTCCTCGCCGATCGGCGTGCGCCGTCGGTACCGTCGAGGCGATCCTACGCCGGGATCGCGCGCGACCTGCGCTAGGTCGCTTCGCCGTCCCAGTAGTCGACGTTCGCCGGACGGCGGGCCATCACGTCGTCTGCCTCGTTCCCCGTCCAGATTCCGACCTTGCCGCTGTCGGGATAGATCGCGACCGAGGGCACGTTGCGCGTCGAGAACATCAGCACGCGCACCGGTTCAGCGGTCTCGTTGCGTACGAGGTGCGCGCCCTCGGGGCCTTCGGGGAAGTGCACGATGTCGAGCGTGTCCAGCTGATCGCTGCCGCCCGGGTGGCGCAGGGTCGGGCGGCCGCTGAGGACGACGAGCCACTCCTCCTCGCCGTACTCGTAGTGATACGGGCAGATCGCCTGGCCGGGCGGGAGGTCGTACGCGCTCGCGCCCGTGCGGATCGCGCCGAGCGTCGGGCCCATGCGCAGCATCCCCGAGCGAAAGCCTTCGGGGTCGTCGGCGTCTCTCGTGTACTCGGAGGAGTCGAGGTTGATGCGCGTCATCGCGTCATCGTGTCACGCCGGTCACGCGATCACGAGCGAGAGCGTGAGCCCGTCGTGGCCCTTGCCGCCGACCGTCTGCAGCGCCGTCGAGCTGAGCCGTGGCTCGCCGGCGAGCAGGTCGAACAGTCGCCGCGACCCGCGCACGCGTGAGTCGTCGCTCGCCGGATCCGCCACGGCGCCGGCGCGGATCACGTTGTCGACGACGATCAGGCTGCCGACCCGCGTCAGCTGCAGGGCCCAGGTCACGTACTCCGCGCTCGACTGCTTGTCGGCGTCGATGAAGACGAGGTCGAACGGCCCGGCGCCTGCCTCGGCGAGCCCGGGCAGGGTTGTCAGCGCGGGTCCGACGCGGAGCTCGACGAGCTGCGACAGGCCCGCCTGCTCGAGGTTGGCGCGGGCGACGGCTGCGTGGTGTGGGTCGATCTCGAGCGTGACGAGGCGGCCGTCCGCCGGCAGCGCGCGTGCCAGGCAGATCGTGCTGTAGCCGCCGAGCGTGCCGATCTCGAGGATCGAGCGCGCGCCCTGTAGCTGCGCGAGCAGCGTCAGCAGCTTCCCCTGTGGTGGCGAGACGTCGATCGCGGGCAGCCCGGCGGCCGTGTTCGCGGCGAGCGCGCCAGCGAGCGCCGGGTCGGGTGCCAGCAGCCGATCGCCGATGTAGTCGTCGACCGCGGTCCATCGCTCCCAGCTCA
The DNA here is from genome assembly GCA_031361905.1 of Actinomycetes bacterium. Lineage (GTDB taxonomy): Bacteria > Actinomycetota > Thermoleophilia > Gaiellales > JALYLC01 > JANLRV01. The sequence goes on from JANLRV010000127.1 coordinate 23,323, forward strand.
TGCGGGTCACGATAGCCCGGTGGCGCGGAGCGTGAATAGCCCGGGGCCTGACCCCGGGCTATTCACGCTCCCGCCGTGCCAGGAAGGCCGCGATCTCCGCGTGGCCGCCGTGCTCCGCCCAGCCGGCGGGAGTCGAGCCGAACTGGAGATCCCGGGCGCGCGCATCGGCGCCGAGCTCGAGCAGCGTCTCGATCAGCGGGAGGTCGCCCCGCCAGGCCGCCTCGTGGAGCGGCGACCGCCGATCGATCGCGTTGACCGGGAAGCCGAGGCGGACGAGCAGCCGCACCGCCTCGACGCGCCCGAACTCGGCCGCGGTGATCACGCTGCCGGGGGCGCGTGCGATCGCGCGCTCGAGCAGGGTCGCGTCCGCGGCGATCAGCTCCTCGGACCGTTCGCGGCGCCCGGCGACGGCCGCCGCGATCAGATCGTCGACGTCGTCGAGGCGCGGCCGTGTGGCCCCGGCCTCGACGAGCAGCTCGGCGACGCGTGAGCTGCCGCTTGCGATCGCGACCTCGAGCGCGCTGCGGCCTCGGTGGATCGGATGCTCGCTGCCTCGGCCGTCGGCTGCGACGCCGTGCGCGAGCAGGAGTGCCACGCGCTCCGGCCGGTCGTTGCCCGCGGCGAAGCGAAGCTGGTCCTCGAGCATCTGCCGGGGCGTCGCGTGTCCGGGCGCGAGACGGCGGTACCACGGTCCGCCGTCGCCCGTTCCCAGGCCCGAGGCGAAGAGCAGCTCGAGGTGGTCATCCTCCGGCTCGAAGTGACGGTTGTAGAGGGTCTGCTCATCGTTCGGATCGGCGCCGGCCTCGAGCAGCAGGCGCGCGAGCTCGAGGGCGTGCTGGTGCGGTGGCTGCGTCGCGCCACCCTCGCCGCCTCCGAACAGGCCGGTGAGGGCCGTGAAGGGCGGAGATGCGCCTTCCCAGAGGAACCCCGCGTTCGGGTCCGAGCCGTGCTCGAGCAGCAGTCGCGCGACCGCCAGTGTCGAGCGGTCCGGTGGCGCGTCGTCGATCCGGGCGTAGGCGAGGTAGAGGATCGGCTCCCAGCGGTGCGGCCCGCCAGGCAGGCGAGCCTGCTCGGGGTCGCGCGCGAGCAGCGTGCGTGCGGCCTCGATCTCGCCGACGGCCGCGATCGTGTGGATGCTCGCGCGAGCGATCTCGGGGTGCTCGGCGAGCAGGGCTCGCGCGCGCTCCCTGCGCGCGGGATCGTCGCCGCCGTAGGTGAGACAGGCGAGCCGCAGGAAGTCGTCGGCTCGCCCCTCGGGGGTCTCGGAGCCGGCCGGTGCCTGATGGGGAGAGCTGGAGTAGCGGCCCACGACCTCGACGTAGGCGCGCAGGCGCGGCCAGCTCGGGTGGCCGTACATCCGCGCGATCGCGAGCTGCGCGTCCGCGAGCTTGAGCCCCACGCTCGCGACGTCTCCGGCGACGAGTCGCGTCAATCTCGGATGATGCTCGCGCACGACCGCGAGTGCGGCCTCGTCGCCGGCGCGCACGCGCTGCTGCAGCGCTCGCGCCTGGCCCTTCAGGTGCTCGAGGCTGAAATCGCTGGGGAGACGATGGGTCGGCACGTGGTGCCTCCTCTCGGGAATGCCTGGCGCCCGCAGGTCAGGCGAAAGGAGGTTCACCGGACGAGCACGTTCTCAGATCAGGTGGGCTTGGCCCTCCCCGCGGACCGGATGCGCCCTGCGCGCACGCCGATGCTACTCCACCTCCGCGGCTGCATGAACGGGCGCTCGATCAGGCGGTAGCTGAGCCACGCGAGCGAGCCGCAGGCGACGATCGTCAGGCCGAGGTTCAGCGGGATGCGCGCCGCCCCGGATCCGTACAGGCCCGAGCGGTCGAGCAAGACGACGAGCGGCAGGTTGATCAAAAACACGCTGTAGGAGATCTCGCCCGCGAGGCGTGGTGCGCGACGCTCCAAGAGCCGCGCGAGCGCGCCCGGGCCGCTCCCATCCTGCAACACGACGAGCGCGATCACGCCGCAGGCGGCGAGGGCGATCAGCGGCTCGAAGAGCGGATCCGGAAGCAGGAACGATCCCACCAACAGGAGCGGGATGCCGACTATCAGGAGCAGGCGGATCAGGGTGCTGCGGACGCGTGGAGCTACGACGACGCCCTCCTTGCGGGCCACCACGGCGACCGCCAGCAGCATCCCCGGCGCGAACAGATCGGCGCAGCCGAGCAAGCTCCGATCGAGGATCTGGTAGCTGCCGGGCAGCGCGGCATGCCGCGCCGAGCCTGCGATCGCGAGCGGCAGGACGATCTTCGCGCCGACGCCGACGAGCGCGAGCAGCGCCGGGCCGGCGAGCGCTGCCCCGATCCGCGCGCGGCGCGTGCGCAAGCGGCGCCCGAGCAGCATCGCGCCGCCGGCGAGCAGGGGCAGGAGCAGGTAGAACGCGGCCTCGATCGCGAGCGACCAGGCCGGCCCGATGCCGCTGCCGAACGTCGACGGCCGGAGGTTCTGGACGAGCAGGAGGTCGCTTCCGATCACTCCGGCGTCGTGCTGGAAGCCGAACGGCGCGTCGTGCACCGGCGGAGCGGCCGCGGCTCCGAGCACGAGGCTCACGAGCAGCACCCAGGCGATGTACGCCGGCGCGATGCGGCGCGCGCGCCGGACCAGGTAGCGCCCCGTGTGCGGCAGCGAGCTGCCGTTCACGATCGCGGCCGCGAACGGCTGGAAGAGGAGGAACGCCGAGAGACCGAAGAACAGCTCGACGCCGGCGCGCAGCGGCAGGCCGAGCACCGTCGTCAGCGTCGAGTGCGGCGAGTACTGCGCGAAATGACACAGCAGCACGCCACCGGCGGCGATGCCGCGCAGTCCCTCGATGCCCGTGATGCGGCGCCGCTGCATTGATCAGAGATCGACCGCGCGGGCGACGAGCGCGAGCCTCTGCCGGGTGATACGCGCCGCCGGGCCGAGATCAGGCGGCCGCGATCCCCTCGATCTCGACCTTCCAGACGGCCCCGGCGAGCCCTGCGACGATCAGCGTGCTGCCGGGGCGCCGGTCGCCGAGGAACTCGGCCCGCACGCTGCGCGCCGCCGGCAGGTCGGCAATGTCCGTGAGGATCGTCGTGTAGCGCACCAGGTTGTCGAGCGTCATCCCCGCGGCTCGCAGCTGCGCGACGAGATTCGACCAGACGAGGCGATTCTGCTCGAAGGCGTCGGTGGGCGTCTCGCCGGCGGCGTCGATCCCGACCTGGCCGCTGATGTAGAGCGTGCGCGTTGCGCCCGTGACCTCGACGGCCTGCGAGTAGGAGGCTGCAGCGGCGGGCGCGTCGGCTGCGTTGATCGGTCGGATCTCCATGGGCTGCGCTCTCTCTGACGGGGGCAAGGGCGGCCAGAGCATAGCTCCGGCCGCTTCCGGTTCAAGCGAGCGCGTGCTCGACTCCGGCGCCGCGAGCGAGCGAGTCGGTGCAGGCCGCCCTCAGCAGGAGAGGCGGTGATCGTCGGGCGCGGACCCCGGTCGCCAGGCAAGCGCGCGATACCACGCACCGGAGCTCGCGGACAACGGTGCAATCGTGCGAGCGCACGAGCCGTCTACGTTGGCGATGACGACGCTGGAGGCGTAGCTGAGGAGCGCCGTGCTCGTATAGGCCATGACCGCGCCGCCCGGCGAGACGTGCGGGTCCGTCTCCGAGATCTCGCTCGTGTGGGTCAGGCGTGTCTGGTCGCTCCCGTCTGCTCGCATCCGATAGAGCTCGCGCGCCCACGCCACCTCATCCTCGCCGGCCTGGCGCTTGGCGGTCTCGTCGCGATCGCTCTCGAACACGATCGACGACCCGTCGGGTGACCAGGATGGATCGCTCGCTCGATCGGCGAGCCTTGTCAGCTCGGTCCCATCTGCGCGGATCGTGAAGACGGCGCACGCGTTGTCGACGAGGCCTCCCCGCGCCACCGTCGCCGCTCCGCAGCGTGTGAACGCGACAGAGCCATCCGGTGCCACCGCCCCGGTGGTGTCCCGTGAGCCGGTCGGCGGGATCGTCAGCCGTCTCACCGTCTCGCCGCCGAGAGGAGCGGCCCAGATCGCTCCGGTCACGACAGTCGGGCCACTCGCTCGGCGGGCATAGGTCGTGCGCGTGAACAGAATCTCGCTTCCGTCGGGCGTCCAGGCCGGGTCTGACGCATCCCCGTCGCTGGTGAGCCGTCGCGCGTTCGAGCCGTCAGCGTCAGCTATCCAGATGTCCGTCGAGGTCGTCGCGAGCTCGCTGCCGGCCTGTGCGCGGACGGATTCGGCGGCCGCGAGTCGCGCGCCAACGGGCGACCAGGCGACCTGGAACGCGTCAACCGTCGAGTGGCCGGCAGCGTCGAGCACTGCTTCGGAGTCACCATCCAGGCCGACCGTGACGACCAGCGTGACCGGCGGATTTCCGGTTTCGAGTCGCTGCAACGCGAGCGTCGCATGGGATCGCGCCGGAGGAGGCGTGACCGCAGGATGACCCGCGCTCTGCTCGCCACAACCTGTGACCACCAGCGGCACGGCCAGCACCGCCGTGGCGAGGAGACGCGAGCGCATGCCGGCAGCGTGCGGTACTGCGCGCGCGGGTCCGGTACTGGTCGCCGACCGGCACGTGTCGACCGGTCAGCGGCGCCGCGAGTGCCAGCCGTCCGCACTGCGCGCGCGGGTCACGGCGCGAGTACGCGATAGAAGAACGTGGTGCCCGAGAGGGCGCCATCGGGCATCAGCGCATAGCCGGGCACGACCCCGACGCGTTGCCACCCGAGGCGCTGATACAGCCGCTCGGCATCGCCGCCTGTGCTCGCGTCGAGCACGAGCAACGACTTTCCGCAGGAATGGGCCATCGCCTCGGCTGCCCGGATCAGCGCCTCGCCGAGACCCTGGCGACGTGCGCGGCGGTGCACGAGCATCTTCGCGAGATCTGCCCGGTGCGGCTGGTTCTCGAACGGGGCGAACACGAGCTGCACGGTGCCGCAGATGCCGTGCGCGTCTTCTGCCACCAGCAGCGCTCGCTCGCCCCTCGCGACGTTGTCGGCGACGCGCCTCCAGAACGCCTGTGCCCGCTCGTGCGCGAGCGGGTGCATAAACCCGACCCCGGCGCCGCCCTCGACGCAGTCGACGAGGACATCAGCCAGCGACTCGACGTGCGTGCGCTCGAGCACCTCCAGACGGCGGATGGTCGGCGATGGGGGCATTATCGGCGCGCCTGGGACCCGTTTGCGATCACCACGGCGTACCGCGCGGGCGTGCTCGACGGGTTGTGGAACATCGTCGGCTGGTCAAGCTGCATCGCGAGGCAGTCGCCTGCGCGCAGCTGGTGCTGGACCGTCCCCGAGGTCACGTTGATCGTGCCCTCGAGCAGCCACACCTGCTGGTGCGTCGGCAGATCGCGCGCTCCGCTCTCGAAGGCCACGCGGGCGCCGGCGGGAAACTGCACCTCGACGATCCGCAGCGGATGCGGCGCTCCGCCGGGCGAGACGTTGCGACGCAGGTAGCCCGAGCCAGGATCCCTCCACTGCGTCTGGTCCTCGCGCCGCGACACGGGCGTGGCTGTCGCCACCGTCTCAGGCGCGTCGAACAGCGAGGCGAGCGTGACGCCGAGACCGGATGCCAGCTTCTCGAGCACCACCGCAGTCGGGCTGCTCTCGCCGCGTTCGATCAGCGAGATCATCGAGCGGCTGACGCCGCTCGTTCGCGCCAGCGACTCCAGCGAGAGGCCGCTGCTCGCCCGCGCCTCTCGCACGCGACCGGCGATCCGCTGATGGAGGCTCGGCGGGGATTCCTTCATCATAGACACGCAATCCATGATACTGGATGAGGTCCCGCGACCACGCTCGTCTGGGGGCGGCTGGTAGGGTCGCCCGGTGACACTGCGGTCGTCCGGCACTCGTCGCGCTGGCGGCTCCCCCCCGAGATCGCGATGACAGGGCCCCGGGGCGATCGCGAGGCCGTTTCCGTCGATGGAGGATCATGAGCAGATTCGTCAAGCAGGCCGAGATCCAGGTCGATCCGTTCCCGTGGGGCGACGTCGGCTGGAGGTGCGCTGCGAAGAACACCGGCTGCACATCGTTCGTCGTGATCGATGTCAGCCTCGCGCCCGGAACGGGACACGAGTTCCACAGGCACCCGCACCAGGATGAGCTGATCGTGATCAAGGCCGGCAGCGTCGTCCAGTACATCGAGGGGGAGTCGACGACGCTGCACGTCGGTGACTCGGTCTACATCGACCGCGACGTGGTGCACGCCTCGTACAACGACGGCACCGAGATGGCGCTCCTCGAGGTCATCCTCGCCCCGTCGGTCGGAGACGAAAGCTACGAGCTCGTCGACGTCTCGGCCGAGTCCCCTTGGAACACCCTGCGCTCGTAGCCCGGCGGGTTGACCGGCCTTCGCCTCGTCGCTACGGTCGCAGGGGCTTCGATCGGAGGGTGCGTGACGGACGAGATCAAGGGTGGTGACGGAGGCGAGCTCTCGCCGGTCGTCCGTGGCGTGATCAAGAACATGGGCCACGAGGACCTCGCGGTCGCCGAGGCGCAGGGCGTGCGGTTCATCGACACCAACGGCAAGAGCTACCTCGACGCCACCTCCTCGGAGTGGGTGCTGAACCTGGGATACCGGAACGCCGACGTTCACGACGCGATCCGCGCGCAGCTCGACCAGATCGAGTTCGTCACCCCCGTGTTCGATTCCGAGCCGCGCTCGGCGCTCGCCGAGAAGCTCGCCGAGATCACGCCGGGCGAGATCTCGCGCGTCGCCTTTGCGACCTCGGGAGCCGATGCCGTCGAGGGCGCAATGCACCTCGCGATGCGCGGCACCGGCGGGAGCGACTTCGTCTGTCTCGACCAGGCGTTTCACGGACGGAGCTTCGGCACGATCGGCCTCTCCTACAGCTACCCCGAGATGCTCGAGAACGCGAACCGCGGGCTCGACCGGTACCTCACGCGACAGATTCGCACGCCCAACTACAACTGCTATCGCTGTCCGCTGAAGCTCAAGCGAGAGACCTGCGACCTCGCGTGTGCCGAGCTGATCGACTACCAGCTCGAGCGCGGACACACGCACGGGCCGGCCGGCGTGATCGTGGAGGCGGTTCAGGCGAACGGCGGGATGGTGCCGGCGCCCGACGGGTGGCTGCCTCGCGTGCAGGAGATCTGCAGGGACCACGAGGTGCCGCTGATCGTCGATGAGATCCAGACGGGGCTCTGCCGCTGCGGATCGTGGACGGGCTCGGCGCACTATGGGATCGAGCCGGACATCATCGTGCTCGGCAAGGCGCTCGGTGCCGGGCTGCCGCTGACCGCGGCCGTCGCAACGCCCGCGTACGGAGAGCTGCTGCCGTGGGAGTACGGCTACACCCAGCAGGGCAACACGCTCGCCTGCGCCGCCTCGCTGGCGATGCTCGGCGTGATGGAGCGAGACGACCTGTGCGCCAATGCGGCGCACGTCGGCGGCATTCTCAGCGAGCGCCTGCGCGAGCTTCAGGAGCGATCGCGACTGATCGCCGAGGTGCGTGGACCGGGATTGATGATCGGCGTCGAGCTCGTCCGCGATCGCACGACCAAGGAGCCGGCCAACGACGAGGCGGCGGCGCTCTTCTCGGTGGCGCTGGAACGGGGGCTCCTGATCGGCAAGTCGGGTCCCGTCTTCGGGGCGTTCGGCAACGTGATGAAGTTCAAGCCGGCCGTGAACTCGACGGAGGCGGAGGTCCACGAGATGGCGGATCGCTTCGCCGACGCGCTCGAGCACGTCGAGAAGGCCTTCCGCTGACCCGTCCGCTCGGGTTCATCGCGGCACTCGACTTCGAGACGTGGCCTGCGGAGCGCGTGGTCGAGTCGCTGCTCGCGGCTGGCTTCGATGGCGTCGAATGGACGCCGGCCCATGCCGACACGCTGTGCGGTCCGTCGCTCGCCTTCGCCTCGCAACAGGATCTCGTGACGGGCGGCAAGCAGGCGATCGCGACGACGTTCCGTCACCTCGAGCAGGCGCACGCGGCCGGCATTGCGATCGTCAACCTGCTGACCGGGCCGAACCTCTGGGAGGGCGCGGACCCGCGCACGGACCAGAGCGCGGTCGACGATGCGCTGTTCGCGCTCGAGCGGATCGTCGAGCGGGCACAGCAGCTTTCGGTTCGCGTCGCCTTGGAGCCGTGCTGGGGCACGCTCGCGCACGATGCCGCGACGGCGCGGGCCATCCTCGCTCGCGCCCCCGTCGAGATCGTGATGGACCCGTCTCACTTCGTGATGACCGGGGACGACATTCCGGGCCTCGTCCGGGAATGGGCCGGGCGGATCGCTCACGTGCACCTCAAGGATGCATTCGGGCGTCCGGGCATGGACGGCGTCGACTTCCACTTCTGCCTGCTTGGCGAGGGGCATGTGCCGTGGCCCGGATTCTTCGCCGCGCTCGACGAGATCGGATACGAGGGTGCGATGTCCGTGGAGTTCGAGTCATACCGGTACTACGAGCACGTGCTTCGCTCTGACCCGGCAGCCGCCGCGGCGCTCGCGCGCCAGCAGGTTTCAGCGCTGCTGGAGGTCGTGTGATCGGGACGGCACTCGTCGGGCTGGGAGAGGTCGGGCAGGTGCACCTGCGCGCGCTCGCCTCCCACTCCGGGTCGCAGCTGAGGGTGCTCTGCGACCTCGACTCGGAGCTGCTCGCCCGGGACGCCCACAACGCGGTCTCGACGACACGCGATCTGGACGAGCTCCTCGCCGACGCCGAGGTCGCAGCGGTCTCGATCTGCCTGCCGCACCACCTGCACGAGCCGGTCGCGATCCGCTGCCTCGAAGCGGGCAAGGATGTGCTGCTCGAAAAGCCGATCACGATGACGGCTGCGCAAGCCGACCGCGTGCTCGCCATCGCGCGGGCCACGGGGAGGCGGGTCGGCGTCTCCCACAACCAGGTGTTCTTCCGCCCGCACGCAGAAGCGCGGCGGATGATCGTTGCCGGTGAGCTCGGCACGGTGCACCAGCTCCGCGCGCGCCTCGTGATCGGCGGGACGTACGGCGCCTGGCGCTCCGACCCGGCGCTGGCCGGTGGCGGCCTCCTGATCGATGCCGGCGTCCACCGGATCTACACGCTGCGTCACCTGGCGGGTGAGATCCTCGCGGTCAGCGCCGTGATGCGCGATCCTGGGAACGAGGAAGCGTTCATCGTCACGCTCGAACACGAATCGGGCGCGGTCAGCGTGATCGACGGCTGCTACCATGGACCGGCCGGCGTCTTCGACGACCAGATCGAGATCGCCGGCTCGCAGGCCCTCGTCCAGATCGTCGGTTGCGAGGCCTTCTTCGAAGGCTTCGCGCGCGGCCCGCAGCTGCGCGTGCACCGCGACGGCGCCTGGCACGAGAGCGAGATCACCGACACCTGGGACAGCTCCGTGATCGCGTCCGTGCAGGGCTTCGTCGACGCGGTCGTCGCAGACCGGGATCCGCCCGTCTCGGGAGTGGACGGTCGCGCGGTCGTCGCGGCGATCGAGGCCGCGTACGAGTCGGCGCGGACTGGCAGGCGCGTGGAGGTCGCACACGCTTGAGCGCCGCGAGCGGGCCGCTCTCCGCTCCGCCCTACGGGCTCCGCTCCGACCAGCCCGGCCAACGCGGAGGGTCAAGATTCAACCGGCCTTGACATCATGCTGGTGCTCCGCGATCTCGCGCGCGAATTTCAAGAGCCGACCATCCCGTTTCCTATGCTGCGTCCTTCCGCTGAATTCGACTCCCTGACCTGAAAGCCGGCACAAGATGAAGAAGGCACTCCTGTCGCTCGCAGCTGCGTGCGCGCTGCTGGCGACCAGCGCCACGGCCTTCGCGGCCAGCCCGGCTGCGTATCGGGCGAAGGTGAACGGAATCTGCAAGGCCGGTGTCGCGAAGATCAACGCGGTGCCGGCGCCGAAGTCGCCGAAGGACTACGAGCACTACTTCCAGACCGAAGGCACGCTCAGCTACCAGCTCCTCAAGCAGGTCGTCGGGGTCACTCCGCCCAAGAGCCTGCAGCCGCTCGTCCTCGGCGCGGTCAAGCTGCAGGGCAAGCTCGTCGACGGGGTCCTCGCGATCGCGTGACGGGGTTCAGAGCGCTCGATCGCTCAAGACCTGTGGATCGGTGTGTCACGCGACTTGCTGATCAGCACACTCTAATTTGTCGGGTCGTTCGATGAGCTTGCCGTTCTTGAATGCCGCGCCCGGCTACGACGAGGCGCTGCGCAATTCGGTGTTCTTCGAGCGTGGTCTGCACGCGACGTCCATCTGCGGCGCGGTCGTCGCCGCGGTGGCCGTGGCGCTGCTGACCTCGGCGGGGGAACGCTGAGGTCGAGACAGTTACCGCTGCCGGACTGCGTAGGTCAGGTGGGCAACCCGCTGCGTCGGCTCCGCGCGGACCGGCTCCAGGGCCACGCGGCCCGCGTCCACCCCCTCGAACAGGCGGATTCCGGAGCCGAACAGCACGGGTGAGAGCGCGATCGTGAACTCGTCGATCAGGCCGGCGTTCACGTACTCCAGGATCGTTGCGCCGCCGCCCGCGATGCGGACGTCCCGGTCGCCGGCGGCCTCGCGGGCCTGGTCGAGCGCCGGCTCGAGGCCGTCGTTGACGAAATGGAAGGTGGTCCCGCTCGGCCGCTCCCAGGGGTCACGCTTCTCGTGCGTCACGACGAAGACCGGCGTCTGGAACGGCGCCTCCTCCGGCCACGCCTGCTCGCCGAGGTCGAACATGCGCTTGCCCATCACGCTCGCGCCGGTGCGCTCGAACGTCTCCCGCACGATGTCGTTTTCGCGCCCTTCCTCGCCGCCCTCGCCGAGCTTCAGGTTCTCCCGGAAGAACCGCTGCGGAAATATCCACTGCTGCAGTTCCATCCACTGCGCCATCCAGCGCTGCAGATCCGGGTCTTCGATGCGCTCCTCCGGCGCGATGAACTCGTCCAGTGACATCGTCACGCTGAAGAACACCTTCCCGGCCATCAGTCCTCACCTCGCTTCCGAACGATCTCGGTGATGTAGGCAGCCAGGTTGCTCAGGGTCTGCTGGCCACCCTCGATCGCGTGATACTTCTCGACCGCCTCGTCGCGCAGATCCTTGGTGGGGAACACCGTGCGCATCTCGATCCGGGTCGCCGCGCCGTCGGGCGCGAACGTCAAGACCGACTCGAAGGCGTTCGGGTCGCCGCGGGACTCACCGTGCAGCAGCGCGATCCGCTCCGGCGGCGCGATCTCGGTCCAGGCGATCCACTCCTGGTAGTCCGTCCCGTCCGGTCCGTGCATCACGAAGTCCCACTCCCCGCCGACGCGGAACTCGAACGCCCGCGTGGTGGTGGTGAACCCCTCCGGTCCCCACCACCGCG
>JANLRV010000136.1:0-2693 GCA_031361905.1 Actinomycetes bacterium
GGGTCAACTCCGGGACACGCAGCGGACCGATCGCGCATCCACGGATTGCGGATCGCGACTCCGATCTCCAAAACTCCTAAAAACCAGATCGGATCACCCCAGCCCCAAGGACCTGTTCACTCTTTTAACGTGATAGAGGGACAGGTTCATTGTATGAAGCAAGTTATTTTTGGACAAGTTCCCTGGCTTATGCCATCAATTAGCGCCTGCGACCCATTTTGCTAGTTAATGGCAGGGTAGGGATTCGTCAGAACCTCGCCCGGCTCGACCGACAGGTCGACGTGGTCGACCGCGGTGAACGTGCCGAACTGCTTGGAGACGCCGACGAGCTCGACATCGGCGTGTCTAGGTGTGCCGTTCACGGGACGGCGACGATATCAGCCGCGAACGCTCTGCGGTTATCGAGCGGGGCTGAACGGGCGGTGCTCGCGGCGCCGGCGCGCGGCCTCGTCGAGCGCCCGCGTGAGCAGGCGAGCGACGGTGCGGGGACGGCCGACGAGGTGCTCGTGCGCCAGCGAGAGCTGGTCGGCATCACGGCGAAGCTGCAGCTCGACGCCGTCGATGCGCAGCGTCAGCGTGTGCGAGCTGCGCGAGACGAGGGGCAGAACGCCCTCCTCGAGCAGGCCCGCGAGCGTCTCCGACTCGCCTCCGAGCAGCTCGCCGAGCCGTGCGATTGCGGGCAGCTCCCAGCCGAGAAGCGCGCGCCAGGCGAGGAACCCCTCGCCCTCATTCGTGCGCTGAACGGTTGCGAGCGCGTTCTGGATCGCCGTCCCGGCCGGTGGAAACGGGGTCGCCGAGGTCATGATGCAAGGGTGCGCGACGGCTCACCCGGCGGCAAGACCAGGCCGGGAACAGTCTTTTCGTCCCGCTCGTTCTACACTTTCGTATGGACGAAGGAGTCTGAGTGATCATCACCATCACCGAGCGGGCACGACTGAAGGCCGTCGCGCTGCGCGCGGCCGAGGGACATGACGAGAAGGCCGTGCTGCGCGTCGGCGTGCAGGGCGGCGGGTGCTCGGGCTTCCAGTACCAGCTCGAGTTCGACGAGCGGCGCGACGACGACGAGCTGATCGAGCTCCCCGGAGTGACGGTCGCGATCGATCCCTACTCGGCCCCGCTGATCGCGGGCTCGACGCTCGACTACGACGGCGGGCTCGGCGGCCGGGGCTTCGAGTTCACGAACCCGCAGGTCGAGGCGGGCTGCGGATGCGGCCGGTCGTTCCAGGTGAATCCGGATGCGCTGGACGCGCTAGAGGTCGTCAGCGGCTGACCTGCGGCTCGGCGCCGCGTCGAGCCGGTGGACGAGCTCGCCTGCGGGAGGGATGTCGTCGATGCCTTGCACGCTCGTGCCGGCGTAGAGGCTCGCCTCGAGGATGGACCCTCGATCGCCGACGCGCGGCGGGTCGCTGGAGTAGCGCTCGACGTTCCCGCCGACGCGCTCGAGCACGACCGCGCCCTCTCCCGGGCGAGCGCCCGGCTGCGGGCACCCGGTCGCCTCCCACGCATCGAGCGTCGCGTTGCGAAGCACGCGGTGCGCGGCGAACGGCCAGTCGCCGTCGAAGCACAGCGTGGTGCGTGAATCGGCCGCGCTCGCCGAGACCAGCGCCTCCTTGTAGCTCTGATGCGCCTCGCTCTCGAGCGTGGCGACGAAGCGCGTTCCGAGCATCGCGGCTTGCGCCCCGAGCGCGCGGGCGCCGCGAACGTCCGCCGCCGTCGCGAGCCCGCCGGCGGCGATCACGGGAACGGCCCCGGCGGAGCGATCGAGGACCGCGATCAGCAGCGCCTCGAGCGGCGTCGTCGACTGCACGTGGCCGCCGGCCTCGACTCCCTGTGCGATCAGCAGGTCGACGCCGTCGTCGAGCGCGCCGGCGACGGCTTCCGCGCTGCCGACCTGGAGCGCGACGCGCGCGCCCGCCTCGTGGCAGCGCTCGACCCGTCTCCGGCCGGGACGGCCCCACGAGAAGGTGATCAGCGGGACGTCGGCGGCGAGCAGGGCGGCGAGCTGTCCAGCGACGTCGAATGCGAGCACGAGATTCGCCGCGAACGGGAGGTCGGTCCGGGCGCGGATGGCTCTGACGTCCTCGAGAATCGCTTCGGGAGCAGACCACGTGCAGGGCAAGATGCCGAGACCACCCGCTGCCGATACCTCGGCGATCAGCGCCGGCCCCGCGCAGCCACCGATCGGGGCTTGCACGATTGCCCGTTCCACGCCGACGAGATCGGTGAACGATGGCATCGGGGGCAAGGCTAGATGAGTGATTGCGTTCCGTTGGGGGTTCTGGGGTGTGTCTCGGCTGGTTCTGGCGTTCTGCTCGCCGCGAGTCGGCCCCCGGTTCGCTGTTCGAGGGGCGTTGCGGCGAGTGCGGGCCGTCTCGCGGCGAGCGTCATTCCGGGGTTTCCGGGCTTGTCGTTGCGTCTTTGCAGCGCCTGCGCCCGGAAACCTTCTTCGCAGATCTGCGTTGATCGCAGATCAGCTCACACCGCTGTCAAGCTTCGCTTGACAGCTGACGCAACGATCCAGCGCCCAGAACTCCCAACGAACCGGAATCACTCATCTAGAGGCTTGATGTGGGTTTGCCGGTCGCGGGCAGGGCGTGGTGGTGGGGTGACGAAAGGGTCTCCAGTCCTGTTCCCTCGTGATTGGAGCACGAGTTGGCAGCTTCGCTGGAGACCCTTGTCGTTTCCGCGTACAT
>JANLRV010000200.1:0-37068 GCA_031361905.1 Actinomycetes bacterium
TGCTGAAGGTCACCGAGAAGCACACAGGCACCGTCACCACGATCCCGGTGCCGGAGGCGATGTTCGGCTCGCGGGCATACGAGGGGCTGCGCAAGGCGCACCTCAAGCTGCGCGAGATCGCGGGCCACCCGCCGTACACGATCCGCCTCGGCAAGCGCGAGCGCACCGCGCACACGTTCGAGGGCCTGCGCGAGGGGATCCTCGAGATCGCCAAGGACGGCCTGGCGCTGCAGCGCTTCAAAGGGCTCGGCGAGATGAACCCCGACCAGCTGCGCGAGACGACGATGGACCCCGCCAAGCGCAACCTGCAGCGCGTGATGCTCGAGGACGCGCAGGCGGCCGACGAGATGTTCGTCAAGCTGATGGGCGATCAGGTCGAGCCACGGCGCGAGTTCATCGAGCAGCACGCCCGCGACGTCAAGTTCCTCGACGTCTGACCGGAGAGACTGAATGAGCACCGTGGAACTGGGCGACGGCAACATCGAGCCGCGCGAGCTGACCGAGGAGATGCGCTCGTCGTATCTCGACTATGCGATGAGCGTGATCGTCGGGCGCGCGCTCCCCGACGTGCGCGACGGCCTCAAGCCCGTGCACCGGCGCGTGCTCTTCACGATGCACCAGCTCGGGCTGCAGCCGAACCGCCCCTACGTGAAGTGCGCGAAGGTCGTCGGCGAGTGCATGGGCGACTACCACCCCCACGGCGACCAGTCGATCTACGACACGCTCGTGCGCCTCGCGCAGAAGTTCAGCTCGCGCTATCCGCTGGTCGACGGCCAGGGCAACTTCGGCAACGTCGACGGCTACCAGGCCGCGGCGATGCGGTACACCGAGGCGCGCCTCTCGCACATCGCGACGGAGATGCTGCGCGATCTCGACGAGAACGTCGTCGACTTCGAGCCGAACTACGACGAGCGCAAGCAGCTGCCGACCGTGCTGCCGGCACGCTTCCCGAACCTGCTCGTGAACGGCTCGTCCGGCATCGCGGTCGGCATGGCGACGAACATCCCGCCGCACAACCTGGGCGAGATCATCGACGCCGCGGTCGCGCTGATCGACGATCCGGCGATCACGACCGACGGCCTGATGCAGCACGTCAAGGGCCCCGACTTCCCGACCGGCGCGGTCGTGATGGGCATGCAGGGCATCCGCGACGCCTACGACTCGGGCCGCGGACGCATCCGCGTGCGTGCCGTCGCGCATATCGAGCCGCAGAAGGGCGGCCACGACGCGATCATCATCACGCAGCTGCCCTACATGGTGAAGAAGGGCGGCGACGACGGGGTGATCGTCAAGATCGTCCAGCTCGTGCAGGACAAGGTGATCACCGGCATCCGCGACATCATCGACCAGTCGGACCGCAACGGCATGCGCCTCGCGATCGAGCTGAAGCGCGGCGAGATGGCGAAGGTCGTGCTCAACCAGCTCTACAAGCACACCCCGCTGCAGACGACCTTCGGCGCGAACATGGTCTGCCTCGTCGACGGCCAGCCGAAGACGCTCGGGCTGAAGGCGATGCTGCGCTACTACGTCGACCACCAGCGCGAGGTGATCACTCGGCGCACGAAGTTCCGGCTCGATCGCGCCGAGCGACGTGCGCACATCCTCGAGGGCTACCTGATCGCGCTCGACAACATCGACCGCGTGATCGCGATCATCCGCGGCAGCAACGACGTGGACGACGCGCGCTCCGAGCTGATGAGCACGTTCACGCTGACCGAGGAGCAGGCCCAGGCGATCCTCGATCTGCGCCTGCGTGCGCTCACCTCGCTCTCACAGGACGAGATCCGCGAGGAGCACGCCGAGCTCGTGGCGCTGATCGCACAGCTGCGCTCGATCCTCTCGGACGAGGCGCGCGTCTACGAGGTCGTCAAGACCGAGCTCCTCGAGGTGCGCGCGAAATACGCCGACGAGCGGCGCACCGAGATCGTGCCGGCCGAGGGCGACCTCGACCTCGAGCAGCTGATCCGCGAAGAGGACATGGTCATCTCGATCACGCACTCGGGCTACATCAAGCGAGTCGCCGCGTCGACGTACCGCATGCAGCGTCGCGGAGGGGTCGGCGTGATCGGCGCCGACACGAAGGACGAAGAGGACTGGATCGAGCACCTCACGGTCGCCTCGACCCACGACTACGTGCTGTTCTTTACGAGCGTCGGCAAGGTCTACCGGCTGAAGGTGCACGAGCTGCCCGAGGCGACCCGGCAGGGCCGCGGGCGCGCCGTGATCAACCTGCTGCCGCTGCGCGAGGGCGAGCACGTGCGCACGATGATCCCGACGCGCGACTTCTCCGAGGGGAAGTATCTGATCCAGGCAACGCGCAAGGGCATCGTCAAGAAGACGCTGTTCCGCGAGTACGACACGCCGCGCAAGGCCGACGGCATCATCGCGATCAACATCCGCGAGGGCGACGAGCTCGTCGGCGTCCGCCTCACGCAGGGTGACGACGACGTGTTGATCACGAGCCGCGGCGGCCAGACGGTCCGCTTCAACGAGAAGGAGGCGCGCGCCATGGGCCGCGCCACCGGCGGCGTGATCGGCATGAAGCTGCGCGGCAAGGATCAGGTGATCGCGCTCGACGTCGCCGACGACGAGAGCGATCTGCTCGTCGTCACCGAGAACGGCTATGGCAAGCGCACGAAGGTCAGCGAGTACCCGCGCAAGGGCCGCGGAACGATGGGCGTCCTGACGATCCGCCTCGTCGAGGCGCGCGGGGCGATCACCGGCGCGCTCGTCGTCCATCCCGGCCAGGAGCTGATGCTGATCACCGAGTCGGGGATCGTGCAGCGCACGCCGGCCGACGGCATCTCGCAGATGGGCCGGGCGACGCAGGGCGTGATCGTGCAGCGCCTGCGCGAGGGCGACCGCGTCTCGGCCGTCGCGCTCGTCGAGTCGGCGGGCGAGGTCGAGGACGAGGAGGAGGAGACGGCAGAGCCGCAGCCGAGCTGATCGTGCTCGTCTCCGCTCCCCCTCCGCTCGTCGCGAGCGCGCCCTGGCTCGGCGCCGGCGCGCAGCGCGCGCCGATCGCCTTCGACCTCGTCGGCGCGACCTGGTCCGGCTCCGGCTCGATCCGGGCGGAGCTGCGCGCGCGCAGCTCGCGTGGCTGGACCCGCTGGGCGCCGCTCACGCGCGACGAGCCGGGCGCGTCGGAGCCCGTCTGGGTCGGCCGCTCGCAGCTCGTGCAGGTTCGCTTTCGCGGGAGGCCGCAGGCCGTGCGTCTGCGCTTCGTGCGCAGCGGCGCCGGCCGGGGCCGGCCGCTGCGGACGCTCGCCGAGGCAGGCGCGCCTCCGATCATCGCGCGTGCGGCCTGGGGTGCCGACGAGGCCATGCGGCGCCGCGACGCGCTCGTCGCGAGCGGCTTGCGGCTCGCCGTGATCCATCACACGGCGACCGCGAACGACTACTCGCCGGAGCAGAGCGCGGGGATCGTGCGCTCGATCTACGAGTACCACGTGCTTCACAACGGCTGGAACGACATCGGCTATGCGTTCCTGATCGACCGCTACGGGCAGATCTTCGAGGGCCGCGCCGGTGGCATCGATCTGCCCGTCGTCGGTGCGCACGCGCGCGGGTTCAACACGGGCTCCGCGGGGATCGCGCTGATCGGCAACGGCTCGCTCGAGGGCGTCACCGCTGCCCAGCGGGCCTCGCTTGTGCAGCTGCTCACGTGGCGCCTCGATCTGGCGCACATCGATCCGCTCGGCCGGGTCACGCTGACCTCGGGAGGCAACTCGCAGTACCGGGCGGGTGAGTCCGTCGACCTCCGCACGATCAGCGGCCACCGCGATCTCGACGCGACGTCGTGCCCTGGCGATCTCGTCGCGGCCGACCTGGACGCGTTCGCGCGCAGCGTCGCCGACGCGCCCGCCCCTCGGATCGTCGCGCCCAAGGCCGAGCGGCTGCCGACCGGGACCGTCCGCGTGATCGCACGGTTGCTCGCCGCGACCGCCTGGAAGGCGACGCTGCTCGATTCGGCCGGCGCGCCGCTCGCGACGGCTTCGGGAAGCGGGTCGGCGATCGACTGGAGCGTCCCGGCGCCGGCCGCCGCGAGCTGGCAGATCGAGGCCTCGGCGGCCGGTGGCGAGCAGGCGCGCCCCGCGAGCGGGAGCCTCGCAGGCGCGTCCGCAGCTGCGGCGGCAGGCGTGCTGGCGAGCCCGGCGCTGATCTCGCCGGACGGCGACGGCGTGGCCGACACGACGCGCTTCACGGCGACGCTCGCCGAGGCTGCGACCATCTCGCTGACGGTCGAGGATGCGAGCGGGGTCGTGCAGGCCGAGGTGCAGCAGCCGACCGCGCTGCCGGCCGGGCCGCTCGCGCTCGACTGGGGCGGCGGGGGGCTCCCCGACGGCCGCTACAAGGCACGCCTGCGAGCCGTCTCCGCCGCGGGGTCCACGGTCGACTCGACGACGCCGCTGACGATCCTGCGCGCGATCGCCGGCCTGGACGTCACCCCGCGGGTGGGCGGACGCACCACGCTGCGCGTCCGCTGGCGCCAGCTCGTCGAGGGCGAGGCGACGATCCTTCTGCTCGGCCGGCACCCGACGTTCCGGCTGCAGGCGTCTCAGCGGGCCGTGGGCGACCAGGAGCTCGCGCTCCGGCCCGCCGGGAGGCCCCGGCTGCCTCAGGGTCCGCAGGTCCTCGTCCTGCGCGTGAGCGCTCCGCTCGGCACGCACGAGCTGCGTCGCCCGCTCGAGATCGACACGGTCTCACCGCGCGTCTCGCTGCTCGCGATCAGGCTGCGGCGCCTCACGCTGCGACTCGGTGAGCCGGCGACGATCCGGATCCGGCGCGGTGCGCGCGTGATCGTCCCGCGCGTGCAGGAGGCTGCGGGCGTCCGGCGCTTCGTGCTCCGCCGGCCGGCCGGCACGCCCAGGACGGTCACCGTCGAGGCGACCGACGCCTCCGGCAACGTGACGACCTCGCGGTTCTTGGCCTAAAGAAGAGCTTCTCAGCTGCCTCAGGCCGAGAGCGAGCGCAGGGTGTCGTCCTCGACGACCTCGAGCAACGGGGCCATGCGGGCGAGCGCGACCCGGTTCGCACGCTCGTCGACGTCGGGCTTGGGACTCGCGCCGTTGATCACGATGCCTGCGACCTCGAGGTCGTGTGAGCGGGCAGCCGCGAGCGTGAGCGCGGTGTGGTTGACCGTGCCGAACGAGGGACGGCAGACGATCACGAGCGGCAGGCGCAGCGCCTGCGCCACGTTCGCGATCGTCTCGTGCTCGTTGATCGGCGTGAGCAGTCCGTCCGAGCCCTCGACGAGAACGCCGTCGGTGTGGCTCCGGAGCTCGCGGTAGACGTCGATCACGTGCTCGATCTCGGGGGGTGGCTGGTGCTCGAGCGCCGCCGCCGCGGCCGGCGTGATCGGCGCGGCGAACGCGTAGGCGGTCGCAACGGCCGTTCCCGGCACCTGCTGGGCGACCCAGCGGGCGTCGTCGTCGACGCCGGTCTGGAAAGTCTTGAGCATGCCGGGCCGCTTGCCGCAGGCGATCGCCCGGGACGCCAGCAGCGAGCAGAGGAAGGACTTGCCGACGCCGGCGTCCGTGCCGGTGATGAACACGTCGAGGAGCGGCTCGTGCACGAATCGAAAGCGTAGGCGAAGTCCCGACGGATCGACGGAGGGGCTACCTAGCCGACGCGCTCGACCTCGCCGGCGTGGTGCGGGCGGTCGTCGACCAGCAGCGCGCCGTCGGGCGCGATGCCCGTCGCGATCCCGCTCGACGATGCGCCGTCTGCCAGCCGCAGCGTGATCGAGCGGCCGCGCAGCGCGTCTCGTGCGGCGAGCTCGTCTGCGAGCCCGGCGAGCCCCGAGCGATCGAAGACCCCCAGGCGGACGCGCAGCTCGTCGAGCAGCGCATCCCGCAGGGCTGCGAGGTCCGGGTCGAGGCCCGTTTCCACGTGCAGCGATGTCGCAGCCAGGCGATCGGTCGGCGGCAGCTCCCCCTTCGTCATGCCCGCGTTGATCCCGCAGCCGAGCAGCACCGCGCCGTCGTCTGTGAGCTCGGGGAGGATGCCCGCCAGCTTGCGATCGCCGCAGACGACGTCGTTCGGCCAGCGCAGCAGGGTCGCCGCTCCGAACCGCTCGGTCGCGGCGCAGACCGCCAGACCCCCGACCAGGCTGAGCCCGGGCAGCTCGGCAACGGGCCTGCGCGACCGCAGCAGGACCGAGATCATCAGGGCCGAGCCTGCGGGCGCGATCCAACGGCGCCCGCGGCGGCCCCGCCCGGCGGTCTGCAGCCCGGCCTGCACCCAGGACCAATCCGCCGCGCCCGCCGCGGCGAGCACGCGCAGCTCGTCCTGGGTCGAGCCGCAGCTCGCGAGCTCGAGGGTTCGCGGTTCGCCCGGCGCCACGCCGCTACGATAGTTGCCGTGCCGCATCCCGCACCACCCTTCGGGCGCGACGTGATCGAGACGATCATCCCGCACCGCGACCCGTTCCTGCTGATCGACGAGGTGCTCGAGCTCGAGCCGGGCGTGCGCGTGCGTGCGCGCGCAACCGTCCGCGGCGACGAGTGGTTCTTGCGCGGCCACTTCCCGGGCCGCCCGATCATGCCCGGCGTGCTGATGGTCGAGGCGCTGGCGCAGGCCGGCGCCGTCGGCGTGCTCTCCCACCCCGACTACGCGAGCCGCCTCGCGGTCTTCGCCGGGATCGATGGCGTGCGCTTCCGCCGGCTCGTCGAGCCGGGCGACGTGCTCGACCTCGAGCTGACCGTCGATCGCCTGCGCGAGACGATCGGACGCGGCGCAGGGCGCGTCTCCGTGGGGGATCAGACGGTGCTCGAGGGCACGTTGATGTTCGGTTTCGTCGACGCGGTGCCCGCATGATCGCGTTCTGCTATCCCGGCCAGGGATCGCAGGAGGTCGGGATGGGACAGGCGATGGCGACGGCGGTTCCTGCGGCGCGGGCGGTCTTCGATGCGGCCGACGCGGCGCTCGGCTTCTCGCTCAGCGCGATCTGCGCGGAAGGCCCGATCGAGCGGCTGACGGAGACCGAGATCACGCAGCCCGCCCTCGTGACGACGTCGCTCGCGTGCGTCGCCGCGCTGCGCGAGGCCGGCATCACGGCCGATGTCCACGTCGGGCACTCGGTCGGCGAGTACGCCGCGCTGGCGGGCGCCGGTCTGGCCGACGACGTCGACGCGATCCGCCTCGTGCGTGCCCGTGGCGAGGCGACGGCCGCGGCCGCTCGCCGCCGGCCGGGCGCGATGGCGGCGATCCTCGGGCTCGACGACGCCGTCGTCGTCGAGCTCTGCGCGGGGATCGACGGGGTCTGGCCGGCGAACTACAACTCGCCCGGGCAGATCGTCGTCAGCGGGACCGTCCACGGCGTCGACTCGCTGATCGCGGCGGCCGAGGCGGCCGGCGCGCGACGCGCGATCAAGCTGAAGGTCGCAGGCGGCTTCCACAGCCCGCTCTCGGCCTCGGCGGGCGATGACCTGCGACCGGTGCTCGAGACCGTCGCCTTCCGGCACCCCTCGTCGCGCTTCTTCTCGACGACGACCGTGCGGGACGAGGACGAGCAGACGATCGCGCAGCTGCTGATCGATCAGCTGGGAGCGCCGGTGCGCTTCACGCAGAGCGTGCATGCGCTGCGGGACGAGGGCGTCGAGACGTTCGTCGAGGTCGGCTCGGGAAGCGTGCTCTCGGGTCTGATCCGGCGCATCGACCGCTCGCTCGCGACGCTCTCGGTGCAGGCGCCCGACGACATCCCACGGCTGAGGGAGCTGCTCGATGCCTGAGCTCGCCGGTCGGACCGCCCTGATCACCGGCGCCTCGCGTGGGATCGGGCGGGCCTGCGCGCTCGAGCTCGCCGAGGCCGGCGCTGCGATCGGCGTCAACTTCCGCTCGGACGCCGCCGGTGCCGCCGCCGTCTGCGCGGAGATCACGGCACGTGGCGGCCGCGCGGTTGCCCTGCAGGCCGACGTCTCCGACTTCGACCAGGCGAAGGCGCTCGTCGAGGCCTGCGAGGCCGAGGTCGGCGAGATCCACGTGCTCGTCTGCAACGCCGGCGTGACGCGTGACAACCTGATCGCGCGGATCACCCCGGAGGATTACGACCTCGTGCTCGACACGAACCTGCGAGGCACGTTCGCGGTCTGTCAGGCCGCGAGCCGCAAGATGATCCGGCGGCGCGCAGGATCGATCATCACGATGAGCTCGATCGTCGGCGTGCAGGGAAACGCGGGCCAGACGAACTACGCGGCCTCGAAGGCGGGGCTGATCGGATTCACGAAGTCACTGGCCCGCGAGATCGGCTCGCGCAACGTGCGCGTGAATGCGATCGCGCCCGGCTTCATCACGACCGAGCTGACCGACGTGCTTCCCGAGGAGCAGCGGGATCGCCTGCGCGCCTCGACGGCGCTCGGGCGGCTCGGCGAGCCCGAGGACATCGCGCGCTGCGTCCGCTTCCTGGCATCGGATGCATCGGCGTTCATCACCGGCTGCGTGATCGCGGTCGACGGCGGATTGGGGATGTGACGATGGCTGGCAGCCACGACGACAGACGGCGAGTGGTGCTCACCGGGATCGGCATGGTCACGCCGCTCGGGACGACGCGCGAGACGACGTGGCAGGGCGTGCGCGAGGGGCAGAGCGGCGGCGGGCCGATCACGCTCTTCCCCCTGCGCGACGCGCCCGTCACGTTCGCGAACGAGGTCAAGGAGTTCGACCCGACGGTGGGCATGGACCGCAAGCTCGCGCGCCGGACCGACCGCTACGCGCAGTTCGCGCTGGTCGCCGCCCGCGAGGCCGTGGCCGACGCCGGGCTCGATCTGGACCAGCCCGCCTTCGGCCTCGACGGCGAGCGCATCGGCACCTTCATCGCGACGGGGATCGGAGGGCTCGAGACGCTCAGCATCGCGCACGAGCACCTGTTCGCGAAGGGCATCGACCGCATGAGCCCGCTCTGGATCACGATGCTGATCCCGAACATCGGCTCGGCGCTCGTCTCGATGGAGTACGGGCTGAAGGGCCCCTCGAGCGCGGTCGTGACGGCCTGCGCCGCGTCCTCGATGGCGATCGCCGACTCGACCGCCTACATCCGCGACTCCAAGGTCGACATGATGGTCGTGGGCGGCAGCGAGGCGCCGATCACCGCTCTCGGGGTCGGCGGCTTCTACGCGATGCGCGCGATCTCCCAGCGGAACGACGATCCGCTGACGGCGAGCCGGCCGTTCGACCTGGGACGCGACGGCTTCGTGATCGGCGAGGGCTCGTCCGTGCTCGTGCTCGAGGAGCTCGAGCACGCCCGCGCACGCGGCGCCCGGATCTACGCCGAGGTGCTCGGCTGTGGCGTCACCGCCGATGCCCACCACTTCACCGAGCCCGACCCGACCGGGGTGCAGCCGGGCCGGGCGATGAAGATCGCGCTCGACGACGCGGGCATCGACGCAGACGCGGTCGACTACGTCAACGCCCACGGGACGTCGACGCCGGTCGGCGACGTCGCCGAGACGCGCGTGATCAAGAAGGTCTTCGGCGAGCGTGCCGCCACGCTCCCGGTCTCGTCGACGAAGTCGATGACCGGCCACATGCTGGGGGCCGCGGGATCGACGGAGCTCGCATTCTGCGCGCTCGCCATGCGCGACGGCGTGATCCCGCCGACGATCAACCAGTTCGAGCGGGACCCGGAGTGCGACCTCGACTACGTCCCGAACGAGCCGCGCTCCGCGCAGATCGAGATCGCGCTCTCGAACGGCTTCGGCTTCGGCGGGCACAACGGCTCGATCGTGCTCCAGCGCTGGCGCGGCTAGAGGGGCTCGACGGCACGCGCGCCCCGCAGGGCGCGCAGCGTCGCGGCATCCGCGGCCGCATCCGGCCCGAGCAGGATCAGCGGACACGCCCACGCGAGGTTGCTGAGCGCGAGCCGGTCGCCCGGGTCGGCGACGAGCAGGCGCGCGCCGGCCGCGTCGCACTGCGCCTCGGCGCGCAGCACGAGGCGGGAGTCGCCGGTGACGAGGCCGACGGTGGCGCCGCGATCGAGCGCGCGGGGCGGCAGCGGCGGGGCTGGGGCCTGCCGTGCCGGAGCAGGCGTCGCGCGCCTCGGTGCCAGAGCGGGAGCGCCCTCGTCGCCGACCCCGGCGAGCAGCGCGACGGCCAGCGCCGCGGGGTCGACTCCGGCCGCGCGGGCCCGCCGCACGGTCTCTCCGGCGAGCGCCAGCACGCCCGCGCTCTCTCCTCGGGCGTGCACGATCGTGCCCGAGCCGTGTCGCGTCTCGGCGTAGCCTGCGCGCTCGAGCATCGCGTAGACCTTCCGCAGCGTGTTCAGGTGCACGCCCAGCTCGACCGAGCCGATCCGGATCGACGGGAGCATCGCTCCGTCGGGCACGCGGCCCGCGTCGATCGCCAGCTTCAAGCGCGCCGTGAGCTGCGCCGCAGGGGCGAGGGGCGCCTCGGGGTCGAAGTGGATCCCGGCGTCGGCGAAGCTCGCGATGCGCCTCATCGGACGCGATGGTAGATCGGCCGACGGATGTGGGCTACGCTCACGTCTCGTCCGGTGAGTGAGGAAGTGGATATCCACGTCGAGGTGGCGCGCACGTCCGACAACGGAGCGGGCGCACCCCCATCGGCCACGAGCGGCGCTCCTGCACCTGCGAGCGGGGGTCGACGGCACCCGAACACGTGCCCGTCGTGCGCATCGCACTACCGCGACGACGAGCTGCATGCGGCGCTCCGCGTCTGCCGCGTCTGCGGCTACCACTTCCCCGTCGGCGCTCGCGAGCGCATCGAGCAACTGGCCGACGAGGGCAGCTTCCGCGAGCTCGTCGACGACCTCCGCTCGGCCGACCCGCTCGGCTTCGCCGACCTGCGGCCGTACGTCGACCGCCTCGCCGAGGCCGAGCTGAAGACCGACCTCAGCGACGCGATGGTCGCCGGCGGTGCGCGCATCGAGGGTCTGCCCTGCTCGCTCGTGACGATGGACTTCGCCTTCATGGGCGGCTCGATGGGCTCCGTCGTGGGGGAGCTCTTCACGCGCGCCTGCGACGACGCGGTCGCTCGCTCGGTGCCGCTCGTCTCGGTCGCCGCCTCCGGCGGGGCGCGCATGCAGGAGAACATCCTCGCGCTGATGCAGATGGCCAAGACGACGGTCGCCGTCGACAGCCTGCACGAGGCTCGCGTGCCCTACCTCTCCGTGCTCGCGAATCCCACGACCGGCGGCGTGATCGCGTCGTTCGCGGCGCTCGGCGACGTGCTGATCGCCGAGCCGGGCGCGCTGATGTCGTTCGCCGGGCCGCGCGTCGTGCAGCAGACCACGGGCGCGACCCTGCCGCCCGACTTCGGTCTCGCCGAGTCGAGCTTCGAGCACGGCCTGATCGACCTGGTCGTCCCGCGGGCTGAGCTGCGTGGCACCGTCGGGCGGCTGCTGCGGCTCTGCGCGGGGGGCACGCTCACGCCGGTCGTGCCGTCGAGCATGCGCGAGGCGCCTCGTCCGAGCGCGCTCGGACGGCTCTTCCGCCTCCTGCGTGGCCGCGAGCACGGACCAGCCGAGCAGAATGGCGGCCCGCACCCGTGAGCCGCGAGATCCAGATTCTCAACCCGCTGCGCGGGCTGCGTCGCCGCCTCGCCGAGCGCGCGACCGAGTCGGACATCTGGGATGCCGTCCAGCTCGCGCGCCACGAGAAGCGGCCCTACACGCTCGACTACGTGCGGCTCCTGGTCGACGACTGGATCGAGCTGCACGGCGACCGCACCGGCTACGACGACCCCGCCATCATCGCGGGCATCGGCAGCTTCCGCGGCCGCTCGATCGCCATCGTCGGCCATCAGAAGGGCCGCGACTTGAAGGAGCGCCAGCACCGCAACTTCGGCATGGCGCGACCGCAGGGCTACGAGAAGGCGATGCGCACGTTCGAGCTCGCAAACCGGCTCGGCTTCCCCGTCGTGACCATGATCGACACGCCGGGAGCGTTCCCGGGAGTCGACGCCGAGCAGCGCGGCCAGGCCGGCGCGATCGCGCGCTCGATGCTGACGATGGCGCGATTGCAGGTGCCGAGCGTCGCCTGCGTGATCGGCGAGGGGGGCTCGGGCGGCGCGCTCGCGATCGCCGTGGCAGACCGCGTGCTGATGTGCGAGCACTCGATCTACTCGGTGATCTCGCCCGAGGGCTGCGCAGCGATCCTCTGGAAGGACGCGGCCCAGGCGCGAAAGGCGGCCGTCGCGTTCAAGCCGACGGCGCGGTTCTGCAAGGACCTCGGCGTCGTCGACACGATCGTCACGGAGCCATCGGGCGGCGCGCACAAGGACCACGAGCGCGCGGCGAAGCTGCTCGGCGACGAGATCTCCGAGGCGCTCCTCTCGATCGAGTCGGAGCGGGGCGTCCCGCGGCGGGCTGCGCGGCGGGCGAAGTTCCGGGCGATGGGCGTGTTCCTCGAGAACGGCGTGCTCGTCGGCGAGCCGGAGCCGGACCGCGAGGACGAGCCTGCTCCCGCGGGCTAAGAAGCTCTACAGGCTCGTCACCCGACGAACGGGTTCTCGATCCAGATCAGCGTGCCGAGGATCACGTAGACGGTGATCAGTCCGGCGCCCTCGATCGGCTCGATCTCGCCGTCGCTGACGACCATCCAGAGAACGATCAGCGAGAGGCCGAGCGCGATCGCGAGCAGCGGGTCAATCTCCATCGTCAGCGGCGTGGCGCCGAGGAACTGGCTGATCACGACGAGCAGGCCGGTCATCAGCAGCGCGATCTGCACGACGGAGTGCATGATCACGCTCATCGCGGCGTCGCCATCGCCGCGCCAGGCATAGCGGAGCGCGACGAAGTTCTCGGCCACGTTGCCGACGAGCGGGACGATCACGAGCGAGGCGAATGCGAGCGGCATGCCGATGTCCGCGACCGTGCTGGTGAAGCCGGCGACGAAGATCTCCGACGTGAGCGCCGCCATGATTCCGCCGACGGCGAGGTAGGTGACCCCGACGGGCAGGGGCAGCTGGGTCGGGTCCGAGGCGTGCGCCGCGCTCGGCATGTGCGGCTTGCGCAGCTCGGAGAGGATGAAGAGCCCTCCGAGCACGAGGAAGCCGATGCCGACGACGAGCTCGATGTGCTCACGGTCGACGGTCTTGAGCTCTGCGGTCGGGGTCGAGAGCAGCGCGATCGGCATGAACGCGATCACGCTGAGCGTGGTGATGCCGGCGAACAGGCGCCGGTCGAAGCGCAGCGATTGCAGCCGCAGACCCGAGCGGATGCACGGCAGCACCCCGCAGATGCCGCCGAGCAGCACGGCGTTTCCGAGCAGCGAGCCGACGATCGCGTACTTGACGACATCGGGCAGGTTCGCTCTCAGCGCGAGGATCGTGATCGCGAGCTCAGCGACGTTGCCGAACGCCGACTGCAGGATTCCGACGACGCTCGGCGAGAACCGCCCCTGCAGCGCGTCCGTGCCGCGCGCGACGATCGGCGCGACGAGCAGCAGGGGCACGCTCGCCGCGATGGTGCCCGCGGTTGCCCCGATCGCATGCTCGACGACGAAGGCGGCGGCCGTGAGCGCGATGCCGACTGCGAGGAGCGTCCAGTGTCGCATCAGCGCGTGCCCTCGTCGAGCGTCGCGATCAGCGCCTCGGCGAGCTGCCGGATCGGCTTGCCGGTGTTCTGCGAGGCGGTGCGCAGGCGGGCGTAGGCCTCCTGCTCGGGAATGCCGTGGTGCGTCATCAGGAGCCCCTTCGCACGATCGATCACCTTGCGCGTCTCGAGCGCCGTCGCGAGCGAGTCACCGCGGCGCCGGAGCTCCTCGAGCTCGTCGTGGCGCGCGCGCGCGGTCTCGATCGCCGGCAGCAGATCGTCGCCACGGAACGGCTTCACGAGATAGCCGAAGGCCCCGGCCTCGGCGGCGCTGCGCACGAGCTCCTGGTCGCTGAACGCCGTCACCATCACGATCGGCACGGGGCGCTCGGCGAGGATCTGTCGCGCCGCGCCGATCCCGTCGAGCTCCGGCATCTTGACGTCCATCAGGATCAGGTCGGGCTCGGTCGCCGCGGCCTGCGCGACAGCCTCGGCCCCGTCGCGCGCCTCGCCTGCGACGACGAAGCCGGCGGCCTCGACGAGCGCACGCAGATCGAGACGGATCAGGGTCTCGTCCTCGCAGATCAGGATCCGCAGCGGTGCGCTCACAGGGGGAAGCGTATGACGGCGCGCACGCCGTCGTCGTATTCGAACGAGAGCGTGCCCCGCAGATCCGACTCGACGAGCGCGCGCGCGATCGAGAGTCCCTGGCCCTGACCCGCCCCGGTGGGCGCCGGTCCCGGCCCGTGATCGAGGACGGTCAGCTCGCCGAAAGCCCCGTCGCGCTTCAGCTCGATCTTGACGTCGCCGCCGCCGTGCTCGATCGCGTTCGCCACGAGCTCGCAGACGCAGAGGGCGAGCGGCGTCGCGCGCTCCGGGGGCAGCACGATCGGTGCGAGCAGGCTGGCGTCGGTGCGGCCGTCGAGGCCGGTGTGCAGCATCAGGGCGAGCCGGCGGATCAGGTCGGCGCTGTCGACATCGTCATCGCGCGTCTCGGTCAGCAGGTCGTGGACCTCGGCGATCGCGAGCACGCGCCCGATCGAGTCGCGCAGCGCGCGCTGCGGATCCGAGCCGGACGCGGCGGCGAGGCGGAGCAGCGAGGCGACCGTCTGCAGGTTGTTCTTGACGCGATGGTGGATCTCGCGCGCCAGCAGGCCGCGCATCGCGCCCCGCGCTGCGGTCAGGGTCGTGCCCGCGTGCGCCGCGGTCGCCTGCATCAGCCGGCGCTCGGGCTCGCTGAAGGGCACGCGGGCGCGCCAGGCGACGAGCGCGCCGGCCGTCGTCGACCGGCTCGGCAGGGACTCCACGTCGAGCTCGCCGGACTCGACCCGACCGGTGCGCACGGCCGCGATCAGCTCGGCATCGGTGGGTCCGCTCGAGGCCGAGCGGTAGGCGACCTCGAGCCGGCCGGCGCTCGTCGTCACGATCGCCGCGACGTCTGCGTGCGCGTCGCGGGCGACCGTCGTCACGAGCGCCTGCAGGACGTCGTCCTCGTCGCCCGGCTGGCGTGCTGCGTGCGAGAGCCGTTCGAGGGCCTCGAGCTCGGCCACGCGGTGCCGGAGCGCCTCCAGCTCGGTTGTCAGGCGAGGCTCCGCGCACGCGGCAGGTAGGTGAGCCAGACGTTCGGCACCTCCGGGGTCGCGAGCGTGATGAAGAGCGCGGGTCCGGGCTGGGCGGGCGTCGTGCGCAGCTGCATCCCCACCTCGTGGGGCAGGCGATCGGCCTTCTTCACGTTGCACGGCGCGCATGCCGTCACGCTGTTCTCCCAGCTCGAGGGTCCGCCGCGCGCGCGCGGGATCACGGGGTCGACGGTGAGGCGGCTCGCGGTCGAGCCGCAGTACTGGCAGGTGTGCCGATCGCGCGCGAAGACGGCCTTCCGCGTGATGCGCCGCACCGCGAGGCGCGGGCGCCGGACGTAGTTCAAGAGGCGGATTACGAGCGGATGCGGGAACGTCGAACTCGACGTCCGCAGCGGCTGCTCGAACGCCTCGATCAGCTCGGCTCTCGACTTCAGCAGCAGCACGCAGGCGCGTCGCAGCGAGCACACGTTGAGCGGCTCATACGTCGCATTCAAGACGAGCACCTGCTGCAACCGCAACCTCCGATCAGATCCACCCGGAGGGTACCAGCGGAACGCTCTCGGGCCGTCCTACGCCATCGCCTGCGCGATCGCCTCGAGCTCCTCGGGCGCGAGCTCTCCCTCGATCGGCGCGCGCGCCGAGACCTCCTTGACGAACACGCGGGCGTAGCTGCGGTCGTGGATCGCGGTCACGACGAAGCCCGAGCCGCTCTCGTCGAGCAGCGCGAGCGACGACGAGTGCCGGCCCGAGGCGTGCTCGTAGGCGTCGAAGCGGACGAGCGCGCGCCGGTGGAGCCCGGCCGAGACGTGGTCGCGCGCCTGCTCGACGATGGCCTGGAGACGCTCGACCTCGGACTCGACGTGCTCCTGGCGCGCCTGCATGCCGACGGCGAAGTCGACGAGATCGACGGGCGCGCCCGACATCAGGGTGTCCTGCGCCCGTCGCAGGCGGCGGATGAAGACGCCGAACCAGAGAGCGAGCGCCAGCGCGCAGATCGCAACCGCGAGGGCGCCGAGAGCGAGTGCGCGATCGGTGGACATCGTCCGCGACAGCCGGCGCGCGCCCGGCTACAGCTTGTTGGCGATCTTGTAGCTGTAGCTGTTGTTCGAGGTCTTGACCTCGCCTGGCTGCTTGTCGACGTTGACCTGGACCGTTGCGGTGCCGGTTAGATCGGAGATGCCGAGCACCGCGATCGCGAGCTCCTTGGTCTGGCCCGCCGCGAGGCGCGGGATGATCGCCTCGCGCGTGTCGGCGACGCCCCGGATCGTCACGGTCGCGCGCACCTTGCGCAGCAGGCAGTCGCCGGAGTTCGTCACGGTGACCTTGAACGTCAGCTTGCCGAAGTGCGCGGTGACGGCGTTCGTCTGCGACGTCGAGAGCGCCTTGCCGGCGACGGTCACGCCGTCGATCGAGGTGCCCTTGGCCCCGGAGCAGGCGGACTCGCCCTTCATCGCCGAGATCAGGTCACCGCTGTCGTCGGGCGACGCGAGCAGCGGTGTGAGACCCCAGAGCGAGTCCGTGTTGATCTGGGCGTTCGTGATGTTGGCGTTGCGGAGCACCTTCTGGGCCGGCGTGGTGAAGCTCTGCGTGAGGATCGCGTCAGATGCGATCACCGTGCTGTAGGCCTTCGCGACGCCGTCGCGGAGCACCTTCGGCAGGGGGGAGTCCGTCGACTTGAGCGCCACGTCGAGCGCCGCCGCGAGGTCGCTCGCCGCCTGCTCGCGATATTGCATCGCCTGCACGAGCGCCTGCTGGAACGGCTTCAGCTTGCCGGGCGGCTTGAGCGCCTCCGCCGTGGCGACGTTCCGGCGCCCGCTCGCGCCTGCGCTTCTGACCGCGCCGATGATCGCGGGCGGCTGCAGGTCGGCGTTGTAGAAGGCGTTGTCGAGCTGCCGGCCGGCATCCTTCGAGCTCGTCAGCAGCGTGTTCACGTCTTTCACGTAGCTCCGCTCGGCGCCGCCCGAGCTGCCGCCGCACGAGTTGAGCACGAAGTAGCCGAGCACGAGCACGAGCACGGCGACGCCGATCAGCGGGAGCAGGCGCTGGATGCTCGGCCCGTCGCCGCCTCCGCCGGGGCGCCGCTTTCCGCCCGTTCGCTCGCGAACCGGCTTGTGCTCCTCGGTCTGCGGAGCGTCATCGAACTCGAAGTCTTCAAAGAAGGACAGCGTGTTTCCCCTGGCGAACGACGTTCACGGTGCCGGAATTTGCGATCGTACCACTCGCGTCTCCGCGGACTTCGAGGCCTGCGCGCTGATGCCTGCCCGGGTTCCGCATGCTTCGCCGACGCTCTTTCCGGAGGGAGTCGTGTGCGACCGATTCCGCATCGACGGCGTGCTCGGCATCGGGGGCACCGGCACGGTCTTCCGCGGGCTCGATCTGGAGACGAAGCGGCCGGTCGCCGTCAAGGCCATTCCGCATGAGGCGACTCTGCGCCAGCGGGCGCGTCGCGAGGTCGCAGTCGCGGGCCGCCTGAACCATCCGCACATCGTCCAGCTGCGCGGCGTGGTCGAGGACGAGCACTACGTCTACGTGATCTCCGACCTCGTCGACGGTGGCGATCTCGCGAGTGGCCTCAAGAGCGACGAGCTCGGGGATGCCGGTCGCCTGCGCATCTGCGCCGCCGTCTGCGAGGCGCTCGCGCACGCACACGAGCACGGCATCATCCACCGGGACGTGAAGCCGGCGAACGTGCTGCTCGGCCGCGACGGCTCGGTGAGGCTCGCCGACTTCGGCATCGCGGCCGTCTCCGAGCCCGACGCGACGGTCGACGATCGCATGCTCGGCACGCTCAGCTACATGGCGCCCGAGACGTGCCGCGGCGCGCGCCCGGCCGCGCCCGCCGACGTGTGGTCTGCCGGCGTGCTCGCCTATGAGGCGCTGACCGGTGCGAATCCCTTTCGCTCGCGCACGCCCGACGAGCTGCGCGAGCGGCACGGTGCGATCAGGCCGCTCGCCGAGGTGCGTCCCGATCTGCATGCCGGCCTGACGACAGCGATCGCCCGCGCGTTGCACCCGCAGCCGGCCAGGCGTCCATCGGCGGAGCACCTCGCACGCGCCCTGCAGGCCGCCGCCGACCGCATCGAGCGCCCGCTTCCGCTGCAGCGCGCCGAGCCCGCGCGCGCGCGGCCGCGCGTCTCGATCCCCCGCTCGCTGCCGTCGCCCGGTCCGCTTGTCGACGGGCTCGCGCGGGCCGTCGAGGGCGTCGCCGGGCTGGGCCTCGACGCGCCGCTCGGCGCACGCTCCCGCCGGCTCACGATCGCCGCCACGAACGCCGCGCTGGCCGGCACGGCCGTCGCGGCCACCCTCGCGGCCTTCCCGTTCTGGCCGCCCGGCGCAACGATCCCGCTGGCGGTTGCCTGCGCGCTCGTCGCGGCGGTCGCGCCCTGGTGCGCGGGCGTGCTCGCCGTCGCGCTGGTGATCCCGGCGCTCGGCGACGTCTCCGGCGGCCTCGCCTGGTGCCTCGGCGGCGCCCTCGCCGCGTGGTGCGCGACGGGCCTGCGGGCCGGCAGACGAACGCTCTGGCCGATCGCGGCGCCGCTCGCCCAGGCGATCTGGCTGTGGCCGCTCTATCCGCTCGTCGCCGGCACGTTGCGCACTCCGACCGGCCGGGCGCTGGCGGGGGCAGCCGGACCCTTCGCGCTCGCTGCCTGGCGGGCGGGACCCGCCGCCGCCGATCAGCTGGCCGGGGCCGGAGCGACGGGTGTCGCCCACGCGCTGCTCGCGGGAGCGGCCTCCATCGCACCGCAGGCGCTCGTCTGGGCGATCGCCGCGGTCGTCTGGCCGCGGGTCTTCGACGCTCGCAACCGCGGCGTCGCGATCGCTCTCTGGCTCGGTGGACTGCTCGCCGGCGAGGCCATCACCAGCCCGGCGTTCGCGCCGGGCCCCGGTGTCGGGGCGATCTGGCTCGTCGCTATACTGGCCGCTTTGGCGGTGCGCGCCCGCACGGGCGGCGCGCCCGAGGGAACGCCGGCCGGCGTCGACGGACAGGACTGAAGAGCGTGGGGATCCTTCGCAGCATCGAGAGCTCGCTCGAGCGCGTCGTCGAGGGCTCGTTCGGCCGCCTCTTTCGCGCGAGCGTGCAGCCCGTCGAGCTCGCCCGCAAGCTCGCCAAGGAGCTCGAGGAGGGCAAGGTCGTCTCGGTCACGCAGACGTATGCGCCGAACGAGTACACGGTCTATCTCAGTCGCAAGGACCGCGAGCGCTTCGCCGAGTACGAGGCGTCGCTGCGCAGCGAGCTCGCGAGCTACCTCTCCGAGCAGGCGCGCCGCTCCGGCTACGTGCTGCCGACGCGCCCGCGTGTCCGCTTCGAGACGTCGACCCAGCTCGCCGTCGGGATCTTCGGCATCAGCACCGCGGTCGTCCAGGAGGAGGCGAGCGAGGCGTACGAGCGCCGCGTCGAGGGAGAGGCTCCGGCCGCCGCGCAGCCCGCGCCCGCTGCGGCCGTGCAAGCCGTGCAGCCCGTGCCCGACGTGCCCGATCTGCCCGAGCGGGAGCTCGGCGAGCTGATCTCGCTGCCGATAGCGTCGGCTTCGGTGCTGCCGCTCGGTCCCGTCGATGCGGTGCCCGGGCTCGACCTCGTTGCGGAGCCGGAGGCAGAGCCCGAGGCAGAGCCCGAGCACGCGGAGGAGGCCGCCGATGAGCTCGCTGCGGCCGAGGGCGCACCGCCGCTCCTGCAGGCGGTCCCTGAGCTTCCGTCGGAGGACGCAGCCCCCGAGGAGCCCGAGCTCGAGCCCGAGCCTGAGGCCGAGGTCGAGGCAGCCGGGGAGGCGGAGCCCGAGGCCGAGGTCGAGGCCGAGGCAGACGTCGAGCCCGAGCCCGAGGCCCTCGCCGAGCCAGAGCCCGAGCGGGTCGGGCTTGCCGAGGCGCCGGTCGAGGTGGCCGAGCCCGGCTCGGCGGACGACGAGGTCTCGGAGCCGTTCGACGTGGAGGCCTACGTCGACGGCCCCGCGGTCGAGTACCCCGTCGAGCCGCCGCCGCCCGCGCCCATCGTCGCCGTGCCCCCGCCGCCCGTTGCGCCAGTGCCACGTCCTACGGTCGCGCCGCTCCCCGCGAACGTCACGCCGATCCGCGGCCTGCCCTCGGTCACCGAGGTCGTGCCGTCGCCGATGCGCGTGGGGCAGCTCGCGACCGAGGAGATCGCGCTCGTGCAGGATGGCCGCCGGTATCCGATCGACCACCCTGTCGTCGTGCTCGGACGGGCGCCGGGCTGCGATATCACGCTCGACGATCGCAACGTCTCGCGGCGGCACGCCGAGGTGCGACGGCGGGGACCGGTCGTCGTGCTCGTCGACCTGGAGTCGACGAACGGCACGATCGTGAACGGGCGTCGCATCCGCGAGCACCCGCTGGCTGACGGCGATCGCATCACGCTTGGCAACAGCCGCCTCACCTTCGAGCGCCGCACCCACTGAGCGTGTCGTGAGCGATCAGCTCCTGCTTGCGTTGAAGGCGGGGTTCCTGGTGCTCCTGTTCCTGTTCGTCTGGCGGGTGGTGCGCATCTCCGCGCGCGATCTCGCCGGCCCGGCCGCCGTCGCGGCGGTGAAGGCGAATCCGAAGGGAGGGCCCCCCGCCGTGGCTGCGGCGGCCGCACCGCGCCTCGTCGTGCTCTCGAGCCCGGTCTTCCCGCCTGCCACGGTCGTGCGGCTCGAGCGCGACATCGTGCTCGGGAGAGCGGACGACTGCGACGTCGTGCTCGAGGGCGACGGCTACGCCTCGAGTCACCACACGGCCGTCGTCGCCCAGGGCTCCGGCCGGGTGGTGCGAGATCTCGGCTCGACGAATGGCACACATGTCGGAGGCCGCGCGCTCTCGGGTGACCACCTGCTCGCGCCCGGTGACGTCGTGCGCGTCGGCGAGACCGAGTTCCGCTTTGAGGCATGATCGGTGACGGCCATGGCGAAGAGAGAACCGGTATGAGCGTCCGCGTCGCAGACTGGTCCGTCGCATCCCACGCTGGGCGCGTTCGCCGCACCAACGAGGACGCGTACTTCGCCGAGCCGCCGCTCTTCGTGGTGGCCGACGGCATGGGCGGCGCCCTCGCCGGCGAGATCGCATCGCGCCTCACGGTGCAGGCGTTCGACGAGTTCTCGAGCTCTGAGCAGTCTCCGCCCGACGAGCAGCTCGGCGAGACGATCCGCCAGGCGAACCGGCGCATCATGGAGTACGCGGCGAACGACCCGAGCGCGGCGGGAATGGGCTCCACCGTGACCGCCGCCGTGCTCGACGGGGGGGAGCTCGTGCTCGGCCACGTGGGGGACTCGCGGGCCTACGTGCTCCGCGCCGGCACGCTTCGGCAGCTGACGAGCGATCACTCGCTCGTCGCCGAGATGGTGCGGGCAGGCGCGATCAGGGCCGACGAGGCCGCAGCCCATCCCCAGCGGTCGGTGATCACGCGCGCGCTCGGGGCGGGCTGGCAGGTCGAGGTCGATCTCGAGCGCTTCGCGCTCGAGGCGGGGGACACCGTGCTGCTCTGCACCGACGGGCTGTCCGCCTTCGTCACCGAGGCCGAGATCGTCGAGCGTCTCTCCGCGGGAAGCCTCGAGGACGCCACGCGCCTGCTCGTCGACGCAGCGAACGCGGCCGGGGGCGAGGACAACGTCACGGTCGTCGCGCTGCGGGTCGAGGCGGGCGCCGACGACGGTGCCGACGGCCGCGCGCTGCCGCTGCACGAGACGAAGTCGGACACCGGCGAGCACGAGCTGCCCCCACGGCTCGATCCGGTGGTGCGTGCGGCTCCCGACGAGCCCCCGGCGCCCTACCGGCCGCCGGATGCCGAGCCGGGACGCTGGGCGCCGCGCTCCTCGGAGCCGGTGATCTCGGTGGCTCCCGTGATCTCGGACTTCGGCTCGGGGCCGCCACGGCGGCGCGGCAGCCGCGCACGCCGCCGGATCGCCGCCCTGATCGCGGTCGGCGCCCTGATGGGAGCCGTCCTGCTGATCTCGCTGATCCTGCTGCAGTGGGCGCACTTCGTCGGCAACGACCCCGAGTCGGGCAAGGTCACCGTCTTCCAGGGCGTGCCGGTCGAGCTCGGCGGCGGCGTCAACCTGTATCACGCGATCGAGAAGTCGCGGATCGACTCGGCCTCGCTGCCCGAGGCACGCCGGAAGCAGCTCTTCGCGCACCACCTCGTGTCTGAGAAGGACGCGCGCGCGATGCTCGAGAAGCTGCAGTCCTCCGAGCCATGAGCTCGTTCGCGCGAGCGTTGCACGCGCCCCGCAGCCGCGAGCTCGGGCTGCTCCTGATCGTCGCGGCGATCGTCGCCGTCGGCTTCACGGCGGTGCTCGGAGCGCGCACCGACCGCATCTCGACCGTCTCCCTCTGGTACGCGGCCGCGTTTCTCGCGCTGCTCGGGATCGCGCACCTGGCGCTCCGCATCGCGCTTCCCGCCGCCGATCCGGTGCTGCTGCCGACGGCGGCGTTCCTCTGCTCGCTCGGGATCATCGAGATCTACCGGATCACGCCGACGCTCGCGCGCGACCAGGCGATCTGGCTCGCCGTCGGTGTCGGCGCATTCATCGGCGTGCTCATGCTCGTGCCCGATGCGAAGGTGCTCGAGCGCTACCGCTACCTGATCGGGGTCGGCTCGCTCGCGCTGCTCGTGGTGACGATCGTCTCGTCCTACGCGACGGGCACCGTGATCAACGGCGCTCGCCTCTGGATTCGCGTCGGCGGCCTGCAGATCCAGCCCGCCGAGTTCGCCAAGATCGGCCTGGTGATCTTCTTCGCGGCCTACCTGCGCGAGAAGCGCGAGGTGCTCGCCCAGCGCCGGCGGCGGTTCATCGGCGTCGGGCTCCCGCAGCTGCGTGACCTGCTCCCGCTGCTCGCGGTGCTCGTCGGCGGGCTCGCCCTGCTGGCCGCGATGAACGACTTCGGGACGTCGCTGCTGTTCTTCGGCGTGTTCCTCACACTGCTCTATCTCGCGACGGCGCGCGCGCTCTACGCCGGCGTCGGGCTCGCGTCGTTCGCGCTCGGTGCGGCGCTCGTCTACACGCTCGTCCCGCGCGTCGGCGTCCGCGTCGACACCTGGCTCAACCCGTGGAACGATGTCGCGGATTCGGGGTACCAGAGCGTGCAGGCGATCTACACGATCGCCGACGGCGGCCTCTTCGGCACCGGCCTCGGGCGCGGCTACATCCTCAACGCCGACGGCAGCAAGGTGGTGCCCGAGGTGCAGACGGACTACATCTCGGCAGCGCTCTTCTCTGAGCTCGGCTTCGTGGGCGCCGTCGTGCTCGTGCTCTGCTACCTGCTGCTCACCTACCGCGGCCTCCGCGTGGCGAGCCTCGCGGGCGACTGGTTCTCGAAGCTGCTGGCGGCGGGGATCACGACGACCTTCGCGCTGCAGGCGATCCTGATCCTCGGCGGCGTCGTGCGCGCGCTCCCGCTGACGGGGATCACGCTTCCGTTCGTCAGCTACGGCGGCTCCTCGCTCGTCTCCAACTGGCTGGCGCTCGCGCTGCTGCTCTCGGTCTCGGACCGCGAACGCCGCCGGGTCGGGGAGACCGAGGCGTGAACCGGGCGCTGACGCGCGTCTACTGGGTGCTCGCCGGGCTCTTCCTGCTCGTGCTCGGGATGACGGCGTACTGGCAGATCTGGGATGCCTCCTCGCTCGCGGCGCGCCGTGACAACCAGCGGCAGGTGGTGCGCGAGCTCTCGATCAAGCGCGGCCTGATCCTCGCCTCGGACGGCGCGATCATCGCGCGCAACTACCGTGCCCCGAGCGAGAACGGCGGCTCGATCTACGAGCGCCGCTACCCCTCGAACCTCTACGCCGCGCCGATCGGCTACTCCTCGCCGAGCGATGGCCGGGCCGGGCTCGAGCGCTCCGCGAACGACTTCCTGACGGGCGCGAACAGCGATCTCGCCGGCTCGCTGCGCCGCCAGTTCAGCTCGCTCGCCGGCGGCGTGATCGAGGGCAACACGGTCGAGACCTCGCTCTCGCCGGCGGTCCAGCGCGCCGCGCGCGAGGGGCTGCAGAAGACCGGCCTGCGAGGCGCGGTGGTCGCGATCGAGCCGCGCACCGGGCGCGTGCTCGCGCTCGACTCGTGGCCGACCTACAACCCGAACGCGATCGTCGCGGGCAAGCTGCCGAGGGTGGGCGACGCGCTCTTCAACCGCGCGACGCAGGGGCGCTACCCGCCGGGCTCGGCGTTCAAGCCGCTGACGACCGTGTTCGCGCTCGAGAGCGGGCGCTACACGCCCGACTCGGTCTTCATCAACCACAACCGCTTCGACTACTACGGCCAGACGATCACGAACGCGAGCGCGGCCTACCAGGGCCCGCGCACGCTCACGCAGTCGCTCACCTACTCGCTCAACACGACCTTCGCCGAGATCGGGGCGAAGCTCTGCGCCCGCTCGGTCTGTCCGGACTTCACGCGCGTGATGCAGGCCTTCGGCCTGTTCTCGACTCCGCCGCTCGACTTCCCCGGCGATCAGCTGCGCGCGTCCGGGATCCTGCGCCACGGGACGAGCGCGCTGGCGACGCCCTCGACCTCGTTCGACCCGGCGCGAACCGCCTTCGGCCAGGGCGACCTCGTCGTCACGCCCTTGCAAATGGCCCTGCTCGCCGCCGGCATCGGCAACGACGGCATCGTGATGCAGCCGACCCTGATCGACCGCGTGCGGACGCAGGGCGGCAAGACGATCTCGGTGACCAAGCCGAAGGTCTGGAAGCGCGCGACCACGCCCGAGATCGCCCGTCAGGTCCGTCAGATGATGATCGGCGTCGTCACCGCGGGCAGCGGGCAGCTCGCGCAGATCCCCGGGGTCGCGATCGCGGGCAAGACCGGCACCGCCCAGACCGGGCGGCCCGGGCTCTACGACTCCTGGTTCATCGCCGTCGCGCCCGCCGGCGACCCGCAGATTGCCGTCGCCGTCGTGATCGAGGGCACGCCCCAGTTCGGCGGGCAGACCGCGGCCCCGATTGCGAAATCCGTGATGCAGGCCGTCGTCGGCGGCGGGTGACCGCGCAGGTCGCACGCCGCGCGCATGGAACAATCCCCTGCGGTGGAGACGACAGACCAGACCAAGCCGTTCGACGGCCGCTACCGGATCGTCGGACGCGTCGGCGTCGGCGGCATGGCGGCCGTCTACCTCGCCGAGGATCTCACGCTCGGGCGGAACGTCGCGCTCAAGGTGCTGGCGGACCGCTACCGGGGCGACGGCGCGTTCATCGAGCGGTTCCGTCGCGAGGCGCAGTCCGCCGCGCGGCTCAACCATCCGAACATCATCGCGATCTATGACCGAGGCGAGGCCGATGGGCGCCCCTACATCGCGATGGAGTTCTCCGACGGGCGCACGCTCAAGCAGCTGATCGTCGAGGAGGGCGCGCTGCACGCCGACCACGCCTGCGAGATCGCGCTGCAGGTGCTCGCCGCGCTGCGCTTCGCGCACCAGCATGGCGTCGTGCACCGTGACATCAAGCCGCACAACGTGCTGATCGGACGCGACGGGCGCGTCAAGGTGGCCGACTTCGGGATCGCGCACGGCGGGGATCCGCAGATGACGGAGGTCGGCTCGATCGTCGGCACCGCCCAGTACCTCTCGCCCGAGCAGGCGCGCGGCCTGCAGGTCGGCCCGCAATCCGACCTCTACTCGCTCGGCGTCGTGCTCTACGAGATGCTCTGCGCGCAGGTTCCGTTCGAGGGCGACTCGTCGGTCGCGATCGCGATGCGGCACGTCAGCGAGGAGCCGATCCCGCTGCGGCAGCGCGACCCGGCGATCCCGGCGGCGCTCGAGCAGATCGTGCAGCACGCGATGCGCAAGGATCCGGCCCTGCGCTACGCGAATGCCGACGCGTTCGTCGCAGATCTCGAGGGGTTCAAGCAAGGCCGGCCGCCGGCCACCGCCGTCGCCGCGACCGAGGTTCTGCGGGTCAGCGACGCGACCGAGATCCAGCGCCCGCCGATCGACCGGACGCAGGTGCTGCCGCCGGTCCCGCTGCCCGCGCCCCGTCCCGCGCTGCCTGAGCCGATCCCGCCGCGGCGCCGGCCGCTCTGGCCGTGGCTCGCCGTGCTGCTGCTCGTGCTCGCGATCGGCGCGGTCGCGGCCTTCGCCCTGAAGCTCGGGGGCGGCGACTCCGGCAAGGCGACGACGGACTCCACGGAGCAGACGACGGTCCCGCCGCGCGTGATCGGGAAGAAAGAGGTGATCGGTCAGACGGTCGATGCGATCAAGCGGACCTACGGCCGCGACACTTACCACTACCTCGTCAAGCGCGTGCCGGATCCGGCGTACTCGGCGGGCCGCGTGGCGCGCACCGATCCCGCCCCCGGCGACACGATCAACGCCGGTGACGATCTCACCCTCTTCGTCTCGAAGGGCCAGGACACCCTCGTCGACGTCACGGGCAAGCCGGTGGCAGAGGCCACCACGCTGCTCGCGGGCTTCGTCGTCAAGACGAAGGACGCGGCCAGCGACACCGTCGCGAAGGGGTCGGTGATCTCGCAGGTGCCGGCCGCGCTCACCTCGCAGCCGATCGGCTCGACCGTCACGCTCTCGGTCTCGACCGGCAAGGATCTCGTCGAGATCCCGGACGTGACCGGCCTCGACCCGGCGACGGCGGCCGGCAAGCTGCAGGAAAAGGGCCTGCTCGGGAGCGAGAAGAAGGGCTGCTCGGACGCGACGGACCGCGGGCTCGTCGCCGACCAGGCGCCCGACGCGCCGAAGCAGGTCGTGAAGGGCTCGGAGGTGATCTACACGGTCTCGGTCGGCTTCTGCCGCATCCCGACCGATGGCCTGATCGGCGAGCAGGTCGCGACGGTCGTGACGATCCTCACCGACGGGGGGATCGCGGTCACGACCGCGCAGGCGCCGACCGACGTCGAGAGCGACGGCGGTCTCGTCAAATCGATCAGCCCGCTGCCGGGCGCCCGGCCCGGCCCGGGCCGCAGCGCGACCGTGACGGTCTGGACCTACGCGGGCTCCGGCTCGACGACGACCGACACGACCGCCACGACGCCGTGAGCCGCCTGCGAATCGCCGTGCTCGCGGGCGGGCGCTCGAGCGAGCACGAGGTCTCGCTCGCATCGGCCCGCTCCGTGATCGCAGGTCTCGAGGCGTCCGGCTGCGAGGTCGTGGCCCTGCTGATCGACCGTGAGGGCCGTTGGGCGGTCGTCGACGGCCCGGCCGCCCTGACCCCGGGCCGCGATGCGCCGGCGCTCCTGCAGCCCGCGGAGAGCGCGCCCGGCGAGGGCGTCGCTCTCTCGCCCGGCGCGGGCGCGCAGGCCCTCTCGGCGAGCGCCTCGATCGGCGATGTCGACGTCGTCTTCCCCGTGCTGCACGGGCCGTACGGCGAGGACGGCACGATCCAGGGCCTGCTCGAGACGCTCGGCGTGGCCTACGTCGGCGCGGGCGTGCTCGCGGCCGCGACGACGATGGACAAGGACGTGTGCAAGCGCCTCGTCGCGGGCGCCGGGATCTCGGTCGTGCCGTCGCTGACGCTGTTCGACCGGGCCGCGGATCGGGACGTCGGCGACGTTCGGAGCCGCGTCGAGGCCGAGCTCGGCTGGCCCGTCTTCGTCAAGCCGGCGAATCTCGGCTCGAGCGTCGGCATCAGCAAGGTGCACGGGCCGGACGAGCTCGAGGCGGCCCTCGAGCTCGCCTTCCGCCACGACCGCAAGATCCTCGTCGAGGCCTTCATCGCCGGCCGGGAGCTCGAGGTCGGCGTGCTCGGGAACGACCAGCCCGAGGCGTCCGTGGTCGGCGAGATCGTGCCGCACGCGGAGTGGTACGACTACGCCGCGAAGTACGACGAGGGCGGGTCCGAGATCGCGATCCCGGCCGATCTGCCCGCTCCGCTCGCGGGGCTCGTGCGCGAGACGGCGCTGACCGCGTTCAGCGTCCTCGGCATCACCGGCATGGCGCGGATCGACTTCTTCCTCTCCGACGACGGCGAGCTCTACCTCAACGAGATCAACACGATCCCGGGGTTCACGCAGACGTCGGTCTACGCCAGCCTCTTCGCCGCGACGGGCGTCCCGTACCCGGAGCTGCTCGCACGGCTCGCCGAGCTCGCGATCGCCCGCAAGGCGAGCGACGAGCGCTACCGCCACTGAGAGGTCTCTACGAGCCGTCGGCGGGGTGCAGCAGCTCGGCCTCGGAGACCCGCGCCTCGAAGCCGCCGACGCCGGCCGGCGCGAGCCGCGTGATCCAGAGCAGGTAGAGGCGCGCCTCGCTCGGCACCGAGAGCGGGATCGACTCGGATGTGTGGATCATGGTGAACGGATCCGAGACCTTCGTCCAGCGTGAGAGGTCGTTCGGCTGCGTCACGTCGGGGCGCGTGTAGACCTGCGCCGTCCAGCCGGTCAGGTTGGTCGTCACGCGCAGGTCGCTCGCGATCAGCGGGCGCTGTGTGACGAGCACGAGGCCGACGCCGGCCTTCGCCGTCGGGGCGAACTGCGCGGAGGTGTACGTGCGTGTCTCGGTCGTCCATTGCGTCTCGGGCTTGCCGTCGATCGCGAGCGGCGCCTCCGTCGCGTTCTCGGTCTCGTCACCCTGCGGGTCGAAGGTCTGGGCCGAGAGCAGCTGCGCGACCACGGGAGCGCCCGGGCCCGTCGGCGTGGAGAGGGTCGGGGCCGGCGGCGGCACGACCGCGGCGGCAGTCGCTCCCCAGTTGCGGGCCAGATAGATGGCCCAGCCGATCCCGCCGGCCAGCACGCCGGCGAGCAGCACGACGGGGACGAGCCGTTGACGCCGCCTCCGTCGCGCCCGCATCGCGTCGCGCACGGCCGTCGGGTTGTCGAGGTCCTCGACGTGCAGCGCGTGGGCGACGAGCGGCAGCTCCGAGGTCTCGGTGCCGGCGGTCCGTGCCGCCTCGGCCAGCAGCGCGTCGATCTCGCCGTGGAACACGCCTGCCGTCGGGAAGCGCCCCGCCGGGTCCTTCGCCAGGGCGCGCGCGATCAGCCGGTCGACCTGCTCGGGAACGCCGGGCCGGAGGGTCCTCACGCTCGGGATCGCCGCGCGCACGTGCTTGTCGGCCACCTCGACGAACGAGTCCCCGCGATAGGGCGGCGCGCCCGTCAGACAGGTGTAGAGCACGGCGCCGAGGGCGTAGACGTCGGCGCGGCCGTCGAGGCGCTTGCCGAGCGCCTGCTCGGGTGCGACGTAGTCGCCCGTGCCGAGCACCCGGCCCGCCGCGGTCAGGTCGGGCGCCTCCTCGACGCGCGCGATGCCGAAGTCGGCGAGCTTGACGAAGCCATCTCGCGTGATCAGCACGTTCTGAGGCTTGACGTCGCGGTGGATCACGCCGCGCTCGTGCGCGTAGGCGAGCGCCTCGGCGATCTGGGACGCGATCGCGAGCGACTCGGCGACGCCCAGATGGGTCGCCTGCGCGATGTGCCGGGCGAGGTCCGTGCCGTCGACGTACTCGCAGACGATGAACGGCCGTCCGTTCCACTCGCCCCGGTCGATCACGGTGACGATCCCGGGGTGCGTGAGCGACGCGAGCGTGCGGGCCTCGCGCTCGAAGCGGCTGACCGCGTCGGGGGAGGTGACGCGCTTGTGGTGGAGCCACTTGAGCGTGACGGGGCGCATCAGCTCCTCGTCCTGGGCGAGCCAGACGCTCGAGTTCCCTCCGCGCCCGAGCAGCTGCTCGATGCGGAAGCGCGCAGCCACGGTCTCACCGATCATCCGCGCGCAGGGTAGCGAGCGGAGAGCCGACTCGGGACTCTAGAAGTCCATCGGCTGGATGTGGCCGTCGTTGAGCGCCGCGACAAAGCGGTCGATCTCAGCGGCCATGTTCTCGTGCGCGAGCTCGTCGAGCAGCTCGATCATCTCGTCGGTGCCCTCGTTGAGCATCACGTCGTAGCGCTCGACCTCGTTCTCGCCGTGCACCCCGGCCGACTCCCAGCCGCAGTTCGGGCACGACCGCGCGATCTCCCAGCGGCCCGGATCGAGCTCGCGCCACTCGCTCGGCTGAACGAGATCGGAGTCGCACTCGATGCACAGCTCGAGCGCCATCGAGTCGAGCGGCTCGTCGGGCGTCGCCTCCATCACGCCGGGCTCGGCGTGGAAGTAGACGATCTCGACGGACTTGCCGCTCGGGAGGATGATCTTCTTGACGTGAAAGTCGCCCATGCCCAACCTGCATCGGCTCTCCGCCGCCACCTCTTTAGGGGAACGCTCTCCCCCAACCGGGGAGTATTCGGTGGTTTGGAAGCTCCAACGGAATGTCTCGCGGCGTCTGGCGGCGTCTCACTTGCGCCTGGAACGCGATCACCTCTTGCTGTTCCGTTCGGTACAGGAGCAGCTTCGAGGCGATCACGCCCCAGAGAGCGTCAAGCCGCTGTGCGGCTTGACGCGGTGTTTGGTTCGTCTGGCTACCAAGCAGACGAGCCAAAGAAGCCGCTCGCCAGCCACTCACGATCCGTTCCGTCGGAGCTTCGTTAGACCCTCACCGGGAGGTGGCTAGCCCGCGAAGTCGGCGGTGACGAACAGCATCGTGCGACCCTGGAACGTCCCGGCGGCGATGCCGAGACCGATCGTGCGATAGGCGCCCGAGAGCAGGATCGCGCGGTGCGGCGGGCTCGCCAGCCACATGCGGACGACGGCCGCGGGCCGCGGCGCCACGGCGATGTTCTCGCCGGCGGCCGAGCCGTGCCAGCCGACGGCCGCGAGCCGGTCGACGAGCGTGCTGCCGTCCGGCGAGGTGTGATCGAGCACGCCGGTCGCTGCCATCTCGCTGCTCAGCCGACGGGCCGCGCCGTGCAGTCGCCCGTCGAGCTGGACGGCGGGCAGCCCGTAGTGCGCGCGCACCCGGTTGATCTCCTGGCGGAGCCGCTCAGCGGCAGGACGGCGTGCGGCACCGCTCGCAACGGGAACGAGTGTCAGAAGCACGAGTACCGGAACGCAGAGAAAAACGCGCAAGCGCCCGG
This sequence comes from Actinomycetes bacterium, assembly GCA_031361905.1. GTDB lineage: Bacteria > Actinomycetota > Thermoleophilia > Gaiellales > JALYLC01 > JANLRV01. The sequence continues at coordinate 30,945 of JANLRV010000200.1, forward strand.
CGGTGAGAGCGGTCGAGGACTCCATCGCCTGGAGGGACTCTAAGCAGGGTCACCGGCGGGACGGGGCGACCCACCCATCGACCACCCTCCGTTCATGCCGAAAACTATCGGTGCCTGCCAGGCGAGGCTGTGGCTCGTGGCGAATGTCACCGCTCTCCGCAGAGGCATCCGTGCGATCATCGCTCGCGATGATCCTCTCTGACCGCTCGATCCGCGAGGCGATCGCCGAGGGCCGCGTCTCGATCGACCCGTTCGACGACGCGCTCGTGCAGCCGTGCAGCGTCGACGTCCGCTGCGATCCGCGCTTCCGCGTCTTCCACCCGGGCCGCTATCCGTACATCGACGTGAAAGAGCCGATGCCGGATCTGACCGAGCTCGTCGAGATCGCCGACGGTCGCGCGTTCATCCTCCACCCCGGCGAGTTCGTGCTCGGCGCGACGCTCGAGCGGCTGCGGCTGCCCAACGATCTCGTCGCGCGGCTCGACGGCAAGAGCTCGCTCGGGCGGCTCGGCCTGCAGGTGCACTCGACCGCAGGACTCGCCGATCCGGGGTTCGAGGGCCAGATCACGCTCGAGCTGTCGAACGTCGCGAGCCTGCCGATCACGATCTACCCGGGCATGCGGATCGCCCAGCTCGTCTTCGAGCGGCTCTCGACCGCGGCCGACCAGCCGTACGGCAGCTCGTCGATCGGCTCGAAGTATCAGGGCCAGCAGGGACCGACGCCGAGCCAGTACTGGAAGAACTTCGAGACGGTGTGAGGACGCTCGTCCTGCAGCACGTCGCGTGCGAGCCGCCGGCGGTCTTCGAGGACGTGATGCGCGAGCGCAGCTGGCAGATCCTCCGCGTCGAGCTCGACGAGGGCGAGCCGCTGCCGGCCGGCGGCTTCGACGCGATCGTCGCGATGGGGGGCCCGATGAGCGTGCTCGACGAGCACGAGCACCCCTGGCTCGTCGCCGAGAAGGCGCTGATCCGCGACGCCGTTCGCTCGGGCGTGCCGTTCTGGGGGTCGTGCCTCGGCGTGCAGCTGCTCGCTGCCGCGCTCGGCGCGCGCGTCTACCCCGGGGTGGCGCCGGAGGTCGGCGTGCTGCCGGTCATGCTCACGCCCGAGGGTCGGGCCGATCCGGTCTTCGGCGGTCTCCCCGGAGCGTTCCCGACGCTCCAGTGGCACGGTGACACGTTCGACCTGCCCGACGGCGCCGTGCTCCTCGCGAGCTCGCCCGCCTACGCGAACCAGGCCTTCCGGTTCGGCGAGACGGCCTACGGCGTCCAGTTCCACGTCGAGGTCACGCGAGGGCTGTCGCTCGAGTGGTCGGCGATCCCGGCGTACATCGAGTACGCCGATCGCGTCCACGGCCCGGGCGCGATCGCGCCGCTCTTGGAGCAGTTCGAGGCGAGCTGCGAGGAGATGCAGGAGCTCGCCCGCACGATCTTCACCCGCTTCTGCGAGCAAGCCGAACGCGCGAGCGCGTGAGCGAGCCGTTCGAGCCGGCCGTGCGCCGCGTGCTCGCCCGGCTCGAGCCCGGCGAGGTCGTGACCTACGGCGAGGTGGCGGCGGAGGCGGGCTACCCGGGCGCCGCCCGCGCCGTCGGGGGGCTGCTCGCGCGAGGCGATGACTCGCTGCCGTGGTGGCGCGTCGTCACCTCCACGGGCCGGCTCGTGCCCGGCTACGAGCACGAGCACGCCCAGCGCCTCCGCAGCGAGGGCGTGCGCACGCGGGACGGCCGGGTCGTCGAATCCGACCCTTGATCGGTGGACGGTGCGTGCGCTACGCTGAACGGACCGCGGAAAGGAGGTGGTCCGATCTTGGTTAGCAGTACCGATGGGCCGAGTGGAGGTACTCGCCGCTAGGGGTGACCGTTCCCCTGAACCATTGAGGGAACTCGCCACAGGCCAGGCGTTGGGGAGCCGTGCAGCACACGGCAACGCCCCTGGCGAATACCAGCGAGCTACCGAGTGAACGGGCCGCCTTCGGGCGGCCCGTTCGCGTTTTCAGCGTCCCCAGGCGGTCGCCGAGAGCAGCGCGGCCCAGTCGAGATCGGAGACGTCGGCGATCGCGCCGTCGCCCCGCTGCTCGATCGCGACCGAGACCGCCTGCGCGGCCGTGAGCGCGAGCTCCTGTCGTCCGCGCGCCGGCGTGTCCAGCTCGATCAGCTCGCCGTGGAGGCCGATCACCGCGATCGTGTCGCCCGGCTCCACGCCCGCGAGCTTGTAGGCGCGCAGCAGGTCGGGGTCCTCGTTCTCGTGACGGAGCACGCGCACGCGCGAGCCCACGGGCGCCGACGTGAGCGGCTCGCCCGGCTCACGTTCTGCCCCGCCGATCGGATGGCCGTGCGGGCACTGCGTCGCGTCCTTCAGGAGCTCGTCCATGCGGCGCTCGAGATTCTCCGAGATCGCGTGCTCGAAGGTGTGCGCCTCCTCGTGCACCTCGTCCCACGGGATGCCCATCACCTGCACGAGGAAGGCCTCGATCTTGCGGTGCCGGCTGACGATGTGCTCGGCGACCCCGTCGCCCTTCTCGGTGAAGTGCAGCCGCTTGCGATCATCGCGCTCGACGAGGCCGTCCTCGACGAGGCGCCGCACCATCTCGAGCACGCTCGGCTGCGACACCCCGAGCGCACGGGCGAGGTTCGCCTGCGTCGGCTCGATGCCGGCCTCGCCGAACCAGTAGAGCTTCTCGAGGTACTCCTCGACGGCCTCGCTCAGGTTCGCCATGGCGGGAGTATACGGTCGCCGCGATCTAGCCCCGGGCGAGCGCGAGCCGCCGCAGGGCCGTCAGGTCGAGCTTGCCGGTTCCGAGCAGCGGCAGCGCCTCGACCTGCACGAAGTCGTCGGCACCCGGGATCCACAGCTTCGGGATGCCGGATGCGCCGAGCGCGCGCACCGCCGCCTTCGGATCGAGCGAGGTGTGGATCACGATCAGCCGCTCGCCCCTGCGCTCGTCGGGCACGGCGGTCACCGCGAGGCCGAGCTCGTCGGCTCCCGTCGCGGCCATCAGGGCACCTTCGACGGCGGCGTGGGCGACCATCTCGCCGCCGATCTTGGAGAAGCGGCTGAGCCGGTCGCCGATGTGCAAAAAGCCGTCCTCGTCCTGGTGTCCGAGGTCGCCGGTGCAGTACCAGCCGTCGCGGATCACCTCCGCCGTCAGATCGGGGCGCCCGAGATAGCCGGCCATCACCTGCGGCCCCTTGACCCAGATCAGGCCCGTCGCGCCGGCCGGCAGCGGCTCACCGGTGTCGGGGTCGCAGGTCGAGATCAGCGTGCCCGCGAGCGGGATGCCGACGGACCCGGGGCGGTTTGCAGGCACCCGCCGGCCGTCCGCGAGCGCGAGCTCCGGCACGTTGACGGCCACGGCGGGGGACAGCTCGCTGCACCCATAGCCCTCGAGCGGCTCGATCCCGAGGCGATCGCGGATCGCCTGCGCGAGGGTGGGCTTGAGCTTCTCGGAGCCGAGCACGAGCTTGCGCACCGACGCGAACTGCTCGGGCTCGTTGCGCTCGAGATAGCTGCGCATGAACGTCGGTGCCGCGAGCAGGATCGTGACGCGGTGCTTGCGGCAGAGCTCGCCGATCGTCTGCGCGTCGAGCGGGCTCGAGTGGAGCGCCGTCTTGACGCCGAGGCAGGTCGTCATCCAGAGCGTGACCGTGTAGCCGAAGCAGTGGAAGAAGGGGAGGATGCCGAGCACGACGTCGTCGGGCTCGAACTCGAGCTGGTGGCCGACCTGGTGCGCGTTCGAGAGGATGTTGCGGTGCGTCAGCATCACGCCCTTGGGCTCGCCGGTCGAGCCCGACGTGAACATCACCACCGCCGTCGTGTCGAGCCTCCCCGGCCGCAGTCCCGGGAGCACGCGCTCGAGCAGGCGCACGGGCGCCAGGCGCGCCATCGCCGCGGCCCACAGCTTGTCGGCCATCGTCACCTTCGGCCGCAGGTCCTCGAGCAGGATCAGCTCGGCCTTCGGGCGCAGGTCCAGCCGCTCGAGCACGAGCTTCGAGGTGAGCACCTGGGTGATCCCGGCCTGCTCGACGGCCGAGTCGAGCAGCTGCGCGCTCGCGGTGTAGTTGAGGTTGATCGCGACGCGCCCCCAGAGCGCGAGCGCGAGGTTCGTGACCGTCGTCGGGACCATCGGCGGGAGCAGCAGGCCGACGTGCTGCCCGGGCCCGAGCGTGCGCTCGAGCACGCGGCCGAGCGCCAGCGAGCGGATCAGCGTGTCGCCGAACGTCAGCTCCACGCCCGAGCTGTCGGCGATGCCCGGCTTGGACCGGTTCGCCCGGGCCGAGCAGACGAGCGCGTGGCCGAGGGACCGCCACTCCTCGGGGAGCGGCGGGAGCGGCCGCGTCGGCCTGGACTCGCGCTCAGCGTCCGAGGACAACGCCGTCCTTGCGCGACTCCGAGCCGCCGATCAGCGCGTCGCCGTGCACGAGGATCGCCTGCGCGCCCCCGAAGCCGGTCGGATCGGGGTCGAGCAGCACGCGATGGCCGCGCCGGCCGAGCACGCCGCCGTGGCGCCAGAGCGGCGCCTCGAGCGCAAGCGCCCACTCGCCGTCGGCCAGATCGAGGCGGAAGCGCGGCTCGTCGATCGCCGCCTGGGGGTCGAGGCCGCGGTCGATCAGCTGCGAGACGAGCTGCAGGTGGCCCTGCGGCTGCATGTGCCCGCCCATCAGCCCGAACGGGCCGAGCAGCGCGTCGCCGTCGACGAGCATGCCGGGGATGATCGTGTGGAACGGCCGCTTGCCGGGCGCGAGGCGGTTCGGGTGGCCGGGCTCGAGCGTGAAGCAGGCGCCGCGGTTCTGCAGCGTGACGCCGGTCTGCGGCGCGACGACGAGCGAGCCGAACGCGTAGTAGATGCTCTGGATCAGCGAGCACGCCGTGCGCTCGCCGTCGACCGCGCAGAGATAGACCGTGTCGCCGCGCGGGAGGTTCCCCGGCCCAGGCGCACCCGCGCGCTCGCGCTGGATCAGGCCGGCGCGCTCGGCCAGGTAGGCCGGATCGAGATAGCCCGCCGGGAGCGGCCCGTCGTGGATGTGGCGGTAGGCGTCGGCGAACGCGAGCTTGGCGGCCTCGGCCTGGACGTGCACGCGATCGACCTCGTCGGCCGGGAGATCGAGGCAGCCGAGCATCCCGAGCGCCTGCAGCGCGGCGGCGCCCTGGCCGTTCGGCGGCAGCTCGCAGACCTCGACGCCGCGATAGGGCACGCGCAGCGGCTCGACCCACTCCGCGCGGTGTGCCGCCAGGTCGTCGGCGCTCAGCGGGGTGGCCGAGCAGATCGCGTCGGCAACGCGGCCGCGGTAGAAGCCGTCGGGTCCGTGCTCGGCGATCGCGCGGAGCGTGCGCGCTAGCTCGGGCAGCCGCCGGAGCTCGCCCACGCGGGGTGCGGGCAGCCAGGTGCGCGCGGCCTCGGGGAAGCCGGCCAGCGCGCCTGCGCCCGCCTGCCACATCCCGGCGATCACGGGAGTCACCGCGAAGCCCCGCTCGGCGATCTCGATCGCGTCGCGCAGCAGTCGATCGAGGCCGAGCCGCCCGTGGCGCTCGGCGAGCGCCGCCCAGCCGGCCACCGCTCCCGGGACCGTGACGGCCAGCGGCCCGCGGATCGGGACCGCGCCGAGCGCGTCCGGGTCGGCAGCCGCCGGTGAGCGCCCGCTCGAGTTGAGGCCGTCGAGCTTGCCGTCGCGGTGGATGATCGCGAACGCGTCGCCTCCGAGTCCGGTCATCATCGGCTCGACGACGCAGAGCACGGCCGCCGCGGCGATCGCCGCGTCGACGGCCGTGCCGCCGTCCGCGAGCGCCTGCAGCCCAGCCTGGGTGGCCAGCGGCTGGCTCGTCGCGACCATCCCGCGCTCTGCGACGGCGGATGAGCGGCGAGGGTAGGCGCGGGTCACTGCCACTCGATCCCGTCGACCACGGACCACTCGGGCGGCAGGGGCGTGCCGACCGCGTCGTGCAGCGCGTGCTTGACGGCTCCGAGCCCCAGCACGGCGCACGTCAGCCTGCTCGGGTTCACGGTGATGCCGAGCAGCTCGAGGATCTCCTCACGCGGATACGCGGCGACCTCGTCGACGGTCATGCCGACGATCTCCTCCGAGAGCATGCTCGCGGCCGCCAGGCTGATCGCGCAGCCGCGGCCCTTGAA
>JANLRV010000216.1:0-15658 GCA_031361905.1 Actinomycetes bacterium
CCCCGCCTCCCGGGGCCCCCCCCCCCCTCTCTGTGACACGCCCCCCCCCCCCGCCGCCGCGGCCACCGTGTGCGGCGGGGCGCCCGGGGCCCCCCCCCCGGCCGTGATCGGCCAGACGACCGCGGCAAGCGCCGTGATGCCGGTCGCGACGCCATGCGTCGCGATCACCTACAGCGTGATCGCGCTCAAGACCGATCTCGCGTGGGAGACCGACGCGGTCTCGGCCGCGCCGTTCACCTTCGATCCCTCGAAGACGCAGAAGTGCGTCGACGCGCCCGAGCTCAAGCTCTCGTCGAAGACGATCAAGCGGACGCTCAAGCAGCTCAAGAAGAGCAAGTGGAAGCTCAGGGTCAAGGCCTCGACCGACGGCATCGGCAGCGCCACCGCCGTGCTGCGCCAGGCCGCTCCGAAGACCACCAAGAAGGGCAAGAAGGCCAAGCTCAAGACGATCAAGATCGCCGCGGCCACCCTCAGCCTGACGAAGGTCGGTCCGGTCACGTTCCAGTTCGTGCTGCCGGCCAAGTACCGCAAGGCCGGCGAGTTCACGGTCGCCTTCGTGACGAAGGCGCCGATCGGGCCGAAGAGCTGGGGGGACCAGCTCGGCGTGACCGTCAAGAGCTCGCCTCTCGGCAAGACGAAGACGTCGAAGTCACACAACAAGGGGAAGAAGTGAGACTCAGAGCACCCGTCGTCGCTGCAGCGCTCGCTGCCGCGGCGCTGACTGCGGGCACCACGCCGGTGTCCGCGGCACCCGTCGCAAAGAAAGCCTGCCTCACGGTGGGCGTCTACCAGGACAAGCCCGCCTCGACCTACGCGAAGCTCGCGAAGGCCGTCGGACCCGGAGTGAAGACGGTCTCGACGTACGTCACGCAGGGACGCCCGGTCGATCCCAAGCTGCTCAAGCTGGTCAAGAAGCGCAAGCTGACGCTGATCGTGAGCTGGCTGCCCGATAGCGGCTCGGACGGCGCGAACCAGTCCAAGTATCGGCTCTCGAACGTCATCCGGGGCGACTACGACGGCGTGCTCGGCGCGCTGGCGAAGCAGCTGAGCGGTGTCAAGAAGGTCGTCTTCCGCCCGATGCCCGATCCGAACACGCCCTGGTACGCCTGGTCGGGAACGGTCAACAAGAACAAGCCGGCCTCGTACGCGAAGGCCTGGAAGCACGTCCGCAAGGTCGTCAAGGGCGCAGGCGGCAAGAAGATCAAGTTCCTCTGGAGCGTCTACGCGCGCAGCGTCCCGGACTCGAAGGACAACGCCATCACGTCGTACTTCCCGGGCAAGAGCCAGGTCGACTACGTCGGTGCCGACGCCTACAACTTCGGCGCGGTGCAGGGCCTCAAGTGGACGGCCCCGATCGATCTCTTCGCGCCGGCCTACGGGGCGATCGAGAAGCTCGCGGCGAAGCCGTTCTGGATCGCCGAGACGGGCTCGACCACCAACGGCGGCGATCAGACCGCCTGGATCGGCTCGCTCTCGGGCCTGACGAAGACCATGCCCAAGCTCGCAGGAGTGGTCTGGTACGACGTCAAGGACTCGGCCGGCGACTTCCGACTCACGGGTCAATCGGCGAGCGCGTTCAAGACGCTGCTCTCGCAGAGCTGCAAATAACACGAGGGGAGGAGCGTCCATGACCGTACTCAAGAAGCATCCGAAGCGTCCGGCCAAGATCACCCGGCTCAAGAAGGTGAAGGCACGGAAACACCGCCTGCACGTGCCGCCCGGCGGCGCCGCCGGACCTGGTGGCGGCGTCACCTCGATGTCGGCCGCGATGGTCACCCGCCTGTTCTGGCGGGCGGGCTTCGGCCCGACGGCCGCCGACGTCACCACGTGGACCGGCAAGAGCCTCGACGACGCCGCTGAGGCGATCCTCTCGAAGCCGACGGGCACCCTGACGGGCCCCGAGCCGCTCAACGCTGACGGCAAGCCGCTCGACCCGAAGAACGACAACAACGACCTGGTGCTCCAGTGGCTCGACCGCATGGTGCGCACGGACAACCCGACGATCGAGCGCCTCGCCTTCTTCTGGCATCGACACTTCGGCAACTCGGCCGACGTGGTCAACCCCCCGCAGCTCCTGATCAAGCACATCGATCTGCTGCGCAAGTACTCCGACTTCGCGGCAAACCCCGACGCGACGTTCCCCAAGTTCGCCTACGACGTCTCGACCGACCCGTCGATGCTGCGCTTCCTCGACGGTGAGCAGAACCGCAAGGGCGGCCCGAACGAGAACTACGCCCGCGAGGTGATGGAGCTGTTCGCGATCGGCGTGTTCGATGACGCCGGCAAGTCGAACTACTCCGAGAACGACGTCAAGAGCCTCGCCAAGGCCTTCACTGGCTGGACGATCAACGAGGTCGACCCCGACAATGCGACCGCGGTCTTCACCGAGTCGCAGCGCTTCGTCGGACCGAAGAGCATCTTCGGAAAACTCGCCGACTACAAGATGGACACGGGCGTCGCGCTCGTCGTCGATCACCCGAACCACGCGACCTTCCTCGCCCGCAAGATCTGGGGCGAGTTCATGCCGAAGGATCCGACGCCGCAGCAGGTCGCAGACCTCGCGAAGGTGTACGCGACCGGCGGCCGCAAGCTCAAGCCGCTGCTCAAGGCGGTGCTCACGAACCCGGCGATCTTCGAATCGATCGACGAGCCGAACATGCTCAAGCCCCCCGTCGTCTACGCCGTCGGCGTGATGCGGTCCCTCGGCCTCGGCATCAACGGCACGGCGATCCTCGGCTACCTCGGTGGCATGGGCCAGATCCCCTACTACCCGCCGAGCGTGGCGGGCTGGGAGGGCGGCCTCGCCTGGATGAACACGAACACCGCGCTCGAGCGCTTCGGCTTCGTCTCGAGCCTGATCGGCTCGGCTCCGGCAGACTCGCCGGCGAAGATCAAGGACGTCCCCGGCGAGACTGCGCAGGCCGCGTTTGACCGGGCCTACGCCTCCGTCGGCTCGCCCTGGCTCGCCGCGGGCACCCGAGCGTCTCTTCTCGAGTACGCAAACCGCACGCCTGCGAAGAAGGCGGGTGACGGCATCAATCGACAGCTGATGCTGCGCTCGCTGATCCTCGCCGGCCCCGACGCCCAGGTGATGTAGATGACGACTCCGAATGAGATCCGAGTTCTCAAGTGCGCGGACTGCGCGCGCTCCGAGAGCGCCGTCGAGGGCGTCCGCCCCGACGGCGTCCTGCCGATCCCGGTCGATGCACTGACCGGATGGCAGGACGGCAGGCCAGGCGAAGGCGGCGTCTCGCGACGCAGCCTGCTCGCCAACGGCGCGCTCGGCCTGGCGTCGGTCTACGGCGCCAGCAAGCTGTCCTTCGACGAGATCTTCCAGACGGCGATCGCCGAGGGCGCACAGCCCGACAGCTGCCTCGTCGTGATCTACCTGAACGGCGGCAACGACGGCCTCAACTGCTTCATCCCGAACGACGCGGCCGACGCGGTGCACGGCTACAACGCCTACAAGACGGCGCGGCCGAACATCTACCGCGTGCAGGGCAACGGCACGATGGCACGGGCCGGCTCGACGCCGCTCCCCGGCGGGGTCGACAACGCCAAGCTGGCGTTCGCCAACCCGCTCGTGTCGGGCACCGACAGCACCGACAAGAACCAGTCCCCGTACGGCCTCGACACGCTCTTCGGTGACGGCTCCGGCACGGGTGCCGGGTCCGACCTCGCGGTCGTCCCGGGCGCCGAGTACTCGCCCTCCAACGGCTCGCACTTCGAGAGCCGTGACTACTGGTTCGCGGGTGCGACGACGAAGATGCAGACCGGCTGGCTCGGTCGCTGGCTCGACAACTACGGATCGACGACGAACCCGCTGCAGGCGGTCTCGATCGACAGCGACCTGTCCAAGCAGATCCGCTCCTCGAAGGCGCCCGTCGCGGCGCTCCAATCGCTCACGGGCGTGGGCTTCAACGCGCCGGGGCTCAACACCGACTCGGTCAACGCCGAGGTCGCCAAGCTCGCGGCGGTCCAGGCCGCCGTCGGCAACGACCACCTCGCGCGGGCACGCGGCATGTACGGCCTCACGGTCGACGTGGCGAACAAGCTCAAGGCGGTTCCGGCCGGCGCCGCCAAGCCCGGCTATCCGAACTCGTACCTGTCGGACCGGCTGAAGCTCGCGGCAACGCTGCTCGGCGCCGGCCTCGGGACGCGCTTCGTCACGATCGACTGGGGCGGATTCGACACCCACGGCGACCAGATGGCCTCGCAGGACCCGCAGCTGCGGACCCTCTCGCAGGCGCTCGGCGCCTTCAAGGAGGACCTCAAGAGCCGCGGCATCGAGCAGAAGGTCGTGACGATGGTGTTCTCCGAGTTCGGACGCCGCGTGCACGACAACGAGTCGCTCGGCACCGACCACGGGGCCGGCGGCGCGATCATGCTCTCGGGCTCGGCGATCCGCGGCGGTCTCGCGGGCGAGAACCCGGGGCTCTACGACACCGACGGGAACCTCTCGGTCTCGACCGACTTCCGCTCGGTCTACCAGGCGCTGATCACCGACTGGCTCGGGGGCGACCCGGCTGCGGTGCTTCCGGGCGGGGGCACGTTCAAGGCCCTCAACCCGCGCGCCGGCTCATCCTCGCTGCTCAAGGTCTGATGGGTCGTTCTCCATTCTCGGGTGTTCTGGACGTTGGATCGCTGCTTTCTGACGGGGTTTGCGGGCGCAGTCGATGCAGAGACGCATCGACAAGCCCGCAAGCCCCGGAGCGCCGCGGAGCGTGAGGCAGCGTGAACGACAACCCGTGCAAGACCAGGACAAGCAAGCGCTGCCGCACGCTCCGCAGAGCGGCAGAACCAGCCGAGACACCGCCCAGAACGCCCGAGAATTCGGAACGAACCATCCGGTGAGCCGGACGCTCCTCCTGCTCCTCGCCGCCGTCGGCGCGCTCGCACTCGCGAGCGTGCCGGCAGCGGCTCGGGGGCACTCGACCGCGCGGCTTCACCGCCTGCACGTTCCCCCGCCGCCAGCCGACACCGACACGGGCGACACCCACCTCGCGAGCGGCGTCGCCGTGAGCGAGACCGAGTGGGCCGTGCGCACGTCGCGCACCGAGCTCGCGGCCGGCGAGGTGACGATCCGCGTCTACAACATCGGCATGGACGACCACGACATCGCGATCGCCGACGACGCGGGCAAGCTGCTCGGGCAGACGGGCCTCAAGGCCGGCACGGACGGGACGCTCAAGGTCACGCTCGCACCTGGCCACTACAAGCTCTACTGCACGCTCTTCGGCGGAACGTCGGAGTCGCACGAGACGAAGGGCATGCTCGCCTTCGTCGACGTCAAGACGCGCTAGCAAGCGGAGGCGATCGCCTCGATCCGCTCCTCGACGTAGGCCGCGAGCTCGCCGAGCGCCGCAAGCTGTGACTCGCGCCGCTCGATCAGGCGCGCATCGTCGCCGTGCTCGCAGACGGCGGAGAACACGCCCACGGCTTCCAGCACCGCGCTCCGGGAGGTGCCGACGCGCTCACGCGCGTCGCGCTCGAGCTCGCCCCACGCGAGCCGCAGGCGCGCCGCGGCGATCTCATCTGCGAGGCGATCCGCATGCCTCGCGAGGCGGTCGGCATAGAGCTCGAGGTCAAGTCGATCCACGCCTCTGACGCTAGCGCGAGGCCTCGCTCCGAGCACGCGCGGCCTGCACCAGCTTGCTCGTGGAACGCGCGCGATCGAGCCCCTCCGGACAGAGATCGAGCAGCACGCACGCATCACAGCGCGGAGCGCGCGCCAGACAGACCGCACGGCCGTGGAAGATCAGCAGGTGGCTCCACTCGACCCATGCCGCGCGGGGGACGAGCTCCATCAGCGTGCGCTCGACCGCCACGGGATCGGTCTCGGTCGTCAGTCCGAGCCGGCGCGTGAGCCGGCCGACGTGCGTGTCGACCGCGATCCCCTCGCGTCGGCCGAACGCGTTGCCCGTGACGACCGCCGCCGTCTTGCGGCCAACGCCCGGCAGGCGCACGAGCTGATCGGTCTGCCGCGGCACACGCCCGCCGTGTCGCTCGATCACGGCCTCGGCGGCGCCGCGCAGCGAGCGCGCCTTCTGGTTGTGGAACCCGGTCTTGAAGATCGCGTGCGCGACCTCCTCCTGGGTCGCCGCCAGCAGATCAGCCGGCTCGGGAAAGCGGGCGAAGAGCGCCGGCGTGACGGCGTTGACGCGCTCGTCGGTGCACTGCGCCGAGAGGATCGTCGCGACCAGCAGCTGCCATGGCGTCTCGAAATCGAGCGAGCAGCGCGCATCGGGATAGGCGACGCGCAGGCGTCGCAGGATCGCGCGCACACGGCTGCGCGGATCCCCGTCGGGCCGGATGCGCGTCACGCCGCCGTCCCCGCGCAGATCCGGTCGAGCGCCGGGCAGTCTCGGCAGGTGAGTCCCGGGCTCGCCTCGAACTCCGACGAGAGCAGCCGGTCGATCGCGTCGCGGAGCTCGTCCGCGAGGCCGGCCGCGTCGCGTTGCGCGAAGCGCTCGACGACGACGGCGTCCGGCCGTTCCAGGAAGCAGAACGCGAGCTCGACGGCCGGTGCGCCTGCGCGCAAGGCCGCGAGCGCGTAGATCACCTGCTGCAACCGGTACCGGTCGGCCACGATCGCAGACGGCGCCGCGTCTCCCAGGCGATTCGTCTTGAGGTCGACGATCAGCGTGCCGCCGTCGGCGATCGAGCCGTGCAGGTCGAAGCTGCCACGAATCACCACGTCGCGCTCGAGGAACGCGAACTCGAGCTCGTGGCGCACGCCGGCGAGCTGGTCGACGCGCTGCCCGAGCGCGGACGCGCGCCACTCAGCCACGAGAGACTCGGCGCGATCGCGGTCGCCGCTCGACAGCTGCTCCAGCAAGGCCGGATCGCCCGCGATCACGCGGTGGACGGCGTCGCCCACGGCCGTCCCGCCCTCCCCCGCCCCGACCGGCGCCGCGCGCAGCCGCAGCACCCGCTCGGCGTAGTAGCGGAAGCCGCAGCGCTCGTGCAGGTCGAGCGCGCTGAACGAGAGCACGCGCGGACGGTGCCGGGCGCGGCCGGGGCCCGAGGAGAGCGGCGGCAGGAGCTCGACCGGTTGGTCGAGCAGGCTGAGCTGCTCGCCGACGGCCGGAGCGGTCGAGCCGGCGCTCGCGATCGGCTCGCCGGGGATCTGCGCGACGCAGTCGTGCACCCGCACCGTGAGGAGATGCGCGCCGATCTCGCAGGTGAACTCCTCGCCGGCACGCACCCGGTCCTCATCCACCCCCGCCGCCGCGAGCACCGGCGCGAGGTCCGAGTCGGCAGGCGCGGGCACCGAGCCGGCCAGCACCAGCCGGTGCTGCGCCCGCGTCAGCGCGACGTAGAGCACCCGGCTCCGCTCGGCATCCTCCTCGCGCCTGGCCTCGTCGACGATCGCCTCGAGCAGCGGGGAGCGGACGCTGCCGCCGTGCGCATCGCGCAGGGTGAGCCCCACGCGCCCGTCCGCTGCGACCGCGACGCCGGCGGTCGCCCGCACCGGAGCCCGCGCGAGGTCGGCGACCGCGACGACCGGGAACTCCAGGCCTTTGGAGGCGTGGATCGTCATGATCCGCACGGCATCGGCCTGCGCCTCGGTGACCGCCTCGGCCTCGCGAACGGCCTCGCTCTCGAGCGTGTCGAGCGAGTCCAAGAGGCCGGCGAGGTCGGCCCCGCGCAGCCGCTCGAACTCGTCCGCCAGCTGGACGAGCTTGCGCAGGTTCGCGTCGCGCTGACGCCCGTCCCGCCGCACCAGGCTCGCGAGGTCGTAGTCGTGATCGTCGATCACGCGCTGCACGAGCTCGGCGAGCCCGCAGGCGCTCGACGCCGCGACGATCGCCTCGTAGCGCTCACGGAACGCCCGCAGCTTGCTGCGATCGACGTCCTCGAGACCCTCGAGCTGGTCGTACTGGATCGGGTAGTAGAGCGCGGCCTGCGCCGCCCGGCGAAGCCCGAGGAGCCCATCGTTGGAGAGACCGACGAGCGGTGACGCGAGCACCGATGCGAGGGCCGTGTCGTCGAACCGGTTGCGCACGAGCGCGAGGTAGGCCGTCACGTCGCGAACCGCCTGCACGCCGTAGTAGCGCTGGGCGATCAGCGATGCCGTCGGCAGGCCCGCGCGACCGAGCGCCCGCTCGTAGACGGCCGCATCGCTCCCGGAACGCAGCAGCACGACACAGTCGCCAGGGCCGTGCACGCCCTCTCCCACGATCGCGCGCAGGCGGGCGGCCAGCGCCGCCGCCTCGGCCTCGCGCCGCTCTGGCATCAGTCGCCCGCGCCCGTCGACGAGCACGAGCTCCACGGCCTCCGCCGCGGCCGAGGCCGGAAACGCCGCGGCCGGGACGAGCGGCCGGTAGGTGCCCTCGTCGAAGAGCCCGCCGAAGAGCTCGTTGACGAATGCGAGCACGGGAGGGCGGGAGCGGAAGTTCCCGGTCAGCGCGCTCGCCGCCGAGGCCCCGTCTCGGCGGGTCCGGAAGAGCCCGACGTCGGCGTCGCGGAAGCGGTAGATCGACTGGAACTCGTCGCCGACGAAGACCCGATCGCGCGACGCCGCAGAGACGAGATCCAGTAACCGGCACTGCAGGCCGTTCGTGTCCTGGAACTCGTCGACGAGCACGAGGTCGTAGGCCTCCTGGACCTCGGCCCGCACGACGGCATCCTGCTCGAGCAGCTCACAGAGCCGCTCCTGGAGGTCGTCGAAATCGAGCGCGCCCTCGCGCTCCTTGCCGCGCTGGTAGGCCGCGCGGAAGCGAGGCAAGAGCTGCAGCAGGCGCTCGTGCGCCGAGCGATCGAGGTGCTCGAGCGCCGCCAGCTGCACGGCCTTGCACGGCTCCTTCAGCTCTTGCAGCGGCCTGATCGAGAAGCGCCTCAGGTTGGCGAGCTCGGCGGGTGCGGGATCGCGCGCGAGCAGCGCCTGCAGGCGCTCGAGCTTCTTGCGCGCCTGCTCGCTCGGCACCGCGCCGGCGAGCATCGCCTCGCACGCCGACTGCAGCGCGGCGACGGGCTCGGCCAGGGGGCGGGCAGGAGGTGGCACGGGCGGCGTGCTCTCACCCCGGGCCCGGAGCTTGCGGTCCAGCTCGAGCACGAGCGTGCGCAGCTCGCCGAATCCGTAGTCGGTCAGCAGCTCGAGGACCGGCTCGGGATCCTCCGCGCGTGCACGCTCGACGGCGGCCGAGAACGCCGCGCGCGCGAGCACGCGGGCCTGGCCCTCGTTGAGCACGCGCAGGTCGGACGGCAGCCCTGCCGCGAGCGCATGCTCGCGCAGGAGCCGGGCGCAGAGCCCGTGGATCGTCGAGGCGTGGACGCGCGACCCGGGCGACTGCACGCCCGGGCTCGCGGCCGGGAGCGCGCGGGCGAGCCGGTCGACGAGCTCGTGCGCCGCGGCCTCCGTGTAGGTCACGACGAGCACGCGCTCAGGAGCCGCGCCGGCGGCGATCGCGCGCGCGATCCGGGCGATCACGACGGAGGTCTTCCCCGTGCCCGCGCCGGCCGAGAGGAACAGCTCGCCGTCGACGAGCGTGGCGGCGCGCTGCTCGTCGGTCAGCTCGAGCGCGCTCATGACCGCTCGACCCGGCAGATCGGTCCCATTGCGCACCAGGCCGGGCAGGCACCGCGGTCGCCGTCGGACGGATCGTGCCGCACGTCCCCGACGCGAATCCGCTCGGCCGCGCTGCGCGCCGCCGAGACGGCGTCGTCGAGCACCTGCTCGAACAGCTCATCGGTCAGGTAGTCGTGCTCGACGAACCCGCTCAGCCCCTCCTCGCGCGCGTCGAGCCGGAGCATGCCGCGCGGGTCGCCACCGCCGCGAAGCGACTGGTAGACGCCGCCGACGGCCTCGTATCCCATCAGCTCGCGGACCGCGCGGATGTAGAGCGGGATCTGCAGGAATCCCTTGCTCACGATGCTCTCGCCGAGCGCGGGCGGCTGGCTCGACTTGTAGTCCCGCACGACGGCGTGCGCAACCCACTGCTGCCGGTCGATCCGATCGATGCGGCCCTTCATCATCGCCCCGCCGAGATCGAGCCCCGGCTCGGGGATCGAGACCTCGTAGGAGCGGACGTCGAAGTCATCGGTGCGCTCGGACTCGCGCTCGACGAGCCCCCAGAGGTCGCGCTCGAGCTGCCGGCGCAAGAGCACCCAGCCGAGCCCGTCGGGATCCGATCCCCGCAGGTTGGTCTCGATCGAGCGCTCGATGCAGCCGTTGAGGTGGCCGCGGACCAGCGGCAGGTCGGCGGGCTCGAGGCGCTCGCGGCCGATCACCGCGGGCAGCCCCTTGAAGAAATGCTTGAGCACGTCGTGCCCGACGATCCCGCGCTGGCGCACGTCGATATCGATGCCGCCGTCGATCGGCTTGGGGCGGATCTCCCTCTCGACGAGCCAGCGCGCCGAGCAGCGTGCGAACGACTCCAGCTCGGTGGCGCTGAAGGAGCGGTCGGCGTGCCGCGCGAGCAACTCGGGCCGCTCGATGCGCGTCGAGCGCTTCCAGGCCGCTCGGGCGCGCGCGAGGCGGTCGCGCTCGTCGGCTCCGGCGCCCGCGAGCAGCGCGGCGAACCGCTCGGCGTCGAGCGCCTCGAGGCCGGCGATCGCACGCAGGCGCTCGCGCGGCGTGAGCGCGTCCGCCGGCTCGTGCGCCGTCTCGCGGACGAGCTCCGGGGCGGGTGCCGCCTCGCCGAGCACGCGCAGCACCTCGAGCCAGAACGGGGACGGCGCGAGCTCGCGCCCCTGCGCATCGCTGATCTGGCGGACGAGCACGAGCTGATCGTCGGTGCGAGCGACGAGCGCGCTGAAGAGAAAGCGGTCGCGCTCCTCCTGCGTCGCCTGCCGGAGGGTCGTCGGGACGAGCGCCGGCGGCCGATCGCGGCGGGGCACACCGCCCTCCTCGAGACCCGTCACGATCACGCCCGCCATCGTCCGCAGCCGAGCACGGCCGAGCTCGACGATCGAGACGGCCCCGCTGCGGTCACCCCCGGCGACGCGCACGCGCGCGCGTTCGAGGGCCGTCTCGAGCTCATCCCGGTCAGCCTTCCGGCCGAGCATCGAGAGCGCGTCGAGCACGCCGATCGCCGCATCCCAGGCGCGGTGCGCGGCGGGATCGGCGACGCGCTCCGCCGCCAGGCCGAAGAGGCGCGGAGCGCAGCCCTCGAGCACGACCCGCAGCGCCTCGAGCGGGCTCTCCGCCGCGCGCAGCGTGTCGAGATCGCCAAGGCGGCGTCCCTTGGGCTCGGCCTGCAGCACGCCGAGGATCTCATGCGGACGTTGCTCGCCGCGCATGCGCAGGCGCGCTTCGCAGTCGTCCACGAACGGTCGTGCGAGGCCCGACGCCGGCGAGCGAAGCCAGCGGAACAGGTCGTCGCGATCTCCCCCGTGCCAGGCGTACCGGCAGAGCGCGAGCAGGGCGCCGCCGAACGGCACCGCTGCGAAGGGCTCGATGCGGTCGTGCACGACCGGAATCGACGCTGCCTCGAGCGCGCTCGCGAGCCGGCCGGCGCGCGTGCCCGAGCCGGGCACGACGACGACGATCTGCTCGGCGGGGATCCCCCGCTTGAGCATCGCGGACGCGGCGCCGATCACGGCGCGGGCCTCGCCGTCGGTGGAAACCGCCTCGAGCAGGCGGACGCCGCCGTCGGATTCTCCGAGCGCCGCGTGGTCGCGGTCGGAGAAAAGCCCGCGCGCGAGCGCGACGAGGCTGTCGGGCGCACCGTAGGCGGCGCTCGCTCGGTGCTCCTCGATCGCCCCTTCTGCACGGACGAGCAGTGGCTCGACGCTCGCCGAGAGCGCTGCGAACGCCGCGCGGCCCGGCTCGTACGGGAGCGCGAGCACGAGCTCGCAGCGCAGCTCGAGCGCCTGCAGGAAGGCGAGCTGGGCCGGTGAGAGATCGTCGAAGCCGTAGGCGATCACGGGTCGCCCGTCCCACGCCGCGAGCTCGCGCTCGAGGCGCCGGGTGGCCGCGGCGAGCGGCGCGCCCGCCGGGGCGATCCCCTCCGCCGCGAGGGCCTCGACGAACGAATCGTAGGCGCCGGCGAGGCCGGCATCGAGCTCGCCCTCCCTGACCGCGCGCTCGATCTCGGCGCGGTCCACCCCTCCGCGCTCGAGCTCTGCATCCAAGCTCTCGAGCGCGGAGTAGATCGCCCGCGGACGGCTGCCTGCGGCGACGGCGACGCGCTGTCGCACGGCGCGGGCGCGCACGGCGTCGCGATCGTCGCGCCGCACGCCGCCGATCCGGCGCGCGAGCTCGTCGAGCGTCACCACCTCGCCGCCGATCAGGGCGCCGGCGCGCTCGCAGATCTCGCGCTCCAGCTCGTCGCGCTCCGACGCGGCCGGCACGAGCAGCGATGGCCGTTGACCGTTCGCGATCGCCTGCTCGAACCGCTCGAGGACGGCGCCGAGCTTGCCGGAACGAACCGGTCCGACGAGAAGGCGCAGCGGCATTGACGCTGAGGCTAGCTGTCCCAGAGAGGACAGCTACAGGATTGACCCCACGGAATCACGCTTCGAGCTGCGCGGGGGGCTGCTCCTCGATCTGCTTCTCGACCGCCGCGTTGACGGCATCCATGCCGTCGTTGTAGAGGTAGTTGATCTTGATGAACGGCGACCACTTGTCGGGCACGGCATCCTCGGGGAAGATCGCCTCGACCGGGCACTCCGGCTCGCACGCGCCGCAATCGATGCACTCCTCGGCGTCGATCACGAGCATGTGATCCGACTCGTGGATGCAATCGACGGGACACACGTCGATGCAGGACTTGTCCTTCACATCGATGCATGGCTCGGTGATGATGTAGGTCACGTACAGACTCCGGTCGGCGGGGTAGGCAGACGAGAGATTAGCCGAGGAGCTCGTCGGTCAAGGCAGCGAGCCGGGTGGCCACAGCCGAGCGGGCGACGACCTTGTCGAAGCCGGCGGCCTTCGCGCGTTTGAGCGCCGCGGGCTGCTCGTGCGAGCCGAAGCCGAGCAGCTTGGCGGGCCGCAGCTCGCGCACCGCCCACTCGGCATCGACCTGCTCGACGTCGCACAGCACGAGGTCTGCGGGCTCGCCCGTCTGGCCGGGGCGCACCCGCCTGACGTCGTGCCCGAGCGGTGCGAGCTGGCCTTCGATCCGGCTGAAGATGATCAGCTCGGTTCCGTGTACCGCGATGATCGCCACAGCCGTCTACTCCATCGTCCGAAGGTGGTCGTCGAGCAGCAGCTCGTAGCGCTCGTCGGTCGGCGCGACGTCGCCTCCCGGCGGCGGCGCCTGCCAGCGCCGCGCGAGCCCGACGGCGAGCACGAGGCCGGCGAGCAGGATCGCGATCGGCGCCAGCCATGCGATCAGGCCGCCGCCGCTCGTCGGCGTGTCGGCGAGCACCCGGCGGCCATAGTCCTTGACGAGCCGCGCGCGCACCGCGCTGCGGCTCGCGCCCTGCTCGTGGTAGCGCTCGAGCGACGCCCGGATCTGATCGGCGGGGGCCGTGTGGAACTGGACGAGCGGACCGTTGCAGACCGGGCAGATGAGCTCCGACTCGAGCTGCGCCGGCGTCCAGCCCCGCTCGGGGGCGGCACCGGGCCGGAACGTGCCGAGCGCGCCCGAGACGAGCGCGGCGGCGGCCAGCGCTACGACGAGGATGCCCGCGGCGGGAGCGAGGCGCTTCACGCCGACGCCTCGGCCGAGCGCACGAGCTCGTCGAGCTTCTCCGGAGTCAGCGGCAGCGCCCAGAACGCGGTCGCGTGGCCGCTGCGGTCGATCACGAACGTCTCCGGCTGGCCGCCCACGCCCCACGACGACTCGACTCCGCCGTCGTCGTGCACGAGGTCGTAGCGCACCCCGTACTTCTTGGCGAAGGCGCGCGCCGCCGAGAACGAGTCGTTGATGGCGACGCCGAGGAACCGCACGCCGCGCGGACGCAGGCGCGCGGCGGCCGCGTTCAGCACGGGCGCCTCCTCACGACAGGGCGCGCAGTCCGAGCGCCAGAAGTTGACCACCACGATCGACCCGCGCAGGTCGGCGAGACGCACGCTGCCACGCTCGCTGATGCGCGGGAGGGCGAGCTTCGGCGCGAGCGGCCGCTGGCCCGACGCAGCGAGGTGCGGGAAGTTCGACTGGTCCTTCGCGAGGCCCCAGAGGAACAGCGCGAGCACCCCCGCGAGCGCGGCCCCCGCGCCCCACGTGAGCACCCGCCGCATCGTCACGACCGGTCCAGCGGGCACATCAGTGCACGATCCACACCGGGGTGCCGACGCGGACCCGCTGGAAGACCCACTCGGCGTCCGGGATGCGCATGCGGATGCAGCCGTGCGATGCGCTGTAGCCGATCGAGGCCGGGTTCGGGGTGCCATGGATGCCGACGCCGGGCGAGTCGAGGCCCATCCAGCGCGTTCCGAGCGGGTTCGACGGTCCCGGCGGAATCGGCTTGGCGCCCTCCGCCCACGACGAGTTCGGCGGATACCACCAAGGGTGGAGCTGCTTGTCGACGATCTTGAACGAGCCGGTCGGCGTCGGGTAGATCGACTGGCCGACCGCAACGCCGAGCACCCGCACGACCTGGCCGCGGCTGCCGAACAGCGTCAGCCGGTGGAGGTCGCGATCGATCACGACCGCCGGGCCGAGCGTGCGGCGGACGACCAGCGGCCGCAGGATCTTGACCGGCACGACCATGGCGCCGGCGCGGTTCGGGTCGTGCGCCGTCGCGGCGATCACGGCTGCGGCCGCGCTGCGCGCGACCGCCCGTCCCCAGCGATCCGGCACGATCACGGCGCGAGACTTGCGCAGCGCGAAGCGGGCGTCGACCGGCTTGACGTTGAACGTCTTGGCGAGGTAGGCGACGTAGCTGCGCAGGCCGCCGCCGGCGAGGCGCGTGACGACGCTGATCTCGTCGCCGGGAGCGCGCGTGCGGCCGATCGCGAAGGCCTGCTGCAGCGGCCGCCTGAGGTACACGTGCAGGCCGATCCGCTTGGCCGTGACGCGCCAGGTGCGCCCGCCGAGCTGGAGCTCGACGTCTGCGCGGTAGCGCGCAGTCAGCGCAGCTCGCGCCTGCGCCGGGGTCTGGCCGCCGATGTCGAGACCGCCGACGATCACGCCGGCGGCGAACACGCCATCGGCCGGTGGCGACGTCGCGATCTCGGTCGTCGTCGGCGTCGTCGTCGTGGCAGCCGGGTCGGGGTCTGCCCCGAAGGCCCCCGCGACAACCACGAGCGACGTCACGATTGCAGCGATCAGCAGGCGAAAACGGTTCACTGCCGCAGCATAGCGACGGCCTTCCGCCGAGACCCCTGCTTGCCTTAGAAGTTCTCACAGAATGATTCGTGAGTGACTGGCGAGTGGCTCGCAAGGCTGGGTGGTGATCGCCTTGCAGCGGCTCCTGTACCAAACGGAACCGCAAAAGGCGATCACCGTCCAGGCGCCAGCGAGACGCCGCCAGGCACCGCGAATCATTCTGTGACAACGTCTTAAGCCTGGATCCACCGTGTGCTGGGTGTGTCGCATCCTGCTGGCTTCAGTCAGGCCGCTCCCCACGCGGCTGGGTGCCCGGTCGCTTCGCTCGCGGGCCCCCAGCCGCGTGGTGCGCTCCGGGCTGCGCTGTCTGGCCGAGGCGTCCGGCCGCGCCTGCGACAGCGCAGCCCGTCCTGACGACCACCAGCAGGCCCGCCACGAACCCACCACACGGTGGATCCAGGCTTTAGAAGCTCTAACAGAATGCCTCGCGGTGT
>JANLRV010000261.1:0-1967 GCA_031361905.1 Actinomycetes bacterium
GACCGACTGGCACCTCGTGCACCTCGGCGCACGGGCCGTCGGCGGCGCCGGGCTCGTGATGGTGGAGGCCTCCGCGGTCACGCCCGAGGGGAGGATCTCGCCGGACGACAGCGGGATCTGGTCGGACGCGCACGCCGAGGCGTTCAGCCGCATCACGGCGTTCATCGCCGAGCACGGCGCGGTGCCCGCGATCCAGCTCGCGCACGCCGGTCGGAAGGCCTCTACGGCCGCGCCCTGGCTCGGCGGCGGGCCGCTCGCCGACGACGAGCGCGGCTGGCAGCCCGTCGGCCCGAGCGCCGACGCCTACGACGAGGGCTGGCGCGTGCCGCACGCGCTCAGCGAGGGCGAGATCGCCGACGTCGTCGAGGCGTTCGCCGCCGCGACCCGGCGCGCGCTCGCGGCCGGCTTCAAGCTGGTCGAGCTGCACATGGCGCACGGCTACCTGCTGCACGAGTTCCTCTCGCCGCTCGCGAACCTGCGGGAGGACCGCTACGGCGGCAGCCTCGCCAACCGCATGCGCCTGCCGCTCGAGGTCGCGCGCGCCGCCCGCGCCGCCTGGCCCGCAGAGCTGCCGCTCGTCGTGCGCATCTCGGCGAGCGACTGGGTTGAGGGCGGCTGGACGATCGACGACTCGGTGGTGCTCGCAGGCGAGCTGAAAGCGATCGGCGTCGATCTGATCGACTGCTCGTCCGGCGGCCTCTCGCCGCTGCAGCAGATCGAGCTGCGCCCCGGCTACCAGGTGCCGTTCGCGGCCGAGATCCGGCGCCGCGCCGAGATCGCCACCGGCGCCGTCGGCCTGATCACCGAGGCCGAGCAGGCCGAGGCGATCCTCGCCGCGGGCGAGGCCGACGTCGTGCTGCTCGCGCGCGAGCTGCTGCGCGACCCGAACTGGCCGCTGCGCGCCGCCGCCGAGCTCGGCGAGGAGGTCGGCTACTGGGCGCCGCAGTACCTGCGCGGGCGGCATCGCCCGAAGCAGCTCGCGCGCTAGCTGCGTGATTCCGGCTCGGCGCTGAACGCCGCCCCGAGCTCGGCGCGCGAGGCGATCCCGAGCTTGCGGTAGACGTGGCGGAGGTGGTACTCGACGGTCTTCGGGCTGAGGAAGAGGCCGGCCGCCGCCTCGCGCGTCGTGCGACCGTCAGAGAGCGCGAGCGCGACCTGCAGCTCGCGCGGGGTGAGGTCGTCGAGCGTGCTCGGGTCACGGCGCCTGGCCGTCTCGCCGGTCGCGCGCAGCTCGGCCGCGGCGAGGTCGGCCCAGGGATGTGCGCCGAGCTCCTCGAACGTCGCGAACGCCTCGCGCAGCGCGGAGCGCGCATCGGCCCGCCGACGGGCGCGACGCAAGGCCTCGCCGCGGCGGAGCTGCGTGCGCGCTGCCTCGAACGCGTCGGGCGTGCGGGCGTGCAGACCGGCTGCGATCTCGAAGTGCCCCTCGGCCTGCTCCGGCGATTCCGCGAGCTGGCCCAGCGCACGCTCGGAGCGCGCGAGCGACCACGGCTGGCCCTTCGCGCGCGCCGCGGCAGCGAACGGTGCAATCAGGGCGCGCGCCTCCTCCGGCCGGCCGAGACGCAGCAGCACGTCGACGAGCTCGGGCGCGGGGTCGAGGTCGGGATCGGCGAGGCCGAGCGCCGAGAGCTGCGCCGCCAGGGCCTCGAGGTGCGGCAGCGCTGCAGCCGGGCGGCCGAGGCTCACCTCGAGCTCGGCCATCGCCGTGAGTGCCCAGAGGCGTGCGTTCGCGATGCCGGCCTCGTCGGAGAGCACGAGCGCCTCGGCCGCGTGCGCGCGGGATGCCGGCTCGCGCCCCTGGCGGGCCTCGAGCAGCGCCTGCCACGCGAGCGCGAGCGCGAGGCCGACTCGGCCGCCGGTCTCGCGCCCGAGGTCGATCGCCTCGCGGAGGAACGCCTCGGCCTCGCGCCAGCGATCGCTCGCCGCGCGGTCGCGCCCGATCAGGTGGAGGAAGCTCGCGAGCACGC
>JANLRV010000275.1:0-22707 GCA_031361905.1 Actinomycetes bacterium
TAGCAGCCGACTCCACACGCGTGTCAAGCGCCAGCGCTTGACACGCTGCTCGCAAGCCTGGGCGGGGATCGCCTTGCAGCGGCTCCTGTACCAAACGGAACCGCAAAAGGCGATCACCGTCCAGGCATCGCGAGGCATTCTGTGAGAGCTTCTCAGGCGGGGTCGAGCGGCCCGACGACCGCAACGACGGCGTCGAGCAGCGCACCCGACGAGACCACGCGCTCGGCCTCTGCGAGCTCCGCCGCGAGCGGGCGGTCGGGGCCTGGGCCCGCCACCAGCGCGCAGGCCGCCGCCGTCGCGGCCGCGGGTGTGAGCGGGGCACGCAGCGCGATCCCGCGCGCTCCCGCGACGAGCTCAACGGCGAGCACCTTCGCGAGCCCGTCGACGGATCGCCGCAGCTTGCGGCACGCGCTCCAGCCCATCGAGACGTGGTCCTCCTGCATCGCCGAGCTCGGGATCGAGTCGACGCTCGCCGGCACCGCGAGGCGCTTCAGCTCGCTGACCACCCCGGCCTGCGTGTACTGCGCGATCATCAGGCCCGAGTCGATCCCCGGATCGTGCGCGAGGAAGGCCGGCAGGCCATGCGAGCGGGCCGGATCGAGCAGGCGATCGGTCCGCCGCTCGGCGATCGAGGCGACGTCGGCCGCCGGGATCGCGAGGAAGTCGGCCACGTAGGCGAGCGGCGCGCCGTGGAAGTTCCCGTTCGACGCGACGGAGCCGTCGGCGAGAACGACGGGGTTGTCGATCGCCGAGGCGAGCTCGCGATCGCAGACCGTCTCGGCATAGGCGAGCGCGTCGAGCGCGGCCCCGTGCACCTGGGGGGCGCAGCGCAACGAGTAGGCGTCCTGGACGCGCGCGTCTCCGTCGCGGTGCGAGGCGACGATCCCCGAGCCCGCGAGCACCCGCATCAGGTTCGCCGCGCTCGCGCGCTGGCCCGGATGAGGCCGCAGCGCGATCAGCTCGGGCCGGAAGGCCTGGTCGGTGCCGAGCAGCGCCTCGATCGAGAGCGCCGCCGTGATGTCGGCCGACGCGAGCAGGCGCCGCAGGTCGGCGCACGCCATGATCAGCATGCCGAGCATGCCGTCCGTGCCGTTGATCAGCGCGAGGCCCTCCTTCTCCTCGAGCACGATCGGCGCGTCGATCCGCCCGCGGGAGCCGTCGGCCGAGACGACGTCCGCCTCGCCGAGCAACGCCAGCGCGACGTGCGCGAGCGGCGCGAGATCTCCCGAGCAGCCGAGCGAGCCGAACTCCGGCACCTCGGGCAGGCGATCGGCGTTGAGCAGCTCGCAGATCCGCTCGCAGACGACCGGCCGCACGCCCGAATGCCCCATCGCGAGCGTGCGGGCCCGCAGCAGGATCAGCGCGCGCACGACCTCCCGCTCGACGGGAGGGCCCATCCCCGCAGCGTGCGAGCGCACCACGCTCGCCTGCAGCAGCCGCCGCTTGGCCGGCTCGACGTAGCGCGTCGCCATCGCGCCGAAGCCGGTCGAGACGCCGTAGACCGGCAGCTCGGAGGCCGCCAGGCGATCGACGATCGCGCGCGACGCCGCCATCGCGGCTCTCGCCTGGGAACCCAGCGTGACCGCCTCGAGCCCGCGCGCGACCCGCACGACCTCGCCGGCGCTGAGCCCGCTGCAGCCGAGCTCGATCACGCGAGCCTCGGTGCGAACGGGGCGAGCTCGTCGGCTGGGCGCTCGCCGAGGACGACGGGGGCGAGCAATGCGGCGGTGGCGGGCGCAAGCGTGACGCCGAGCATGCCGTGGCCGGTCGCGAGGAAGAGCCCCGGCTCGCCCGGCACCTCGCCGACGATCGGCAGCCCGTCGGGCGTGACGGGGCGGGAGCCGGCCCAGAGCATCTCGTCGCTGAGGGGCCCCGGCTCCCAGTCGCGCAGATACGCGGTGGTCTGCCGCAGCATGCCCTCGATCCGTCCGCGATCGGCGACCTCGTCGCCGCCCGGCAGCTCGAACACGCCGGCGACGCGCACGGCGTCTCGATACCCCGAGAGGCCGACCTTCGCCTCGGCGAGGTAGAGCGCCGTGGACGGTCGCGTGCCGGTGCCGACGGCGGTCACCGAGTAACCCTTGGCCGGCTGGATCGGCACGTCGAGACGCCGCTCGCCGAGCACCGCGCGCGTGCCGACGCCGGTCGCCACGACCACGGCAGACGCCTCGATCACGTCGCCGGAAAGGAGCACCCTCCAGCCCGCGCCGCGCCGCTCGAGGCCGCGCACGTCGACGCCCTCCCGCACCGCACCGTCGGGCAGCGCCGCGGCGAGGCCGGCGGTCAGCGACTGGGGCTGCACGAAGCGATCGTTGGACGCGTGCACGCCGGCCTCGATCGCCGACGGGTCGACGGCGGGCTCGAGCTCGACGCAGCGCTCCGGCGGGAGCAGCCCCGAGATGCCGTCGAGGCCGAGCGAGCGCAGCACGTCGAACATCTCGAGATAGCCCGCGAGCGCCGCCCGGCGGTGCGCCACGAGCACGAGCCCGGCGACGTGCTGCTCGAACGCGACGCCTGACTCGAGCCACCGATCGAGCGTCTCATACGTATGGGCGTTCAAACGC
Source organism: Actinomycetes bacterium (assembly GCA_031361905.1). Classification (GTDB taxonomy): domain Bacteria; phylum Actinomycetota; class Thermoleophilia; order Gaiellales; family JALYLC01; genus JANLRV01. The sequence continues at coordinate 2,565 of JANLRV010000275.1, forward strand.
ATCAGGGCCTGGGTCGCCTCGCGGAACGCGCTCACGGTCGAGCGCGCGCGGAAGCGCCAGAGCCAGCGCAGGAACGCCGGATCGAGGCTCGGGCGGATCACGAGCGCGCCGTCCGCCGAGAGGGCGCTGCGCATCCCCGAGCGGATCACGCCCGGCGCGGCGAGCGGATAGCTGAAGCTCGCCGTGATCCAGCCCGTGTTGCCCTTCGACGCACCCTCGCCGATGCGGCCGCGCTCGAGCACGCAGACGGAGGAGCCGCGGGAGGCGAGCTCGTAGGCACACGCGAGACCGACCACGCCGCCCCCGATCACGCAAACCGTCATAGCCACGATCGTATCCCGCTAGACGACCCGGCTCGGCCAGGGTAGAGTCGCCGCGCCATCCATGGAGGATCAGTCACGTGCGTAAGCTTCTACTCTGCGGCTTCGGTGCCGCCAGTCTCGTCGTCCTCGCCCTGCTCGCGACCGGCTTCACGTCGAGTCGTTCGAGCAACGCGTCGAGCAGCGACGTCCTGCGCGTCGGCACGATCAACGAGATCGACACGCTCAACCCGTTCGCCTACATCGAGTCGCAGGCGTTCGCCGCGTACGTCGAGGTCTACCCGCAGATCGTGCAGATCGAGAAGAAGGGCGAGAGCTACGTCCCCGTCCCCGACCTCGCGACCAAGTGGACGACCTCGAAAGACGGCAAGACGCTCACGTTCGCGATCCGCTCGGACGGCAAGTGGTCCGACGGCAAGCCGATCACGGCCGACGACGCCGCCTGGACGCTGAACACGATCATCAAGTACCAGAAGACGACGACGGCTGCCTACGCGGGTGTCGTCAACCATCTCAAGAAGGCGACCGCGAAGAGCGCGACGAGCCTGGTCCTGAGCTACGACTCGCCCGTCGCGAACGCGCTCACCCAGCTGCAGCAGACGATCGTCCTGCCGAAGCACGTGTGGAGCAAGATCCCCGGCAAGGAGCTGAAGCGCCACCCCGTGAAGATCCCATTCGTCTCGGGCGGGCCGTTCGAGATGGTCAAGTTCGAGGCGAAGGGGACGAGCGCGTTCAAGGCGAACCCGGACTTCTACGGCCCGAGGGCACAGGTCAAGGGTCTCGCGCTGACCTACTACACGAACACGGACGCGATGCTCGCCGACCTCAAGGGCGGCAAGCTCGACTGGGTCGATGAGATCCCCTCCTCGGCCGTGAAGAAGCTCTCCGAGGACGCAAACCTCGTCGTGCAGAAGCAGATCGGCGCCCAGACGAACAACATCACCTGGAACTCGAACCCGGCCAAGCCGAAGAACCGCGAGCTGCTCGACCCGAAGGTCAAGCACGCGCTCTCGCAGTCGGTCGATCGCCAGCGGATCATCGACGTCGTCTTCGGCGGCAACGCGGTGCTCGTCGAGAGCCTGCCCGGCAAGATCGCCGGCGCGCTCGAGAACGCGAAGCTCGGGCCGCTCGTGTTCGACCAGAAGGCCGCGAACGCCGCGCTCGACAAGCTCGGCTACAAGCGCGGCTCCGACGGCATTCGCGTGGCCCCCGCGACGAAGGGCGAGTACGCGCAGAAGGCGCACAAGATGTCGTACGAGATCATCACGCCGACGAGCGTCAACTTCAACATCGACCGGGCCTTCGAGGTCGTCAAGGACGGCTTCTCCAAGATCGGCGTGAAGGTCACGCAGCGGGTCGGAGGCGACACCTCGGCAACCTACGAGCTCGAGACCGACTCCGACTGCAAGTACCGCAAGTTCGACATCGCGATGTGGGACTGGATCGGCTACGCCGACCCCGACTTCATGCTCGCCGCGGTGACGAAGGATCAGTGGTGCAGCTGGAGCGACACGGGCTGGGACAACCCCGCCTACGACAAGCTCTACAAGAAGCAGTCGACGCTCGTCGACGCAGCCAAGCGCAAGGCGCTCGTCTGGAAGATGCAGCAGATCATCTATGACAACGTGCTCTACACCCAGCTCAACAACATGTTCCTGATCGATGTCCACGCGAAGGGCTGGGACGGCTTCCCGACCGAGCTCAGCGCCTACTCCAAGCGCTACTGGACCGACCCGCACACGGTCTCCTGAACCGGGGCCCGGTTCGTGCAGGCCCGCTATCTCGGCAAGAGGATCCTCTTCGCGATCCTCACGCTGTTCGTCGTCATCTCCCTCAACTTCGCGCTCTTCCGGGCGGTTCCGGGCGATGCCGCGAACGCCTATCGCTGCCGCCAGTGCGGGCCCGAGTTCCGCGCGCAGATCCGCAAGGACCTGCGGCTCGACGAGTCGCTGCCGCACCAGTACGTCGCGTACATGGGCGATCTCGCGCACGGCAACCTGGGGCGCTCGCTGCGCTCCCAGGGTCCGGTCTGGGATGAGCTCTGGAACCCGATCAAGAAGACGATCCCGATGGTGCTCCTCGGCACCATCTTCTCGATCGTCGTGGGCACGCTGATCGGAGTCGTCGCCGCCTGGCGGCGCGGGACCTTCGTCGACAAGGCGAGCGTCTCCGCGGCGCTCGCGTTCTACTCGATGCCGCCGCAGTGGCTCGGCCTGCTGATGGTCCTGTTCGTGGCCGGCGCAGTCGGGCTCCCGTCGAGCGGCGTCCAATCGAACGACCTCGGCCTCTTCGGCGACGCGTCGAGCTGGTCGATCTTCGTCGACCGCATTGAGCACATGATCCTGCCGGCGCTCACGCTCGGCCTCGTGCTCGCCGGCGACTACGCCCTGATCGTGCGCACGGCGATGCTCGAGACGCTCGGCGAGGACTACATCCTGACGGCGCGCGCGAAAGGCATCTCTCCGTTCGCGATCGTCTGCAAGCACGGCCTGCGCAACGCGCTCCTGCCGATCACGACCCTGATCACGCTCTCGCTCGGGCTGGTGATCGGCGGCACGATCACGATCGAGTACGTCTTCAGCTACCCGGGGATCGGCCTGCGCGCCGTCGAGGCGATCGACCAGAAGGACTTCCCGGTGCTGCAGGGCGCGTTCCTCTTGATCGCCGTCTCCGTGATCCTGTTCAACCTGCTCGCCGACCTCCTCTACCCGAGGATCGACCCGCGGGTGACGTCGTGAGCGCGCTGCGCCGCCCGCAGACGATGCTCGGCCTGGCGATCATCGCCGCGTTCGTGCTGGCAGCCGTCTTCGCCGACGTGATCTCGCCCTACGACGCCCGCGAGAAGGTCGGCGCCGTCTTCGAGGCACCGTCGAGCTCGCACTGGCTCGGGACCGACGACGGCGGCTACGACGTCGTCTCTCAGCTGCTCACCGGCGCGCAGGTCTCGCTCAAGGTCGGCTTCCTCGCCGCCTTCGTCGCGACCTTCATCGGCGGCTTCGTCGGCGTCGCCTCCGGCTACTACGGCGGCCGGGTCGACGGCCTGCTGATGCGGATCACCGACTACTTCCTCGCGATTCCCGACGTGCCGCTGATGATCGTCTTCGCCGCGCTCTTCGGGCGCAGCCTGACGAACGTGATCGTGATCATCGCGATCATCTACTGGACGAGCACGGCACGGCTCGTGCGCTCGCAGGTCAAGTCGCTCCGCGAGCGCGTCTACGTGCGTCGCGCGGAGTCGCTCGGCTCGGGCAACGTGCGCATCATCGCGCGCCACATCGTGCCGCACGTGATGCCGCTGATCATCGCGAACGCGGTGCTGATGATCGCGACCGCGGTGTTCGCCGAGACGTACATCACGTTCCTCGGCCTCGGCGATCCGAGCCTGATCTCGTGGGGCAAGCTGATCCGCAACACGATCGATGCGCAGGCCGTGCTGAACGACGCCTGGTGGGCGATCATCCCGCCCGGGCTGTGCGTCACCGTCGTCGTGCTGGCCTGCACGCTCGTCGGCCAGTCGATCGAGGAGTCGCTCAACCCGAGCCTTCGCTCAGGCCACCTCTCGGTGCGTCGCTTCCGGGTGCGTCCGCTGCGCGGGAGGCTCGAGGGTGAATGACCCCGTGCTCGAGGTCGAGGACCTGCACGTCTGGTTCGACCTGCCCGGAAAGCGCGAGCTGCACGCGGTGCAGGGCATCTCGTTCTCGCTCGCCGCAGGCGAGCGCCTCGGGCTCGTGGGCGAGTCCGGCTGCGGCAAGACGACCTCGATCCTCGCGCTGATGGGGCTTCTGCCCCCGACGGCGAGCATCGCCGGACGCGTCATGCTCGGCGGCGAGAACATCCTCGAGCACGGCGAGCGGTCGGTGGCCCCGCACCGCTGGCGCGAGATCGCGATGGTCTTCCAAGGTGCCATGAACGCGTTCAATCCCGTGCGGGGGATCGGCGAGCAGATCGCCGAGCCGATGCGCCTTCACGGGATCGCCAAGGGGAGGGAGGCGCGCGACCGCGCACGCGAGCTGCTCGAGCTCGTGGGCATCCCGGCCGCACGCGCGGGGCGCTTCCCGCACGAGCTCTCCGGCGGCATGCGCCAGCGCGCGGCGATCGCGATGGCGCTCGCCTGCAACCCGCGGGTGCTGCTCGCGGACGAGCCGACGACAGCGCTCGACGTGATGGTCCAGGCGCAGGTGCTCGACCTGCTCGTGAAGGTCTGCGACGAGTCGGGGACCGCGCTCGTGCTCGTCACCCACGACCTGCCGATCGTCGCGCAGATCTGCCATCGCGCCGCCGTGATGTACGCCGGCGAGATCGCCGAGATCGGCGACATCGACGCGCTGATCGACCACCCGCGCCACCCGTACACGCGCCTCCTTTTCGCCGCCACCCCGACGCTCGACGCAGAGCATGAGCTGATCTCGATCGCCGGCACTCCCCCGCGCCTCGACCAGGAGCTCGTCGGGTGCCCGTTCGCGCCGCGCTGCGACGTCACGATCGCACGCTGCACGAGCGAGCATCCCGTGCTGCATGCCGGAGCGAGGTGCCACCATGCTGCCTGAGCCAGTCCTCGAGGTCGAAGGCCTCGTCACGAGCTTCGGCACCGTGCAGGCGGTCGCCGGCGTCTCGCTCCAGCTCCAGCCCGGCGAGCTCCTCGCGCTCGTCGGCGAGTCCGGCTGCGGCAAGACGACGACGGCGCAGAGCGTGATCCGGATGGTGGCGAGCCAGTCCGGATCGATCCGCTTCAAGGGCCAGGAGCTGCGCGGCCTGTCGCGCGGAGCGATGCGCCCGCTGCGGCGGGACATGCAGATCGTCTACCAGGATCCGTACGAGTCGCTCGACCCGCGCTTCACCGTCCGCCAGACGATCGAGGAGCCGCTCGCGATTCACGGCGTGCGCGATCGCCGGGTCGAGCGCGTGCGGGAGGCGCTCGAGCGGGCCGGGCTGACGCCCGCAGAGCTGTACCTCGACCGCCGGCCGCACGAGCTCTCCGGCGGCCAGCGCCAGCGGGTTGCGATCGCGGCGAGCCTCGTGCTCGAGCCCGCGCTGCTCGTCGCCGACGAGCCGGTCTCGATGCTCGACGTGTCGGTGCGCGCCGGGATCCTGCAGCTGCTCGACGGCCTGCGTGCGAACGGGATGGCGATCCTGATGATCACGCACGACCTCGCGACCGCCGCGCGCTACGCCGACCGGATCGCGGTGATGTACCTGGGGCGGATCGTCGAGGAGGGCCCGGCGCGCGAGATCGTGCAGTCTCCGCGCCACCCCTACACCCGCGCCCTGATCTCCGTCGTGCCGTCGCGGGCCGCGTCGCCCGAGCGCCAGATCCTGCAGGGCGAGACGCCCGACGCCTCGCGCGTGCCGTCCGGCTGCCGCTTCCACCCACGTTGCCCGGTGGCCGAGGATCGCTGCCGCGAGACCGACCCCGTGCTCAAGAACGGCGTCGCGTGCCTGCTCTACCCCTGACGGTCCGGCGGCTCGCGCACGTGCCGATCACGGCCCGCGACGGGTGCGTGCTGTCGGCGGCGGTCTACCTGCCGGAGGGCGAGAGCGCCTGGCCCGCGATCATCGACGCGGTCCCGTACCGCAAGGACGACGACTTCCTCTGGCTCGACTGGGACACCTACGGGAACCTCGCCACCTACGGGTTCGCGTGCGTTCGCCTCGACCTGCGCGGAACGGGCTCGAGCGAGGGCGTGATCACCGACGAGTACGCCGAGCAGGAGCTCGACGATCTCGAGGACGCGATCGCCGCAGTCGCGCGGTCTGAGTGGTGCACCGGCCGCGTCGGCATGACGGGCGTCAGCTGGGGTGGCTTCAACTGCGCCCAGGTCGCAATGCGCCGGCCACCGGCGCTCGGCGCGATCGCGCCGATCCACTGGTCGCACGACCGCTACAACTGCGACGTCCACTACGTCGGTGGCTGCCTCCAGGTGCTGCAGAGCGTGAGCTGGCCGGGATCGATGATCGTCGAGAACGCGTTGCCGCCGGACCCCGCGCTCGTCGGCTTCGCCGCCTTCGAGCGCCTCTGGCGGCTGCGGCTCGCCGAGACGCCCCAGTGGCCGCTGAACTGGGCTCGCCGCCAGCGACGGGACGGCTATTGGAAGCACGGCTCCGTCTGCGAGGACTGGACTGCGATCACGTGCCCGGTCCTCTCGATCGGCGGCTGGCTCGACGGCTACGCCGATGCGTGCCTGGCCGTGCTCGAGCACGGCCAGATGCCGCGGCGCGCCGTGATCGGGCCGTGGGGCCACGCGCGCCCGAACACCGGCTGGCCGGGGCCGCCGATCGACCATCGCGCGCTGCTTGCGGAGTTCTTCGGTCGCACGCTCGCCGAGGAGCCCGCGCCGGACCCGGATCCCACGCTGATCGCCTTCGTGCTCGACGGCCAGCCGCGGGAGCGCTTCCCGGCAGCGATCGCCGGAGCCTGGCGCGCCTGGTCGCGCCTTCCCTGTGGCGCCCGGACGCTCGATCTTGCAGCGCTCGAGGGGCCTTCGCTTCCCGCGACGTGGAGCGGACCGCAGTCGGTCGGCGCGGCGATGCCGTGGTGGGGCGGCGGCTCGGGGCCGCCGGCCGGCTACGGCGACGACATGGGCGCAGACGACGCGGGCTCGCTCTGCTTCGACGCGCTGCTCGCCGACGCCATCACGATCGTCGGCCGTCCGCGGCTCGTGGCAACCGTCTCGGCGGACCGGCCGGTCGCGCTGCTCGCCGTGCGGCTCGAGCACGTCCGCGGCGATGGATCGAGCGCGCTGATCACGCGCGGGAACCGCAATCTGGCGCAGCGAGCCAGCCAGGAGCATCCAGAGCCGCTGACGCCGGGGACTCGCGTCGAGGTGGAGATCGAGCTGCCGGCCACCGGCATCACGCTCCCGGCCGGCGATCGGCTGCGCGTGTCGCTCGCGGGAGCCGACTGGCCGATCGCGTGGCCCCCGCCAAAATGCGTCGCCCTGACCGTGCACGCCGCGAGGCTGACGCTGCCCGAGCCCTCCGTGGCCGACGAGGTCTCGGCCCCTCCGCTGCCCGTGCCCGTCGACCGCGGGATCGCGAACCCCGTCCGCTATCGGGACGTCGCTCCGGCGAGCTGGGAGGATACGAGCGACGCAGGCCTCCGCCGCATCCGGACGACGAGCGGCTGGGACGCCGACCTGCACGATGGCAGCCGAAGCGCGGGCTCCGAGGACGTGATCTGCGAGATCCGCGACGACGACCCGGCGAGCTGCCGCGCGGTCGCGCGCCACACGGCGCTCGCGACGCACGGAGGCGTCGAGGCATCCGCGAGCTCGCGCCTCGAGCTGACGTGCAGCGAGACGCACTTCCGCGTCGAGATCGACCTCTCAGTCGACCGGGGCGGCGAGCGGATCTTCGAGCGGTCGTGGGTCGAGGACGTGCCGCGCGATCTGATGTAGCGCCAAGATCGGTGCCTGGCACTTTTATTGGCACGGACACCACCTACCGTCAGCCCTGCGCGCCGCACGGCCCGGCAAACGTGCGTTTCAGCGGGAGCTCGCCAAGATCGGTGCCTGGCACTTTTATTGGCGGCGCTCCCACGTTCGGACGCTCAAACCGGCTCAGGTGCTCGCGGCCCAACTTCGGTGCCTGGCACTTTTATTGGCACGAACGGCACACAAAGGCCTCGTTGCGCGGCGCGCGGTCGATCGAACGCGCGTTTCACTCAGAGCTGGCTGGAACCGGCGCGTTTTCGGCATGCGCGCCACGGAATGCTCGCGGCATGCCCCGCAAACGACGCGTCGACTATCCAGGAGCGGTCCATCACGTTGGCACACGCGGGAATCGCCGCGGCGTGATCGTGGCCGACGACCGCGACCGCCACGACTTCCTCCGTCTCCTCGCGGAGGTGTGCGACCGCTTCGACCTGGAATGCGGCTCCTGGTGCCTCATGAGCAACCACTACCACCTGATCCTGCGATCCAACGCCGGAAAGCTCTCGCTCGCGATGGCGATGCTGAACGGGCGTTTCGCCCGCTGGATGAACGATCGCTACGACCACCAGGGACATCTCTTCGGGCAGCGATTTTTCAATCGCGCGCTGGAGGACCAGCGCTACCGGCTCGAGGTTGCGCGATACATCCCGCTCAATCCGGTGAGAGCCGGGCTGACCCCGGCGCCAGAGGTGTGGGAGTGGTCGAGCTTCGCCTCCGAGGTCGGACACGCGACGCGACCCGGCTTTCAGTCGAGCTTCGTCATCGACGAGTGGTTCGAGGGGAGCCCGATCCTCTTCCGCTCGTGGGTCCTCGCCGGCGGAACGTCGAAGGTCGCCTGCCTCGAGGCCCTCTTCGAGGCCTACGATCGCATCGTCGCGATTCAGATCGCGCGAGACACCCACGACATCTCGCTCGACGAGATCGCGGCTCACCTCGGCGTCACGCGATGGGCGCTCTGGCACGAGCTGCACACCCACACGACGCCTCCCGAATGACGATCAGTACAGGTTGTTCACGTAGTCGTCGTCGAGCATCTCCTGCACGCTCTCGGTGGTCCACTCCGGCAGCAGAATGTGGTCCTTCCAGATCTGTGCCGCGCTTGCGAGCCCGTCCGTCGACGGCCATGCATCCGGCTGCCACAGCTGTGAGCGGATGAACGCCTTCGCGCAGTGCAGAAAGGCCTCCTCGATCTCGACGCCGATCGCAGCGGTCGGAAGCTTGCCGTTGGTCGCGTGGCGCTCGAGCAGGGCCGGATCCTGCGTGAGCGACGCGCGGCCGTTGATGCGCAGCGTCTCGCGGACGTTTGGGATCAGGAAGAGCAGCCCCACGCGGCCCGTCGCGACGATGTTGCGCACGGTGTCGAGCCGCTTGTTGCCTGCTGCGTCGGCGAGCACGAGCGTGCGCTCGTCGAGCACCTCGCAGAACCCGGCCGGGCCTCCGCGGGGTGAGACGTCACAGGCGCCGTCCGACCCGACCGTCGCCACCAGCACGAACGGCGAGCGCGCGATGAACGCGCGGCAGTGCTCGTCGAAACGGTTGATCACCTTGCTCTGGACGGCATCCGACGGCTCGCCGTAGAGCGCGGTGACGGCCTCCTGGGTCGTCACGAGGTGCGTCAGGGAGTTGCTCATCCGGAGAGCCTACCGCCTGGCCGGCACCCGGCGCGAAGCGGGGCCATCGCCGGCAAATCGAGGTACCTTGAGAGGGTATGGCCGCAGTTGAGACACGACGACGGCGCGATCTCGGGGAAAAGCAGGTCACGGCTCCCGACGGTCGCGCGCGCAAGCGCGTCGAGCTCGCACCGCGCGGTGGAGACGAGTACGTCGCCCGTCCGCTCCGGCTCGTGCCGCAAGAGGTGATCGTCGTCCACGCGCCCGCGAGACGCCGCCAGACATCGCAAGACCTAGCGAAACAGGCTCCGCGGCGCGCGTGGTCCGCAGAGCGCCGGCGCCGCTTCCAGCACCGCTTCCTTCCCGCGCTCGGCACGCTGCTCGCAGCGCCCTCGGTCGGCGCCTACATGGCGCTCGATCGCCCTACGCCATCGATCGGGACCGCCCAGGCGAGCGGCGCGCGGCTGCTGACGCCGCCCGCTGGAAAGCTGGCGCCGGCAACGGCCCGCGGCGGCGGCGCAGTGCTCACCCACGGCCGCACGGGCTGGCCCCTGCCGCGCTGGCACACGACGCAATCGCTCGGGCTGCCGTGGAGCGGCCACCTGCAGAACGGCGTGCAGCTGCCGCGCGAGGGAGCCGACTTCACGACCTGGGACCCGGTCTACAACCGGGTCCCGAACCGGGATTTCCGCCGCTACGGATCGCGCAGGCTGGTGCGCCTGATCCTCCGCGTCGCGGCCGAGTACCGAGCCGCCCACCCGGGCGCGCCGCGACTCGTGATCGGCGACCTCAGCCGCATCGGCGGCGGACCGCTCGATGACCACATGTCGCATCAGAACGGCGTCGACGTGGACATCTACTACCCGCGGCGGGACGGCCGCGAGGTGGAGCCGACCCACATCGGCCAGATCGACCTGGTGCTCGCGCAAGATCTCGTCAACCGCTTCGTCGCGGCCGGCGCGCAGCTCGTCTTCATCGGCCCGAGCACGCCGTTCCACGGTCCGAGCGGCACCGTCGAGCCGCTCGCCGAGCACGACAACCACATGCACGTCCGCATCTTCTCCTGATCGAGCCGCGGCGCCCGTAGGATGGCGTGGATGAGCGACGCGGACCGATCTCGCGCGCTCCGCCGCTCGAAGCGGCTCGCGACGGGGCTGCTGGTCGCAGCGGGCGTGGTCTTCGTCGTCGCGCACCGGCTCGAGCCGGGCCACGCCTGGCTGGGCTACGTGCGCGCAACGGCCGAGGCAGCGATGGTCGGCGCCGTCGCCGACTGGTTCGCGGTCACAGCGCTGTTCCGCCATCCGCTCGGGCTGCCGATCCCCCACACCGCGATCCTGCCGCGCAACAAGGACGCCCTCGGCGACAGCCTCGGCCGCTTCGTGCGCGAGCAATTCCTCAGCGAGGCGGCCGTGCGCGAGCGGATCGCCTCGCTCTCTCTCGCGAGACGCATCGGGAGCTGGCTCGGCGAGCCCTCGCACGCCCGCCGCGCGGCGGAGAGCGCCGCCCGCGCGCTCGCGGGCCTGCTCTCGGTGCTGCGCGACGAGCAGGTGCAGGAGTTCCTCGAGCAGACGATCATCGAGCGCATCCGTGCGACGCCCGCGGCCCCGGCAGCCGGCCGCGCGCTCGGGTTCGCGATCGCCGGAGGACACCACGGGCCGCTGCTCGACGAGGCGCTCGGGCAGGCCGCGCGCGTGCTCGACGAGCGCCGCGCAGAGATCGGCGCGCTGCTCTCGAGCGAGGCGCCGTGGTGGCTCCCGAAGGGCGTCGAGCGGATGCTCCTGGAGCGCGCCCTCGATGCGCTGCGGACGCTCCTCACCGCCGCCCGCGACGATCCCGAGCACGAGCTCCGCGGACAGATCGAACGCGGCCTCGCCCGTCTTGCGCATGACCTCCAGAGCTCACCCGAGCTCGCCGCCGGTGGCGAGCGGATGAAGGAGGATCTGCTGGGACATCCCGCCGTCTCGGCGTGGATCGGCTCGCTCTGGTCGCGCTCGAAGAGCAGCGTTCTCGAGGCCGTCGAGACCGCCGACGAGCGACTGCTTGGTCGCTTCGAGCAGCTCTTCGGCGATCTCGGCGCCCGCCTGCGGGACGAGCCCGCGCTCGGCGAGAAGGCCGACGCCTGGCTGGAGGCGGCGGCGGGCTTCGTCGCGCGCGAGCACGGACACGAGGCCGCGGCCCTGATCGCGAGCACCGTCGAGCGATGGGATGCCGACGAGACGAGCAGGCGCATCGAGCTGCAGGTCGGGCGCGATCTGCAGCTGATCCGCGTCAACGGCACGATCGTGGGCGGTCTCGTGGGGCTCGCGATCTACGCGGCCGCGCAGGTGATCTGAGGCCGGTCGCGGTGCCCCTCAGTCCTCGAACTGCGCCTCGATCCTGCCCAGCACGCCGAAGTCGCCGATCACGTGGTCGCCGGGCGCGAGCGGCAGCGGCTTCACGCACGTGCCCGTGCTCACGACCATCCCCTCCTCGAGCGTCAGGCCGAGTCCCGAGAGCTCGTTCACGAGCCAGGCGAGCGCGACGCGCGGGTCGCCCAGCACGTTCTGGCCACCGCCCTCGCACCTCGTCCCGCCGACGATCTGGCCTCTCACGGGATGCCGGCTGAGGTCGATCGCGCGCCAGTCGGCGCTGACGGGCTCGCCGAGCAGGAACTCGTGCGCACAGGCGTCGTCGGCGAGCAGCTGCGCCGACCCTGCGCGCTCGAACCGCTCGAAGCGCGAGTCGGGGGCTTCCAGCGCCAGATGCATCGTCCCGACGGCCTCGAGCACATCGGCGACCTCGTACGGCCACTCCCGCGGCTCGAGCGCCCGCCGGAAGCGGAACGCGAACTCGAGCTCGGCGACCCGCATCGCGTTGCCGCGCAGCGAGAGGATCGCCCCCGCGCCGCGGATGCGAGACGCGAAGATGCGCCCCGCGAGCGGACCGTCGACGTTGATGTGCGCCTGGCCGGCCGCGCTCGTCGCGGCGATCTTCCAGCCGGCGACGACATCGCCCGAGATGGCGGCGAGCTCGGCCTGGATCGCGTAGCCGTCGGCGCGGCTCTGCGGGCGGATCGGCTCCGGCAGCGCCGCCAGCCGCTCTCCGGCCTGCCAGCACTGAAAGAGCATGCGCGCAGCCTCGGCCGCACCCTCCATCGACCCTCCCTCCCCTAGATCGAAGCGGCGCTTCCCATGTGGCGCAGCCAGCGCGCGTGCGACGCGAGCGCCGAGCGCACGGTCGGCTGGGCGACGTGCCGCACGCCGAACTCGGCGCAGGTCTCGCGCACGACCGCCAGCAGGTGCGGATAGTGCACGTGGCAGACGCGCGGGAACAGGTGGTGCTCGATCTGGAAGTTGAGCCCGCCGAGATACCAGGCGAGCACGCGGCTCCCGGTCGCGAAGTCGACGGTGCTCTCGACCTGGTGCGCCGCCCAGCTCGTGGCGTCGCCCTCGCGTAGCTTCTCCACGGTCGTGAAGTCGGCCTCGTCGACGCAGTGCGCGAGCTGGAACGTCGTGGCCATGATGAATCCCATGATCCAGCTGACGCCGATGAACGTCGCGAGCACGGCCCACCACGGGTGCAAGAGCAGCGGGGTCACGAGCGCCCAGGTCCAGAACGCCGCCTTGCCGAGGAAGAACACGCCGAGCTCGCTGCGCGAGGGGCGCGGGAGCTTCGTGATCCCTCCGATGTTGTGCCCGAAGAGCACCGAGGAGAAGTCGCCGATGAGGTGGTGGCGAATCGCGAAGAGGCCGTAGAGAGGCCACAGGTAGATGTGCTGGAAGCGGTGGTAGACGCGCCGCGGCTGATCCGGCGCGAAGCGCGCGAGCGGCATCTGGTCGATGTCGTCGTCGGCGCCGACGACGTTCGTGAACGAGTGGTGCGCGGTGTTGTGCTTCGTGCGCCAGACGTACGAGCTCGCTCCGATCAGGTCGAACGAGAAGCCGAGCACGCGGTTGACGCGGCGCGCCCCGAACAGCGCGTCATGGTTCGCGTCGTGCCCGATCGAGAAGCCCACGCCGGCGAGCGCGACTGCGAGCGAGATGCCGAGCGGCACGATCTGCCACACGTGGTTCGCGACGAGCAGCAGCGCGAGGTACGAGCCGATCGCCCAGACGCCCAGGATCGACGACTTGACCGCCGCATCCCAGCGCCCGCGGCGCACGCGGCTCGCGGGGAGCGCATCGGCGACGCGGCGCCGGATCTCGCGGTGGAAGTCTCCTCCACCGCTGAACAGTGCTCGCTCACCCACGGTCGCGCTCCTCGAGATGATGATCCGACTTGCGAGCGACGACGGATCACGGCGCTAGCGGGCAAACTATAGGCGTCGTCGCGTCCCTGGGATCCGCGAGGTGCTAGCTTCGGCGGCGATGGACGCGCGAACCGACTCCCGCTATCCAGCCGGAGCCGAGGTCGAGCTCGCGCAGCTCGACCGCGACCCCCACCCGGTGCACGAGCGCCTGCGGGCGATCGAGCCCGTCTCCTGGATTCCAGCGCTCGAGGCCTGGCTCGTGACCCGTCGCGACCTCGTGCTCGCCGCCGTGCGCGATCCGGAGTCGTTCACCGTCGACGACGCGCGCTTCTCGACCGGGCAGGTGGTCGGCCCGAGCATGCTCACGCTCGACGGCAGCGAGCACCGCCGCAACCGCGACCCGTTCGCGCGCGCGTTCCGCCTCTCGGCCACCCGCGAGCAGTTCACCGCGTTCACGCTGGCGGAGGTCGATCGCCTGATCGACGGCTTCGCCGCGAGCGGCCTCGCCGAGCTCAGGCGCACGCTCGCCGGCCCGCTCGCCGTCTCCGTGATGGCACGCGCTCTGGGACTCGATCCGTCGACGAACGCGAGCGTGCTCGCCTGGTACGAGACGATCGTGCAGGCCGTCACCGACGTCACCGCGGGCACGCCCGTCTCCGGGCCGGCCGAGAGGGCGTTCGCCCGCTTGCGCGACAGCATCGATCCGGTGCTCGACGGCGATCGCGACGCGTCGCTGCTCGCCTCGGCGGCCCACGACGCCGAGGGGCTGACCCGCGACCAGATCATCTCGAACGCGGCCGTGCTGCTGTTCGGCGGGATCGAGACGACCGAGGGCATGATCCTCAACGCCGTCGCCCACCTGCTCGGCGACCCCGACCAGCTCGCCCTGGTGCGTGCGGATCGCAGGCTGATCCCGGCCGCCATCGAGGAGTCGCTGCGGCTCGAGCCCGCCGCTGCCGTGATCGATCGCTACGCCACGCGCGACCTCGAGCTGGGCGGCGCGGCGATCCGGGCCGGCGACCTCGTGACCCTCTCGCTGGCCGCCGCGAACCGTGATCCGGCCGTCTTCCCGTCGCCCCATCGCTTCGACGTCCTGCGCGAGAACAGCAAGCTGCAGCTCGCGTTCGCGCAGGGCCCCCACGTCTGCCTCGGAATGCATCTCGCGCGGCTGGAGACGCAGACCGTGCTCGAGCGGACGCTCGACCGGTTGCCCGAGCTGCGCCTCGACCCGGCGCACGACCCCGCCCCTCGCGGCCTCGTCTTCCGCAAGCCTCCCCTCCTTCACCTTCTCTGGAGCGCGCGATGACCCGAACGATCCTGATCAGCGGCGCCGGCAGCGGGATCGCGTACGCGACCGCCGAGCTGTTCCTCGACGGAGGCGACACCGTCGTCGGCGTCGACCGCGCCGAGGGCCGCTCGGGCGAGCTGGCGGCGCGCTATCCGTCGGCCTTCTCGCTCGTCCGCGCCGACCTGCTCGACGCCGACGCATACCCCGCGATCGGCGAGCACCTGCACGCGCTCGGCCGGCCCGCCGACGTGCTCGTGAACTGCGCCGGCATCCGCGAGATCCGTCCCGCGCTCGAGCTCTCGCTCGAGGAGTGGAATCGCGTCTTCGCGGTCAACGTGACGGCGGCGTTCCTGCTCTCGCAGCTGTTCGTCCGACAGCTTCCCGGCACCGGCTCGATCGTCAACGTGGCCTCGGTCTCGGGCCTGCTCGCCGAGCCGCAGCGCGCAGCCTACGTGTCATCGAAGCACGCGCTGATCGGGCTGACGAAGCAGCTGGCGATGGAGTTCGGCGAGCGCGGCATTCGCGTCAACGCGGTGGCGCCCGGCGTCGTCCGCACCGAGCTCACCGAGTCGTATTTCGCCGATCCCGAGCAGGTGCGGCTGATCCATGCGGCGCACGCCCTGGGGCGGGTCGCGAGCCCGGGAGAGATCGCCCGGGCGATCCGCTTCCTGGCCTCCGACGACGCCAGCTTCATGACCGGCACGATCATGACGGTCGACGGCGGCTGGACCGCCGGCAAGGTGATCAAGTAGCAGCTCCTCGTGCATACACTCAGGCGCATGACATTGCAGACACGCCACCTCGGCGCTGACGGACCCGAGCTCTCGGCGATCGGGCTCGGCTGCATGAGCGCCTCGTGGGCCTACCACCTCGGCGAGCGAGACGACAACGAGTCGGTGCGCGTCTTCGAGCGCGCGCTCGAGCTCGGCGTGACGCACCTCGACACGGCCTCGATGTATGGACCGGAGCACAACGAGCGGCTCGTGGGACGCGCGATCCGCGGCGGCCGCGAGGGCGTCACGGTCGCCTCCAAGGCGGGCCTGATCGTCGAGGACGCGATGCGGCGCATCGTGCACCGGGACGGACGCCCCGAGACGCTGCGCCGGCTCTGCGAGGGGTCGCTGAGCCGCCTCGCGCTGGAGACGATCGACCTCTACTACCTGCACCGCGTCGATCCGGACGTGCCCGTCGAGGAGAGCTTCGGGGGACTCTCCGAGCTCGTCGCGGAGGGCAAGATCCGGCGCCTCGGGATCTCGGAGTGCACGCTCGACGAGCTCGGGCGCGCGCACGCCGTGCATCCCGTCTCGGCGCTCCAGAGCGAGCTCTCGCTGTGGACGCGCGACCCGCTCGAGAACGGGACGCTCGACTGGTGCGCCGAGCACGGCGCCGCGTTCGTCGCCTTCGGCGTGCTCGGGAGAGGTTTCCTGACCGGCGCCCTCCCCGAGGGCACGACCTTCCCGCCGAACGACTTCCGCTGCGGAAATCCGCGCTTCACGCCCGAGGCGATGCACGCCAACATGCGGCTCGTCGACGGCGTGGCGCGCGTCGCGGCGCGCAGGGGAGCGACGCCCGCCCAGGTGCTGATCGCCTGGGTGCTCGGGCTCGCGGACCACGTGCTCGCGATCCCGGGGACGAAGCGGCGCGCGTACCTCGAGGACGACGTCGGCGGCGACGGGCTCGAGCTCGACGCGGCCGATCGAGCGGAGCTCGAGCGCCTGCCCGAGCCGGTCGGCGCCCGCTACGCGTGACCGCTGGCGCGCCGGCCGCGCCGCCTACCTGAGCACGAACGGGTCGGGCACGGCCTCGTCGCTCGTCGAGACCCAGACGCTCTTGACGCGCGTGTACTCGCGCATCACCTCGAACCCGTTCTCGCGGCCGAGCCCCGAGTCCTTGACGCCGCCGAGCGGCGACATCGGCGCCATCGCGCGGTAGGTGTTGATCCACACCGTGCCGGCCTCGAGCCGGCTCGCGACGCGGTGCGCGCGAGAGAGGTCGCGCGTCCAGAGGCCGGCGGCGAGCCCGAACCGGCTGTCGTTGGCGCGTGCGACGACGTCGTCCTCGTCTCGGAACCGCTGAACCGCGAGGATCGGTCCGAACACCTCCTCCTGCGCGATCCGCATGCGGTTGTGCACGTCGGTGAAGATCGTCGGCTCGAAGAAGTAGCCGCCCAGGTCATCGCGCCGATGCCCGCCGAGCGTCAGCGTCGCACCCTCGTCCTGCGCGATCTGCGCGTACCCCGCGACTGTCTCGAGGTGGCCCGCGAACGCGAGCGGCCCGATCTCGGTCGCGTCGGCGAGCGGATCGCCGAGCACGATCGCCCGTGCGCGGGCGGTGACCCGCTCGAGCACCTCGTCGTAGACGTCGTCGTGCAGGAAGACCCGCGACCCTGCCACGCAGGTCTGCCCCGCGGCGGCGAAGATGCCCGCCACGATCCCCATCGAGGCGTTCGCCAGGTCGGCGTCGGGAAAGACGATGTTGGGCGACTTGCCGCCCAGCTCGAGCGTCACGCGGACGAGCCGCTCGCCCGCGATCGCCGCGATGCGCCGCCCCGTCTCGGTGCCGCCCGTGAACGCGATCTTGGAGACGAGCGGATGCCGCACGAGCGCGTCGCCGGCCTCCGCCCCGAAGCCCGTGACGACGTTGACGACGCCCGGCGGGATGCCGGCCTCGAGCACGAGCGGCATCAGCTCGAGCAGCGACGCCGAGGTGTGCTCGCTCGGCTTGATCACGATCGTGTTGCCGCCCGCGAGAGCCGGCGCGAGCTTCATCAGCGTGAGCAGGAGGGGCGAGTTCCACGGCGTGATCGCACCGACCACGCCGATGGGCTGGCGCAGGGTGTAGTTGAGGATCGAGATGCTCGAGCCCGGGATCGTCTCGCCCTGCACCTTGTCGGCCATGCCGGCGAAGTAGTAGAGCCACTCGGGGATCACGGAGAGCTGGCCGCGCATCTCCCGCAGGAGCTTGCCGTTGTCGGCGACCTCCGTGCGGGCGAGCGACTCGCCGTGCTCGCCGACGAGATCGGCGAGGCGACGCAGCACGCGCCCGCGGGCGGTCTGCGTGAGATCGCGCCAGGACGGGTGCTCGAATGCCGCCCGCGCCGAGCGCACCGCCCGGTCGATGTCCTCGCGCGTGCCCTCGGCAGCGTGGTACCACGGCTTCGCGTTCGTCGGGTTGATGCTCGGGAACGTCCGACCGCTGCTCGCGTCGGCCCACTCGCCGTCGATGAAGTGCTGCCTGCGGACTTCGCTGATCATCTCGGCTCCTCGGGGTCGGCCTCGGCTCGCATCCGCCGATTCTCGCAGCCTGCGGCGACAGCCGCCCGCAAACGAGCTCGGGTGGCTCCCTCGTTGAGGGAGCCACCCGAGGCCATGCCTGAGCCCGTTCGTCAGTCGTCGCGACGATCGCGCGTGATCTCGTAGGTGACGTTGTCGCCGTGCTGCTGCGTCCAGAAGATCCGCCAGCCGTGCGCGAGAGGCGTCGGCCACGAGGCGCCGAGGATGCCGGAGGCGGTCGGATCGCCGTTCGAGACGTGGATTCCGGTGATCTCGTTGTCGCCATCGTTCTGGAAGCCCGTGCCAGCCGCGGCGCCGAGCCCCGAATCGATCGTCGCCGAGGCATCCCGACCCTCGGCGAGCATCCGCGGCGGATCCTTCAGCTCGCTTCCCGGCTTGCGCAGATCGAGCAGGTAGGCCGAATCGAGCGCATTTCGCTGCGCGTGGAGGGTGTCGCCGCCGTCCTCGACCACGATCAGCCGGTTCGCGTCCAGGAACTGCAGGTTGTCGAGCCCGGTGTGGGCCTTGTCTCCCTCGAAGGCCAGCGAGAGCGTCCCGCTCGACGCGCTCGGGCCGGACTGGCTGAGCTTGTAGACGCCGCCGAAGCCGCCGAACTTCGGCGCGGCCTGGGTGTCGGCATTCGTGTCGCCGGTCTCTGTGAAGTAGAACTCGCCGAAGCCGGTTCCCGGCCGGAAGACGCCATTCTCAGGCCGCTTGAACGGGGTGGCGGCTGCCTTCTTGGCGGCCGCGTTTGCATCGAAGCTCGCCGTGCCGTCCTTCGCCGTGTCGTGAACCGTGACCCACGTCGTCTTGAAGGTCTTGCCGTAGGTGTGCAGGTCCGCGCGGTCGGGTGATGTGATGTCCGCCTCGATCGCCGCCGCGCCGCCAAAGCCGATCGGCTTGCCGCTCGCGAGCGAGGCCACCTGCAGCGCCTGCAGCTTGCCGCCCTTGGCCAGGTCGGACTTGTCGACCGGGACGAGCCGGTAGACGAAGCTGTTCGGCTGCTTCGCCTTGGTGCTAACGGTGCCGGCGGGGCCACCCACGTCCTCGACGATCCAGAGGTTGCCGTCCTTGTCGGCCTGGACCCCCTCGTACCCCGCCTGGCCGAGCACGCCGTGGAGCGGATCGACCTTCGCCGGAACGTCCGTCGTGACCTGCCAGACGCCGCCCTTGGGACCCGCCTCGTTGGTGAACAGGAGCCGCTTGGCGAACGGATCCCACGTGGACCCGTCGAAGTCGGCCGGAAGCGCCGCGCCGGTCGAGTCCTTGGTCGCGAGCAGCGTCACGCGATGCGCCGCGTCGGCGT
Source organism: Actinomycetes bacterium (assembly GCA_031361905.1). GTDB lineage: Bacteria > Actinomycetota > Thermoleophilia > Gaiellales > JALYLC01 > JANLRV01. The sequence goes on from JANLRV010000275.1 coordinate 22,019, forward strand.
CGAGGTTGACGCGGGTGAAGTAGCCCGGTGAGCCGCCCTCATGCCCCTGGAAGAGGAAATGCGAGCCGTAGCTGTACGCGGCATCGGCGCCCTTCAGGCCAGACATCACGAGGTAGGTGTTCTTGTCCGGCTCGGTCTTCTGCGCCTCGACGTTGTGCGTCGTCGACTGCACGTCAGCCGGCGCCGGAACCATCGGCCCGTCGCCGAGATAGCCGTAGTACATGACCTTCGTCGCGGCATCGGGATTCTCGAGCGCCACGGAGCCTTGCGCCACGACCGACTCCAGCAGGCCGGCTGCGAGCACGTTCGGAGCGGCGATGCCCGCCGCCTTGGTGTTCGCCTTGTCGACCGCGCCGAAGCTCAGCACGCCGGTCGCACCGGCCATCGACGCACCCGCCGCGAGGACGCATCCAAGCGTTCCCGCCGCGAGCCCAAACCTCTTCGCACGTGTCGTCATCGCGCCGCCTCCCTCGAACCCACTGACCGGACGCTCTCAACCTAGCCACGGGTCGGAGCCGATTGGGGGCGCGTGCGGTGGAGAGGTGGTGAAACGGTGGTTGGACACTCGCCACACCGACCGGAAGAGACCTTAGAGCCGGTTTCAAGAGTGTCGGTCGTGTCTGGGGTTGCTGGAGCGAGCGGGGGTGCCGGCCGGCTCGCGGGGCAGGCTGGTGGCCTGTTCAAGAGCC
>JANLRV010000005.1:0-12310 GCA_031361905.1 Actinomycetes bacterium
GTCGTGAATCGCCCGGGGTCAGGCCCCGGGCTATTCACTCGTGTGAAATTTCACTCGCCGGTGAATAGCCCGGGGCCTGACCCCGGGCTATTCACCACGCACCTCGAACGCCGCGAGCGCCAGCACCTCGTAGCCGTCGTCGAGCATCAGCGTCGCGAGGTAGCCGCCCGTCGGGACGTGCTCGACGATCGTCAGGCGGCCGCTCGGGCGCGCCCCGCAGAAGCGGTAGAAGAGCGGCTCCTCGCGAGACGGATCGGCTCCATCCGGGTAGATGCCGACCCAATCCCAGCGGTTTCCGGGGGCCTCGCGCCACGAGAGCTCGATGCCCTCGCCCTCGCGATAGCGGCGCCGTCCGGCCGAGATCACCGGCGGCGCCCCGGCCGACAGCCAGACCGGCGAGCGCGAGCGCTCGCTGCCGTCGGCCGCGACCCGCACGAGCTCGTAGGAGCCGGGGCGGAGCCCGGCCGTCGGCAACGCCAGCAGACCGTCACCACCGACCTCCGCGACCGATCGCCGCCGCGCGGGACGTGCCGGATCGCCGCCCGCGGCCACGAGGGCCACGCGACCGTCGGGCTCCGGCAGCCCCGCGAGGGCGACGCGAACCGGATCGCCGAGCGCGACGACCTCGTGGAGCGCTCCTGCGAACGGAGCGACGCGCGCGGGCACCACGCGAACGCGCGCGAGCACGGCACGGTGGTCGCTCGGCCACGGCTCGTAGGCGAGCTGGACGCCGGCTCCGCCGGGCTCGCCGACGAGCGTGGCCGTGACGACCTCGACCGGCCCCCCGGCGATCACCGAGTCGATGCGGTCAGAGCCCTCGTTCGCCTCGACCAGGAATCCGGCGACCGGCCACGTCGGCTCCTCACGGCCGGCCGCGACGTCCACGAAGCCGGCTTCGGCGATCGCGTCGGCGACGGGCCAGCCAGGGCCGCACGGGGCGTTGAAGCCGCCGGTGATCAGGGCCGGCACGCCCTGCGAGGCGAGCAGCGCGAGCTCGCCGAGCACGGGCGCGATGCCGGGCACGCGCACGCGCCGCTCGATCTCGGCGACTCGCCCCGGCGAAGCGCCGGCGATCACCTGCGCGGGTCCGTAGAGATCGCCCGAGAGATAGATGTTCGCGTGCGCGAGATAGCCGCCCGGGACGACCTCGACGAGCACGTGCAGGCTCCCCGTGACCCGCAGCAGCGGGAAACGAGAGATCACGTGGTGCGCGGCGTCCCAGTAGGGCCAGCCGAGCGCCTCGGCGAGCTGCCGGGTGTGGCCGCTCGCGTTCTGCAGGCCGACGAGGTCAGCTCCGGCGGCGCGGATCACTTCGGCGAGCGCCCGCAGGCTGGAGGTATCGGCGCCGTAGACGTCGAGCGCGAGCACCGCGAGCTCGACCTCGAGATCGCCCGGCATCGCGGTCTCGAGCGGAGGCGTCGCAGGCCCGGGCACGCGGTGGGCCCGCAGCCTCGGCACGCGTGCCGTCTCGGCGGGATCGAGCAGCCGCCGGATCGCGCGTGCGGCGAGCGGTGCCGCGACCGGAGCGATGCGCGCGTACTGCACGACCAGGGCGTCGGCCCTGCGACCCGGCGCGGCGCGGTGCTCGGTCGTCGTCCCGACGCGCACGCGATCGCCGGCGGCCCGTGCCGCGAGGAGCGCGCGATCGACCGAGTCGGGGAGCTCGAGCACGAGATGCAGGCCGGCCTCCGCGCCGCTCGGCTCGAGGTCGGGGAGCAGATCCGCGAGCGCCTCGAGCAGCGCCGCGCGACGGCGGACGTACTCCGCGCGGGCACGCCGGAGGTGCCGGTCGAAGGCGGCCGTCTCGAGCATGCGCGCGAGCGCCAGCTGCTCGAGCGCGGGAGAGCCGCCGTCGAGCTCGCCGCGCCGCTCGACCGCCTCGCGCGCGAGCACCGCCGGGACGAGCAGCCAGCCGAGCCGCAAGCCGGCGGCGAGCGACTGCGAGGCCGACCCGGCCAGCAGCACGCGATCGTCGGCAGCGCCCTGCAGGCCGGGTGGCGGCGCGCCGTCGTAGCGGTGGTCGGAGCCTCGATCGTCCTCGATCACGTACAGCCCCGTCGCGAGCAGCGCGTCGCGGCGCGCCCGCGAGAGCACGGCACCGGTCGGGAACTGGTGCGCCGCGGCGACGATCACGGCATCGACGGCCGCCAGCTTCGCCACGAGAATGCCGTCGCGATCGACGGGCACGGGCACGACCTCGAGGCCCGCGCGCCGGGCCGCGGCGCGCACCTCCGCACGGCACGGGTCCTCGACCGCGATCGCGCGGGCGCCGTGCGCCACCAGCACCCGGCAGGCGACCTCGATCGCCTGCGTCGCGCCCTGGCAGACGACGACGCGATCAGCGCTCGCGACCGCGCCTCGCGCGCGTGCGATGTGCTCCGCGAGCGCCTGGCGGAGAGGCTCCTGTCCCCCCGGCGCGAGCTCCCCGAGCACGCGGTCGGGTGCGACCTGGAGCGCGAGGCGAAGCGCCGCCGACCACTCGCGCCGCGGGAAGAGCGCGGGATCGGCACCGGGCGTCGCGAGGTCGAGCCGGGGCACGGGCGGGGCCGGCCCCGGCGGCCCCGCAATCGCGCTGCCGCGCTCGGCAACGCGCGGCAGCGACCGCGGGCGCAGCATCACGAGCCCCTGCTGGTGCAGGTCGGCATAGGCATCGACGACGACGCCCCGCGAGACGCCGAGGTGCGCCGCGAGGGGACGCGTCGCGGGCAGCACGGCACCCGGCGCGAGCCGCCCGGCGAGGATCGCGGCGCGGAGCTGACCGCCGAGCTGGTCGCGCAGGGGAACCACCCCGGCGCGGTCGAGGTCGACGGCGAGATCGATCGGTCCACTGGTCCTGCTCATTCACCACATTCTGGTTGTTGCGAGCACCGGAGGAGACGGTAGGATCGGCCGCAGCGATGACCGAGCACCCGATCACGCGCAAGACGCTCCTCGGCGGCGTTGGCGCGGGCGTGCTCGGCGTCACGCTCGCCGGCTGCGGCGGGAGCTCCGCGAAGCTGCCCGACGAGAGCGCCGCTACGAATGCGGCGAGCTCGACCCCGTCCTCGAGCGGGAACCCTGGCAGCGTCTCGGCGAAGGTCCCGGGTCCGCCGTCGGCGGGTGGCACGCGGGGCGGACGCGTGATCAACGTGTTCGACGAGGAGGGCAACTCCTACGACCCGGCGATCGGCTACTCGACGACCGGCTGGGAGGCGATCAGCGAACTCCTCTTCGCGGCGCTCTACGCGTACGGCGCGGATGGCTCGCCCGAGCCGAACGCCGCCGCCGCGATGCCGAAGATCACGCACGCCGGCAAGCGCTACACGATCCCCCTGCGCACGGATGTGACGTTCCACAACGGGCGGAAGGTCGTCGCGGACGACTACATCTATGCCTGGGAGCGCGTGCTCACGCCGAAGCTGCAGAGCTGGGCCTCGTCCTACATCTACACGATCAAGGGCGCCAAGGCGATGGCGGCCGGCAAGGCCAAGCATCTGTCAGGCGTGCGCGCGCTCGACGACCACACCCTCGAGGTGACGCTGACCCAGCCGGACGTCACGTTCCTCTACGCGCTGACCCAGCCGTTCATGGCGCCGGTGCCGCGAGAGGTCGTCGAGAAATGGGGCGATAGGTTCTCGACGCACGTGATCGGCAACGGGCCGTTCAAGCTCGCGTCCTACGACTCGCAGGGCCAGAAGATGGTCTTCACGCGGTATGACGGCTACTTCTGGAAGGGCCTCCCCTATCTCGACGAGGTCGAGTACCGCTGGGGCGTCGACCAGGGCGTGCAGCTGCTCGAGCTGCGCCGGGGCGACGTCGACATCCTCGGCTATGGCCTCAACCCGCAGAGCCTGACGAAGGTCAACGCGTCGCCCGCCCTGAAGAAGTTCGAGTTCACGCAGCCGCTCTTCGCCTCGCGCTGGATCAACCTCGACAAGACGCGCGTGCCGGCGTTGAAGATCCGCGCGGTGCGGCAGGCGCTCAACTGGGCGACCGATCGCGAGCAGCTGCACCGCGTGATGGGCGACGAGGCGACTGCCTGGGGCGCGCCGTTCCCAATCGACCTGCTGGGCGACGCGCGGACGTTCAAGCCGTACACCTACGACCTCGACAAGGCCAAGGCGCTGATGAAGCAGGCCGGCTCGCCGAAGGTCGAGCTGACGTTCTGGGTGACGATCGCGCCGGAGCCGGCGATCGGTCAGCTCTTGCAGCAGCAGTGGAAGGCGATCGGCGTCGACGTCAAGCTCAAGCAGGCGTCCACGGACGCGGTCAACGATCTGATCCTGAAGAACAAGACCGATGCCTGGGTCTCGAGCTACTACGCGATCTACCCGACCGCGATCGACGTGATCAGCCAGTACTGGGAGACGGGCGGCGCGGCCAACGACACCGACTACTCGAGCCCGCTCGTCGATCGCCTCACGGCCAAGGCGCGGCGGACGCCGGACAAGGCGAAGCGCGATGCGCTGCTCGCACAGGTCGAGCAGACGATCGGCGACGACGCGGCCGGCGTCTTCATCGGCAACATCAACTGGATCATGGCCCGCGACCCCGCGCTCGAGAACTTCCACTACTCGGGCGTCTACGGGACCTACTACGACCGGCTCTGGGTCAAGGCGTAGCCTTCGTGCCCGCGACTCGCGCCGCCACGGCGAGACGGGCCTTGAGAGAGCACCGCACGCTCGTCGTCGGCTGCCTGCTGCTTGGCGGGATGGTGCTGTTCGCGCTGGTCGCGCCGCTCTTCGGCAACCCGTATGCGACGCCGCTCGACGGGCTGACCGAGTCGGGCCAGTCCCACGGAGTGCTCAGCCACGGACATCTGCTCGGAACCGACGAGCTCGGCCGCGACATGCTCGCCCGCAGCGCCGAGGGCGCGCGCACGAGCCTCGAAATCGCGTTCCTCGCGAACATCACCTCGGTCGGGCTGGGCGTGCTCGTCGGCATGGCCGCGGCGTTCTACCGGGGCTGGATCGAGCAGCTTCTGATGCGCATCACCGACGTGTTCCTCTCGATCCCGACGGTCATCTCGGGGCTCGCGCTCGCCGCCGTGATCGGCACGACCGTGATCGGCATCGTCGCCGTCGTGACCGCGCTCTACTGGGCCTGGGCCGCGCGCATCGTCTTCGGTGAGGCGCTCGCGCTGCGCCGCCGCACGTTCGTCGAGGCGGCGATCGCCTCGGGCGTGCCGGGACGCACCGTGATCCGCCGTCACATCCTGCCGAACCTCTCGAGCCTGATCCTCACGCTCGCCGCCCTCAACGGCGCGGCCGTCGTCTCGATCGGCTCGGGCCTCTCGTACCTCGGCGCGGGCATCCAGCCACCCACGCCCGAATGGGGCAACATGCTCGCCGAAGGAGCGGGAGCGCTCGACTACTCGCCGCACCTGCTGCTCGTGCCGCTCGCCTGCGTCGTCCTCACCGTGTTCTCGTTCGTGCTGATCGGCGAGGCGCTCGCGCGCCGCGGCGCGCTCTCCCTGAGGCGATCGTGGCTCGATATCTGAGCCTCCGGATCGTGCTGGGCCTGATCTCGATCATCGGGGTCGTGCTGCTGACCTTCATGCTCCAGTTCCTGCTGCCCGGCGATCCCGCCAAGCGCATCGCGGGGCCGCGTGCCGAGCCCGAGGTGCTCGCCACCGTGCGCGCGAACATGCACCTCGACGATCCGGTGACGACGCAGCTCGCGGCCTACGTCGGAAGCGTCGCCCGGGGCGACCTCGGCATCTCGTACATCCGCCGGCGCCCGGTCGTCGACCTGATCGGCGAGCGGCTGCCGACGACGGCCTGGCTCGCCGCGGTGGGCCTGCTCGTCGAGCTCACGCTCGGGGTCGGGCTCGGGCTCTGGGATGGGCTGCGGCGAGAGCGCAGCCGCGGGCTCGCCGCCGTCAACGTGCTGCTGCTCTCGGTGCCGACCTACTCGCTCGGCTTCCTGCTGCTGCTCGTGTTCGCGTTCAAGCTCGACTGGCTGCCGCCCGGCGGCGGCACCGGGCCGCTTGACCTCGTCCTGCCGGGGCTCACGCTCGGGCTCTTCGGCGTTCCGTACTACGCCGCCGTGGTCGCCGAGTCGACGCGGGCAGCGCTCGCGGCATCGTTCACGCGGACGGCGGTCGCGAAGGGCCTGCCGCGCCGTCTGATCATCCGCCGCCACGTGCTGCGCACCTGCATCTCACCCGTGATCACGCTGATCGGCCTCGACATGGCGCTCTACATCTCGGGCGTGGTCTTCGTCGAGACCGTCTTCGCCTACCCAGGCATCGGCTCGCTGCAGGAGCAGGCGTTCACGGAGTTCGACCGGCCCGTGCTGATGGGCACCGTGATCATCGGCGCGGTCGTCGTGATCGCGTTCAACCTGCTGGCCGACGTCGTGCGCGCGCTGGTCGATCCGCGCGCCCAGGTGCAGGACGCCGGATGAGCGCCCATGTCGAGGTACGCGACGTGAACGTCCGCTACGGCGACTTCCAGGCCGTCACCGGAGCCTCGTTCGCGATCGAGCGGGGCACGACGCTCGCGCTCGTCGGCGAGTCGGGGTCGGGCAAGTCGTCGCTCGCCTTCGCGATCGGCCGCCTGCTGCCCCCCGGCGGCGAGATCGCGAGCGGGACGGTGCGGATCGGCGACGTCGAGGTCTCGTCGCTCGCGGGCGAGGAGCTGCGACGCGCCCGTGGCCGCGTCGTCGGCTACCTCGCGCAAGACTCGATGGCTGCGCTCAACCCCGTGCTGACGGCCGGCCTGCAGATCGCCGAGGTGTACGCGGCGCGCGACGGCGTCTCGCGCTCCCAGGCCAAGCGACACGCCGTCGAGATGCTCGCGCAGGTCGGCATCCAGCGGCCCGAGAAGGTCGCCGGCATGTACGCGCACGAGCTGTCCGGCGGCATGCGCCAGCGCGTGATGATCGCGATGGCGCTCGCGCTGCGCCCGCAGCTCCTGATCGCGGACGAGCCGACGACGGCGCTCGACGTGACCGTGCAGGCCGAGATCCTCGCGCTCGCGCGCGAGCTGCAGCGGGAGCACGACGTGACGTTCCTCTGGATCACGCACGACATGGGCGTCGTCGCGGAGATCGCCGACGCGGTCGCGGTGATGTACGGCGGGCGCATCGTCGAGCGGGGTCCGGCAGGCGCGGTCTTCAGCGATCCCGTGCACCCGTACACCCAGGCGCTCCTTGCGACGATGGTCGGCGCGCAGGAGGCGGCGCCGAAGACGCCGTTCGCGGCGATCGGCGGGTCGCCGCCGACCGGCGCGCCACCGCCCGGGTGTCCGTTCCACCCGCGCTGCGCCCACGCCTTCGCGCCGTGCAACGGCGACATGCCAGCCACCGTCTCCCTCGGAGCGGATCACACCGCCGCCTGCCACCTGCTGGGGGTTCCGGCGTGAGCGAGGCGATCGTCGCGGTCGAGGGTCTCAGCAAGCGCTATGGCTCCGTGCGCGCCGTCGACGACGTGTCGTTCGCGATCGCACCGGGGCAGACCGTCGGCGTGGTCGGCGAGTCCGGCTGCGGGAAGTCCACGACCGCGCGGCTGATCATGGGACTCGAGCGGCCGAGCGGTGGGACGCTGCGCTTCCGCGGCGAGCCCTACGGCAGCTCGGCACGCGCGCTGCGGCCCGTGCGGCGCGCCATCGGGATGATCTTCCAGGACCCCTACGAGTCGCTCGACCCCCGCTTCAGCGTGCGCGAGCTGATCGCCGAGCCGCTGCGGGCGCACGGGCGCTGGCGCGACGGCGGCGAGACGCGCGTCGGCGAGCTGCTCGAGGCCGTCGGACTCGGCAGCGTCTCGCTACGGGCCGCGCCGACGGAGTTCTCGGGAGGACAACGCCAGCGCCTCGGGATCGCGCGCGCGCTCGCGCTCGATCCGGCAGTCGTGATCGCCGACGAGCCGACCTCTGCGCTCGACGTCTCGGTGCAGGCGCAGATTCTCAACCTGCTGCTCGAGCTGCAGCGCGAGCGGGGAATCGGCTTGCTGATGATCAGCCACGACCTGCACGTGGTGCGGCGGATGAGCGACACGATCGTCGTGATGTACGCGGGAGCCGTGATGGAGCAGGGCCCGGCGAGCGAGATCACCGCCCGGCCCCGGCACCCCTACACGCGCGCCCTGCTCGATGCGATCCCGGGGACCTCGCCGAGCGCGCGCCGCCTCGTCGGCCGGCCGCGGACCGCCAGCGGGATCGCCTCGGCCGCGTCGACCGGCTGCCCCTTCGCCACGCGCTGCCCGCGCGTCGACGACCGCTGCCGCAGCGAGCGACCGCCGCTTACGGGCGTCCCCCACGCCGTCGCGTGTCACTACCCGGAGTCCGCGTGACCACGCTCCACGAGCACGTGACGATCCCGCTCGCGGACGGCACGCGCCTCAACGCACGGATCTGGCTGCCAGACGCGGCCGACGCGCAGCCGGTGCCGGCCGTGCTCGAGTATCTGCCCTACCGGCTCAACGACGGCACGGTGGCGAGCGACCACTCGCAGATGTCGTTCTTCGCCGAGCACGGGCACGCCGGCGTGCGCGTCGACATCCGCGGCTCGGGCGAATCGGACGGCCTGCTGCTCGACGAGTACACGCCGCAGGAGCAGGCTGACTGCCTCGAGGTGATCGCCTGGCTCGCGATTCAGCCGTGGTGCTCGGGGGCGGTCGGCATGATGGGCTACTCCTGGAGCGGCTTCAACTGCCTCCAGGTTGCGGCGCACCGGCCGCCCGCGCTGAAGGCGATCGCGTCGTGCTACGCCTCCGACGACCGCTACGCGGATGACGTGCACTACCGCGGCGGTCTGATCGTGCCGATGGACATGCTGCACTGGTCGGTGACGATGCAGGGCTGGCAGGCGCGTCCGCCCGATCCCGAGGTCTTCGGCGACGGCTGGCACGAGGCCTGGCTCGAGCGGCTCGATGTCGAGCCCTGGATCGCGCACTGGCTCGCACACCAGCGTCGCGACGCCTACTGGCAGCAGGGATCGGTCGGCGATCACCCGTCGCGGATCCGCTGCGCGGTGATGACCGTGGGCGGCTGGACCGATGGCTACACCGACTCGGCGCTCCGGCTGATGGAGCTGCTCGACGTGCCGCGCCGCGCGCTGATCGGCCCGTGGGGGCACAACGATCCCGAGTCGGGCAGCCCGGGGCCGTCGGTCGGCGTCAACGCCGAGCTCGTGCGCTTCTGGGACCGCTGGCTGAAGGGCATCGAGTCCGACGACACCGAGCCGGTGGTGATGGCCTATCTGCAGGACGGCGTGAAGCCGCAGGCGAGCCTCGAACACCGTCCCGGCCGCTGGGTCGGCGAGCAGGCGTGGCCGTCACCGCGCATCACCGAGCGTGTGCTCGCGCTCGGGGACGGCACGCTCGGCGGCGATCCGGTCGCGGGAACCCGCTCGATCGGCAGCGTCCAGACGGTCGGCCTCGACGGTGGCGCGTGGTGCGCGGACGGCCGATCCGCCGATCTGCCGCTCGACCAGCGCGCCGAGGACGGCCGCTCGCTGACGTTCACGTCTGGGCCGCTCGACGCGCCGCTCGAGATCCTCGGCTTCGCCGAGGCGCGGCTCTCGCTCAGCGCCGACCGTCCCGTCGGGCTCGTCTCGGCGCGGCTCTGCGAGGTCGGGGCGGACGGGTCGTCGTTGCTCGTCACGCGTGGCCAGCTCAACCTCTGCCACCGCAGATCGCACGCCGAGCCCGAGCCGATCGTGCCCGGCGAGGAGATGGCCGTGACCGTGCGCATGGATGCGATCGGGCATCGCTTCGCGGCCGGCAGCCGCCTGCGCCTCTCGCTCTCGCCGTGCTACTGGCCGCTCGCATGGCCCTCGCCCGAGCCCGTCACCCTGACCGTCTCGCACGGCCCGCACACCGCGCTCGTGCTGCCAGAGCGCCCGTTGGACGCCGACGACGGGTCGATGCGGGCGCCCGATCCGACGCCCGCGCAGACGGCCGCCGACCCGGTCGAGCACCTGCACGACGGCTCCGGCGGCGGGCGCACGATCACGCGCCGGCTCGCGGCGGGACGCACCGACCTCGTGTTCGACTGGGACTGCGGCGGGCTCTCGCGGATGCCGAACGGGATGCTCTACGAGGACACCTCGGTCGCGACGTACTCGATCTGCGACGACGATCCGCTCTCGGCGCGCGTCGAGGTCGTCACCACGATTCTCTCCGGGCGCGCCGGCTGGCGCGTCGGCGGGATCTCGACCGGCGTGATGACGTGCACGGCTGACGAGTTCGTCGTCGTCTCGCGGCTCGAGATCGACGAGGACGGCGAGCGGCTCTTCGAGCGTGAATGGACGCACCGCTTCCCGCGCGACCACTGCTGATCGAGCGAGTATCCTGGCTCTCACGCGACCTCGGAGGAACTAGTGGAGACCGTCTCGTTCGTCAACATGGCCGACGGCACGAAAGAGGACTACGAGCTCCTCGGCCGCTACGAGGAGCAGTTCGTCGATGAGCTGCCGGATCGCCTGATGCGCGCGCTCGACGACCTCAAGAAGTCGCTTCCGGGCTACAAGGTCAGCCGCTACGAGCACTCCCTGCAGGCGGCGACGCGGGCCCACCGCGACGGACGCGACGAGGAGTACATCGTGGCCGCGCTGCTGCACGATCTCGGCGACGAGCTCGCGCCGCTCACGCACGGCGAGATGGTCGGCGCGATCATGCGCCCTTACGTGCGACCCGAGCTGACCTGGATCGTCAAGCACCACGGCGTCTTCCAGCTCGTCTACTACGGCCACCACACCGGCGACGATCCCAACGCGCGCGATCGGTTCCGCGACAGCCCGTGGTTCGATGCGTGCGTCGAGTTCTGCGCGCTCTACGACCAGAACTGCTTCGATCCGGACTACGAGATGCTCCCGGCCGAGTTCTTCGAGCCGATGGTGCGCCGCGTGTTCGCCGAGCCGCGCTATCTGACGGGCGCCGAGGTGATTTAGACGTTCTCACAGAATGCTTCGCGGTGCCTGGCGGCGTCTCGCTGGCACCTGGACGGGGATCGCCTTTTGCGGTTCCGTTCGGTACAGGAGCCGCTGCAAGGCGATCCCCGCCCAGGCTTGCGAGCAGCGTGTCAAGCGCTGGCGCTTGACACGCGTGTGGAGTCGGCTGCTATCGAGCAGCCGACGGAGTCCAGTCACTCACGAATCATCCTGTGAGAACGTCTTAGGGCGTCCGTTGGAGTGAGATCGGGACGATTCTCAGGTGCGTCACATGTTCCGGTGCCACGCTTGGGTCAGGCGGGGCCGGTGGAATCACCCGACCTCGCCGCAATCGGAAGCAACGAAAGGGCCACCGTTGGAGAACCCGACCCCTCCCCCCGGACAATCGCCACGGCTGTTCGGCCGTAGCTCACGGATCGCGGCCACGGCAGCCCTTTGCCTCGGCCTCGCGAGCGGCGGCTATGCGATCGCATCGGCTGCGAGCTCGCAGAGCTCGACGACGACCGACACGACGACGGCTCCGGCGCCCGCCGTGCCCTCCGGACACTTCGACGGTCTCGGTGACCGCGGCCACTTCGGTCCCGGGCTCGCGCTCGATCGAGCTGCGCTCGAGAGCGCGATCGCCGGTGCGATCGGGATCACGCCCGATGCGCTCCAGACCGAGCGCCAGGCGGGCAAGACCCTCGGCGAGATCGCGATCGGGCACGGCAAGACGGCGGCTGACGTCGTCGCCGCAATCACCACGGCACTGACGAAGGCGATCGACGACTCGGCCACGAAGGGCACGATCACGGCCGACCAGGCGACCGCGCTGAAGGCGCACACCGCCGACCTCGCCAACCATCTCGTGAACGACGCCGACGGTGGACCCGGGGGTCGCTTCGGCGGTCATCGGCACGGCCCCGGCATGGGTCATGGGCTGCTCGGCGAGGCGCGCGGGAAGGTCGTCACCGCGGTCGCGACGGCACTCGGGATCAGCGAGGCCGACCTCAAGACCGAGCTCGACGCAGGCAGCACGCTCGCACAGATCGCGGTCAAGCACGGCAAGACCGCTGCTGACGTGACGAAGGTCGTGACCGACTCGGCCACGGCGCAGATCGAGGCCGCCGTGACCAGCGGCAAGCTCACGGCCGACCAGGCGACCAAGCTGAAGGCCCACCTGCCGCAGCTCGTCGATCGGATCGTCAACGACACGCGCGGCGGCGACCGTCATCGTGGCGGCGGCAAGTGCGATCACGGTGATCACCAGCAGAACGGGCAGGGCCCGACGGCCGGCGACGACACGACCACGACGACGACGCAGGCTCCGGCCACCTGATTCAGACCTCCTCCTCCCCAAGGAGACGGAAGCGAGGGCGGTCTGCGGGCCGCCCTCGCTGCGTTTTCAGGGCGGTGTGAATAGCCCGGGGTCAGGCCCCGGGCTATTCACACCGGAGCG
>JANLRV010000010.1:0-3484 GCA_031361905.1 Actinomycetes bacterium
AGAATGCCTCGCGATGCCTGGACGGTGATCGCCTTTTGCGGTTCCGTTTGGTACAGGAGCCGCTGCAAGGCGATCCCCGCCCAGGCTTGCGAGCAGCGTGTCAAGCGCTGGCGCTTGACACGCGTGTGGAGTCGGCTGCTATCGACCCCGCCGTCGGTGGGCGTGGGCGGGCGCCCGGGCCTGTGAAATGTCACGCCGTGAATAGCCCGGGGCCTGACCCCGGGCTATTCACGGTCTCCCCCGATCGGGGGAACTTTGCCCCGGCTTCGACGGTCGGCGGTACCGTGAATTGCGTCTATTGGGGAGGCACGTTGAAGTACCGTCGGCTCCGCGGTCTGTCGTTGACCGCGCTCATCACCGCGTCGCTCGCTGCGGGCGCAACTGCCAGCGCGTCGAACACGTCGCCCGCCGGGCAGAACGCCTACAAGGCGACCGTTGACGCTCGGCAGCTGAAGGCGCTGCGCGGCGCGGGCTTCGATGTGACCGAGATGACGGTGAACGCGGCCGGCAAGACGACCGTGCCGCTGATCGGCACGCAAAAGCAGATGCGCGCGCTGCGCCTGCTCGGCATCCGCACGCACCTCGTCAAGCGCTATGCCGGCAAGTCGCTCGCGTCGGGATACACCGTCTACCGGACCTACTCGGAGACCGGCGGGATCGCCGATGAGATGCGCGCGCTGGCCCGCAACTACCCGCGGATCACGAAGCTCGAGGAGATCGGCCGCTCGATCCAGGGCAAGCCGATCCTCGCGCTCAAGGTGACTCTCGACGCCCGTCAGCTCGCCGACGGCTCGAAGCCGTCCGTGCTCTACGTCGCGACGCAGCATGCGCGCGAGTGGATCGCGGCCGAAACCGGCCGCAGGCTGATGCACTACGTCGTCGAGCGCTATGACGCGAATGCGACCGTGCACCGGCTCGTCCGGGACCGGGAGCTGTGGTTCATCCCGGTCGCGAACCCTGATGGCTACGACTTCACGTTCACGCCCGGAAACCGCCTCTGGCGCAAGAATCTGCATGACAACAACGGCGACGGCAAGATCGAGGCCGGCGTCGATGGCGTCGACCCGAACCGCAACTTCCCGACCAACTGGAACCTCGACGACGAGGGGTCCTCGAGCCTCCCGGGCAGCGAGACCTACCGCGGCACGCGTGCGGCCTCGGAGCCCGAGACGCGAGCGCTGGACGGCCTGATGCGCCGGGTCGACTTCAAGGCGCTGATCAACTACCACTCGGCTGCCGAGCTCCTGCTCTACCCGTTCGGCTTCCAGGTCGACACGAAGTCCGACGACGACCCGATCTTCGAGGCCCTGACGGGCACGGACGGACCCGATCCGCTGATCTCGACGGATGACAATCCCGCCGTTCCGGGGTACGACCCCGACCTCTCGGCCGAGCTCTATACGACGAACGGCGAGACCACGGATCACGCGTATGGCCGCTACGGCACGCTTGCCTGGACGCCCGAGCTGGACACGGCGCAGAGCGCCGGCGTGCCCAATGTCTCGGTCTTCGAGTTCCCCGACGACGAGGCCAAGATCGAGGCCGTGTTCGAGAAGAACATCCCGTTCGCGCTGAACGTCGCGACGTCGGCGGACGATCTCGCGAACCCACGCGCTTCGAGCCAGAACACCGCCTCGAACTACCAGGTTCCCGCGACGCCTGACTTCGTCGTCGACTCCTTCCGCGAGTCGTGGGGCGCGTCGCAGGACGTGCAGGCGAACGTCAAGCGCAACCTCGGGCCGGTCGTGATGCTGTATCGCGTCAACGGCGGGCCGGTGCGCGTCTCGTCCACGCACGAGTGGCGTGGCGGCGAGCGCTACGGCTCCGATCGCGGCACCTACTTCCACAAGGTGCGCGGCACGGTCTCCGGCACGCGCCGGGGCGACTCGGTCGAGGTCTGGTTCCACTCGCTCTTCGGCCGGCAGGGCAGCGCGCCATTCACGTATCGCACGGTCTACGACGGCCGGGCGCGCGTGCTCGTGATGGCCGCCGAGGACTACAGCGGCGCCAGCCCGGTGATCGCACAGCAGTCGCCGAAGTACGCGGCTGCGAACCAGGCGGCCCTGACCGCGAACGGCATCTCGAACGTGCTCTACGACGTCGACGCCAAGGGCCGCGTGGCACCTGATCCGCTCGGGGTGCTCTCGCACTTCGACGCGGTCGTCTGGTACACGGGCGACGACGTCGTGCCGCGCGATGCGGGTGGACAGCCGGGCACGGCCGCGAAGCTCGCGGACGATGAGCAGAATGCGCTGCGCGACTACCTCAACGAGGACGGGCGGCTGCTCGCAGCCGGGCGAAACCTCGGCTTCGCGCAGTTCGGTGCCTATCCCTACTCGCCGGGGCCGACCGCCCCGGTGCCGCTCACGGACGATTTCTTCCAGTACTTCCTGGGGGCGTACCAGTACACGAGCGGCCTCTTCGACCCGACGCTGGACGGCCTGGTCGTCAACTCGGTGAGCGCGCCGTTCGGGCTCAACCCGTTCACGCCCGTCTCATCGCCGGCCGGGGCGAACTCGCAGTTCCTCACGACGAGCTCGTTCCTCGACCCGACCGTGTACCCGGACTTCGGCAGCAAGGCCTCGCTCAAGTACGTGCGCACGGGACCGCCGCGCGAGGCGCCGATCGAGGGCCAGAAGCAGGCCTTCGCGGCGCACGCGGATGCCTCGTGGGAGCGGCTGACGCGGCAGCTCGAGGTTCCGGCGGGAACGCCGACCCTCGACATGCAGGCGACCTGGAAGATCGAGCAGGACTATGACTTCGCGTTCGTCGAGGTCCGCACGATCGGCCAGGACGACTGGACCACGCTCGTCGACAAGAACGGCAACACGGGCCAGGCGCTCGAGTCGTGCAAGATCGGCTGGAACACGCTGCACCCGTTCATCGACCACTACCAGACGCCCGATCTCTCGAATCCGGACGATCCGCAGTGCCTGCCAACGGGCTCGAGCGGTGATTGGAACGCGCTCACGGGCGACTCGAACGGCTGGACGCCGCTCTCGTTCGACCTCTCGCACTTCGCGGGCAAGACGGTCGAGATCTCGATCTCGTACGCGACCGACTTCGCGTCGGGCGGCACGGGCGTGCAGATCGACGACCTGAAGCTGACGAACGGCGCGGTCTCGACTCCGATCACCGGATTCGAGAACGGTCTCGACGGCTTCACGGTCGCGGGACCGCCGGCCGGTAGCGCTCCGAATGGCGCCAACTGGGTGATCGCCGGGATGCTCGACTTCCCGGGTGACGAGGCCGCGGGCGTCGTCACGCACGACACCATCACGCTCGGCTTCGGGCTCGAGCAGCTCGACGCGCCGACGAGGACGCGGCTCGTCGGCCAGGCACTGCGGTATCTGCTGCGGTAGCTCGCTTCTGGGTGGTGTGGGGGGGGGGGGTGGGCGGGTCAGGGGCACCCCAGAAAGCGAGGGTTGTAGGGTTGGAGGGCGGGCGGGGGGGGGGGGGGGGGGGGGGGGGGAGGGTTTGGGGG
>JANLRV010000011.1:0-35771 GCA_031361905.1 Actinomycetes bacterium
AGAATGCCTCGCGATGCCTGGACGGTGATCGCCTTTTGCGGTTCCGTTTGGTACAGGAGCCGCTGCAAGGCGATCCCCGCCCAGGCTTGCGAGCAGCGTGTCAAGCGCTGGCGCTTGACACGCGTGTGGAGTCGGCTGCTACGGAGCAGCCGACGGAGTCCAGCCATTCACGAATCATTCTGTGAGAACTTCTTAGTCCGGAAGCAACGGCACCGTTGAGCCCTGATCGCGCCCGAGCAGCGCCGCCCGGGTGATCGCGCTCATTCCGAATCGATCGCGGATCGTGTCGAGCGCGTGGTCGAGCGCGCGCCCGTCGACGTCGTCGAACGGCAGCGTCAGCTGGGTCGTGAGGCCGTCGTCGAGGTTGGCGACCGCGACCCCGATCAAGGTCAGCCCCTGCCGGTCGATCAGAGGCGTCGCTGCCATCAGCAATCCTCTCGCCGTCACCAGGATGAGCTGGGTCTGCGCTGTCGCATGCGAGAGCGTGTGCGACCGCGTCACACGGGTGTAGTCGGCGAAGCGCAGCCGCAAGACGACGGTGCGGCCGACCCGCTCGGCGGCTCGCATCCGGCGGGTGACGCGGTCGACCAGGCCGACGAGCGTGGCGTCGATCGCCTCCGGTGATCGTGGGGAGCGGCCGAGGGCGCGCTGCGAGCCGATCGAGCGTCTGCGCC
The DNA here is from genome assembly GCA_031361905.1 of Actinomycetes bacterium. Lineage (GTDB taxonomy): Bacteria > Actinomycetota > Thermoleophilia > Gaiellales > JALYLC01 > JANLRV01. The sequence goes on from JANLRV010000011.1 coordinate 675, forward strand.
GGCCGGTCTGCACCGGCCGCGGGTCGCGATTGTGGGCGAGGGCGTGGAGGTGGCGACCCGAGCCGCGTCCGAGCAGCGCCACGAGGGTCGCCTCGTCGAGCCGCGCGACCTCGCCGACGAGCGTGATCCCGCAGGCGTGGAGCTTCCTCGCCGTCACCGCTCCGACGCCCCAGAGGCGCTCGACCGGCAGCGGGTGCAGAAAGGCCAGCTCGCCCTCAGGCGGAACGACGAGCAGGCCGTCGGGCTTGGCGACGCCGCTCGCGACCTTGGCGAGGAACTTCGTCCTCGCCACGCCCACGGTGATCGGCAGCCCGACGCGTTCGCGCGCGGCAAGTCGCAGCCGCACTGCGATCTCGAGCGGCGTTCCCGCCATGCGCTCCATCCCGCTGACGTCGAGGAACGCCTCGTCGATCGAGAGCCCTTCGACCACGGGCGAGGTGTCGTGGAAGACCTCGTAGAGCGCCTTGCTCGCCTCGGAGTAGGCCGACATGCGGGGCTCGACCACGGCCGCGTGCGGGCACAGCCGGCGCGCCTGCGCGCCGCTCATCGCCGTGCGGATGCCGAAGGCCTTGGCCTCGTAGCTGGCGGCGAGGACGACCCACGAGCCGACGATCACGGGGCGACCGCGCAGCCGCGGATCGTCCCGTTGCTCGACCGACGCGAAGAACGAGTCCACGTCGGCGTGGAGGATGGTCGCCTGCCTGGACACGAACACATGTTCGCATCCGTCGGCTCGAAAGGAAAGCGCCGGTGACGGCTCGGTGAAAAGCTCAGGCCGAGGCGAGCAGCGACTCGACGTCGAGCGGTCCCCGGTCGGGGCCCCACTCGTCTCGCGGCCGATCCCAGCCCAGCTCGACGCCGTTGTCATCGGGGTCACGGAAGTACACGGCGAGCGAGTAGCCGTGGTCGCCCGCCTGCCAGATCGGCACGCCGGCGTCGACGAGCGTGCGCACCGCCGCGACGAACGCGGGGAACGTCGGGTAACGGATCGCGAAGTGGTGGAGGCCTGCCGAGTCGCGCGGTGCCGGAGCCGCACCGGCGCTGAAGTAGACGTTGAGCGCGATGTGGTGGTGGTAGCCGCCGGCCGAGAGAAACACGCCCCAGTCCATCCGGGTCTGCACCTCGAACCCGAGCAGGGTCTCGTAGAACGCGAGAGAACGGTCGAGATCCGCCACCTTGAGGTGGACGTGACCGATGTCGGCTCCGGGATCGATCATCGCGCCTCCGCGGTCGGGCTAGGCGTCGGGCTTGGCGTCCTGCTCTGCAGGCTGCGCCACGGGCTCTGCGGGAGCCGGTGCCGGCGGCTGCGTGGTCGCGACCGGGAGCGTCGGCTTGACCTCGGTGACGGGCGTCGCGTCTTCGACGCCGCGCTCGAACTCGTCCTTGAAGGACGCCGCAGCCTCCTTCGTCTCGCGCAGGCGCCGGCCGGAGCTGCGAGCGAGCTTCGGGAGCTGGCTCGGACCGACCACGAGCAGCACGATCACGAGGATGATCAGGATGTGGATCGGGTTCTCGAGGCCACTGAACATGGGCCAACGGTATCCGATCTCGCTGGGAATGGTCTGCTGAGGAGACGCGCGACGGGAACGCCGACGGCCCGCCAAATGGCGGGCCGTCGGTCGAGCGGGAGTGCGGGAGGTGGCTACGCGCTCGCGCCTCCGGGGGCGGCGGAGCCCTCGTGGGACAGCGCCGGGAGCCAGGCGAGGCTGCGCGGCATGTACCAGTTCCACGTGCCGAGCAGCTTCATCGAGGCCGGCAGGACGACGCCGCGGATCAGCGTGGCGTCGATCGCGACGGCGGCCGCGAGGCCGACGCCGAACTCCTGCAGGTCGACGAGCGAGAGCGTCCGCGAAGATCGAGAACACCGCGATCATCACCGTGGCGGCGGCCGTCACGACGCCCGCGGAGCTGCGGATGCCCTGCTCGCCGGCTTCCGAGTTGCCGAGGCCCTTGTCCCAGCCCTCTTTGATCCGGCTCAGGATGAACACGTGGTAGTCCATCGAGAGGCCGAAGCGGATCACGAACAGGAACACCGGCAGCCACGAGACGACGCCCTTCGTGTGCATCAGGCCGATCGACTCGCCCAGGCCGTCCTGGAAGACGAGCGTGAGCACTCCGAACGCCGCCGCAACCGAGAGCAGGTTGAGCAGGATCGCCTTGATCGGAATCACGATCGACCGGAACGTGAGGAGCAGCAGGAAGAACGCCACCGTGAGCACGAAGCCGAACACGATCGGCGCGTGCGACGCGAGGTTGTCGTTCGCGTCCTTGGTCTCAGCGGCCGCGCCGCCGATCTCGACGGCCACGCCCGGCACGCTGCCGACCGTGGAGGGCGCGACGCGGTCACGCAGCATCGCCAGGGCGTTCAGCGACTGCGCGTTGGAGCCGTCGCCGACGAGCGGCAGCGTGATCTGCGCGGTCGTGCCGTCACGGCTGATGCGCGTCTCGGTCGGGCCAACGGCCTGTTCCGAGGCGAGCGCCTCCCGCTTGAGGTCCGCGATCGCGGCCTGCACGGCGGGCGTCCGGACGTCCTGGGCCTGGACGATGACCTCTGCTCCCGAGCGCTCGCCCGGGAAGGCCGCCTGGATGTGGTCGTACGCCTTCAGCACCGGGAAGTCCTTGCGCGAGATGTCCTCGAGCCCGTGACCTTGGTCTTCATGCTCAGCGCGGGGAACGCGAGGGCGGCGAGGATCGCGATGCCGGCGACGAGCGCGACGACCGGCCGGCGCATCGCGTGGCCGAGCACGAAGCCCCAGATGCGCGAGTCGCGCTCCTCACGGTGCAGCCGCCGGAGCACGGGCAGGCGGCTCTTGTGGACGCGGTCGCCGAGCTTCGCGAGCACGGCCGGGAGCACCGTCAGCGAGCCGAGCACGGCGACGCCGACGACGATGATGGAGCCGACCGCCATGGACGCGCCGTCGGCGTCGCCCATGAAGAACATGCCGGCCAGCGATGCCATCACCGTGACGCCGGAGATGAGCACCGCGCGACCGCTGGTGGCGGCCGCAGCCTCGAGCGCGGCGAGCTTGCCGGCTCCACGCGCTCGCTCCTCGCGCTCGCGCTTGAGGTAGAAGAGCGAGTAGTCCACGCCCACCGCCATGCCGATCAGCATCGTCAGGATCTGCGTGCTCTCGCCTGTTGGGATGACGTGGCTCGAGAGCGACGTGAGACCGAACGCGGAGAACACGGCCGTGAGGCCGAGCAGCACCGGGATGCCCGCCGCGAGCAGCGCGCCGAACGCGACGATCAGGATGATCAGCGTGATCGGGATCGAGAGCATCTCGGCTTTTTGGAAGTCCTGGCTGAGCGTGTCGTCGAACTTCTTGCCTGAGGTTGCATCGCCGAACTGCTCGACCAGCAGGTTGGAATGATCGGCCGCGACCGCGATGACGGCAGCCTCGATCGGCGCGATCTTGCCGACCGCGTCGTCGGACTTGCCGCGGATGTCGAAGGTGATCAGCGCCGAGCGACCGTCCTGCGATCGCCGGGCTGCTGGATGTTCGTCACGGCCGCGATCGCCGTGAGTCGTCCCTTCGCGTCACGGGCGACCGTGGCGAGATCGGCGTTCGTGAGCCGACCGCTGCGGCTCTGGATGAACACCATCTCGCCCGCCGGCGGATCGTCGAAGGCCCGGTCGATCGCCGCTGCGGCGCGACCCGACTCCCCGACGCCCTGATCTGAGGTCTTGATGGTCTTCGTGCGGACCGCCGTGCCGATGGCCACGGCGATCACGACGAATGCGACCCAGCCGAGGATCGCCGTCCACGGATGCGTGCCGCTCCAGCGGCCCATCCGGTGCGCGAGAGTGCGCTTGCCTTGCATTTCGGTTCCTCCTAGGAGACGAATACGAATTGACAGGCCAAGCGTCGCTCGCCTGAGCCGTCGCACCCGTGCGGCATGCAGGCGTCTCGCGAGGTGGAGGAGCACCCGCGGAGGTTCGGGCAGCCTCACCTATCCGGCAGGCTCGAGCTCGAGGAGTCGCACTCGACCGTGCACCGCTGTGGCGTAGCGTCGGCGCCCGATCTTCCGATTCAGAATCCGTACGACCCGACGAGCCGGGCGTCCTGCGCGACGGGCGGCTCGTCGCAGCGCTCGGCGATCTCACGGGTGAACTCGGCGAAGGCCGCGATCTCGCCGAGCGGGTTGCCTCCGGACTCGGCGTCAACCGAGGCGACGTGCAGGAAGCTGACGCCGTCGGCGAGGCGGAAGGTCGCGTAACGGAGACCACCCGGGTCGCGTTCGGCCAGCTCGGCATAGACGCGATCGATCAGCCGCTCGTTCTCCTCGACCCGATCTGGCTTGACCTTGTAACGGACGACAACTTCTCCCATCACGCGCCTCCTCGTGCCTGCAGCGGTAGTCTGAATCTCTCGATGGTAACATCAAGGCTACCGATGATAGTAACGACACCGCACCCTTCGGTTCACGCGCTCGACGCTCTCGGGAACCCCGTTCGGCGGACGATCCTGCAGACGCTGCGGACGTCGCCGCTTGCGGTCGGCGAGCTCGCGAGCCGCTTCCCCGTCAGCCGGCCGGCGATCTCGCGTCACCTGCGCGTGCTCGAGGACGCCGGTCTCGTGGAGCACCGCATGCAGGGCACGCGCAGCGTCTACGCCGTGCGGGTGCAGGGGCTCGCCTCGGTGCGCGACTTCCTCGACGAGTTCTGGGAGACGGCGCTCTCGCGGCTCGAGGAGCTCGCGAGGGAATGATCGAGAAGTCGGCATTTCTGAGCTGTGCCCCTGCGCACGCATTCGTGCTCTTCACCGAGCGCGCCTCGGACTGGTGGCCGCGGCTGCTCCGGCACACGGCCGACCCGCGCAGCGAGATCAGGATGCTCGCAAACGGCCGGTTCTGGGAACGCGCGGCGGACGGTCACGAGGTCGACCTCGGACGGGTGACGTTGTGGGAGCCGCCGCAGCGGCTCGTGCTGGACTTCTACCCGGGAACCGACGCCCAGCATCCGACGGAGGTCGTCGTCCGGTTCGCGGCAGAGGACGGGGGCACCCGCGTCGTCGTCGAGCACGGGCCCAAGCCCGAGAGCGCCGACCGGTGGGCCGAGGGCGCGCCTGCGTTCCAGCGCGCCTGGGATCTCGTGCTGAGCGCGCTCCAGCTCGAGGCATAAAGGTAACCAGGATGTTACGATCTGCCTATGAAGAGTTTCGCGAGCACGATCACGATCTCCGCCGCCCCCGAGGCGGTCTGGGCGCTGCTGACCGACGCCCCGGGCTACCCGTCGTGGAACACGACCGTCGACCGGGTGGAAGGGCGAATCGCGCCCGGCGAGGCGATCACGGTGCACGCCAAGATCAGCCCCGGCCGAGCGTTCCCCGTGAGGGTGACGGAGTTCGCTCCTCCGGCGCGCATGGTGTGGACGGGCGGCCTGCCGCTAGGGCTGTTCACGGGCGAGCGCACGTTCACGCTCACGGCTGCAGGGGATGGCGTGCGCTTTGAGATGCGAGAGCTCTACCGCGGGCTCCTCGCGCCGCTGATCGGGCGCTCCGTTCCGGATCTGCAGCCGGCCTTCGACGAGTTCGCCGCCGCGCTCAAGCAACGTGCGGAGCGCGGGAGCTGAGCGGCGCGCTGCCGTGCCGTCTTAGAAGCTCTAACAGAATGATTCGTGAACGGCTGGCGAGTGGCTCGCAAGCCTGGGCGGGGATCGCCTTGCAGCGGCTCCTGTACCGAACGGAACCGCAAAAGGTGATCACCGTCCAGGCGCCAGCGAGACGCCGCCAGGCATCGCGAGGCATTCTGTTAGAGCTTCTTAGCCAGAGCTAGATCGCGTCGAGCATGCGCTGTCGCTGCGACGCGTACTCCTCGTCGGTGAGGAGCCCGCGCTCCTTCAGCGCCTCGAGCTTCGCGAGCCGGTCGGCCGGCTCGGCGGTCGCCGAGCTGCGGGCGGCTCGGAGCGCCTCGATCGCCGCCCGCGCTTGCTCGGGATCGCCCGCGAAGTCCCACGAGGCGAGCGGCGGTGAGCCGTCTCGTACGGCTGCCGGCGAGCCGTGGGACTGGGCGCCCGTCGCCTCGTACCGCTGCTTCTGCTCTTGCATCCGCGCCTTTGCGTTGAGGCGCGGGTCGTCCTTGTCGAACTTGACCTTGCCGCTCTTCGCGTCGACGAGGACCGAGACGACGTCGCCGATCCGCGGCGGCCAGAAGCTGGTCGCGATCGTCGGCTCCTGAATCGTCGCCCGGAAGGGCGCCGCGTTCGCCTGGCGGACGTCCGCGATGTACTCGGAGGTCGTCACGAGGCCGTCGCCCGTCGTCGACTTCGCGTGCGTGAGGACGATCGTCGCCTCCGCGGGCTCTCAGTGATGTCCGAACACGCGCACCCCTCTGGCTCGACGATCGACCGCTCGCTTCCACCGTACACCGAGGTGCCGGTCGGACGATCTCAGTCTGCGAGCTGGTGCGCCATCCGCTCGAGCAGCTTGAACGCGATCGTCGGGTGCGATCGGACCATCGGCTTGAAGGCCCACGCCGTCATGGCGAGGCAGGTGAGGTCGCCGTCGGCGACGACCGAGGCGCTGCGGTGTCCGCCCGCAAGCACCGCGACCTCGCCGAACGAGGAGCCGGACGTCAGCTTCGCGAGCTCGCGCTCGCCACGGCGAACCGTCGCGCTGCCGGACTCGACGACGAAGAACCCGACGCCACCCTCGCCTTCCGTGACGATCGAGTCGCCTGCGTGGAACTCGCGGCGTCGCATCGTGCCGGCGATCGCAGCGAGGTCGCGGTCCGAGAGGCCTTCGAACAGATCGACCGACTTGAGAAATGTCTGTGTTTCGTCCGGCACGCGGGCCGAGTCTACGGCTCGCGTGCCTCGCTCGCAAACGCCTCGATGGGCCCATACGTCTCGACGCGTCTCGATCAGGCCTGCGTCTCGTGCAGCACCGTGACCGGGACGTGCGCGCGCTTGATCAGATCGTGCGAGACGCTGCCGGAGAACGCACCGCGCAGCGAGCCATGGCCGCGCGTGCCGACGACGATCATGTCGGCGCCGAGCTCGTCGGCGAGCGCCGCGATCTCCTTCGAGGGGTTGCCCGCACGCGTGTAGGCCGTCGCGTCGATGCCCATCGCGCGGGCCTTGGAGACGACCGCATCGCTGATCAGCTTCGTTCCGCGCGTGCTCTCGGTGGCGTGGATGGCCGGTGCCATGCCCTTGCCGCCGGGGCGCATCGTGCGCACCGAGACGACGGCGAGCTGGGCGCCGCTCTCGCGGCAGAGGCCGAATGCCGTCTCGGTCGCCTCGTTGGCCTGCGGCGATCCGTCGGTCGCGTGCACGATCAGGCGAGGCGTCCGTCCGCGACGATGCTCGGTCACGGTGGCGGACTGCCGGAGATTCTCGGCGAGCCGGCCGATGGCAGCCTGCGCGGCGCTCACATCGTGGCCGTAGAGCGGCGAGGTCGCGCCGTCGGTGGCGAACCGGCGAAGGCTGCGCATGGCGGTCGCGTCGAGCGTCACGCTCGAGTCCTCGAGCGTCGTCAGGGCGCGCTCGAGCGCCGGCTCGCAGGCCAGCGCCACGCTGCGCCGGATCAGCGGCCGGTAGCCGCGCAGCAGCGGGCGAGCGCCGTGCGCGTCGCGCAGTGCCGAGCGGATGAAGCCGGCGAGCTGCCGGCGGTCCTTCGACGAGACTCGGCTGCTCTGAGTTGGGGTGATTCCAAGCATTTCGTGCTCCTTCTGCAAGATGACGCGTGCCGCCGTTCCTGTGTGTGGCGGTGCAAACCCATCGTCGAGGGTGCGTGTAAGAGGCGCGCAAAGATCCGAGGCCGGCGTATAAATCGCCCTTTGCAGGTGCTTGTGGCGACCGGCGCAACCCGCGATCATGGCTCGGTGAGCACCGGCGTCTTTCGTCCCGCAGGCCCGCGTCGCGCCGTCGTCTCGATTGCGGGATGGCTCGCGCTGCTGATCACGGCCGTGGTCGTGCTGCATCCGTTCCGGAGCGACGCGAACGTCGGGGCGATCGCGCTGCTGATGCTGCTCCCGCCGCTCGCAGCCACCGGGAGCGGGCCGATCGTGGCGGGCTCGGCCGCGCTCGTCTCCGGCCTCGTCTTCAACTTCTTCTTCACGCATCCGTACGACTCGCCGAGCGTCGCCTCGAGCGCGAGCGTGGCGGCGCTCGGCGTCTACGTCGTGGTCGGCATGGCGCTCGCGGTGCTTGCGAGCCGTCTGCGGGATGCCCGCGACGCTGCGACCACCCGCGCTCGCGAGGCGATGCTGCTGCAGCGGCTGACGGTTGATCTGATCACCGTCGAGCGGCTCGAGCCCGTGCTTCGCGAGGCGGTCGACGCCCTCGTCGATGCGCTCGGGCTGCGCGGCGCCGAGCTCGACGTCTCGATCGGCGACGACCGCGTTCACGTCGTGAGCGGCGCGCCGGTCGACGCGCGGGCTGAACGCATTCCGATCGAGTCGCTCGGCGTCAGCCAGGGCACGCTCGTGACGGATGCCGGCGGCGTGACCCTCGACGCCGGACGCGTGCGCGTGATCGACTCGTTCGCGGGAATCGTCGCGCTGGCGGTCGCGCGGGCGCGCCTCGCCGAGGAAGGCGCCCGGCGGCGGGCGCTCGAGGAGACCGATCGGCTGCGCTCGATCCTGCTGCAGTCCGTCTCGCATGACCTGCGCACGCCGCTCACGGCGATCAAGGCCTCGGCGAGCGCGCTCCGCATGGTCCCGCCGCCGCCGCCGGTCGCCGCGACCATGCTCGCAGACATCGAGGAGCACGCGGACAGGCTCTCGCGGCTCGTCGAGAACCTGCTCGACCTCTCGCGGATCGAGAGCGGGGCGCTGATCTTGCGCCGCCAGCCGGTGCCGGTCGACGAGCTCGTCGCCGGCGCCGTCGACGCTGCGCGCTCCGAGCTCGATCGGCTCACGGTCGACGTCCACCTCGAGCCCGATCTGCCTCCGCTCCTCGCGGATGAGACGATGATCCGCCAGGTGCTCGTGAACCTGCTCGCGAATGCCGCCCGCCACGACCCCGACGGGCCGATCGAGGTGATCGGCGCAGCCGGAGACGGCGTCGTCGTCATCTCCGTTCGAGACCACGGTCCCGGCGTCCCGATGGCCGAGCGCGACCGGCTCGCGACGCCGCTCGCGGAACGCGAGCGCACCTCCGGCGGCCGTGCGGGAGTGGGTCTCGCGATCGCAACCGGGTTCGTGCAGGCCCACGGCGGGACGCTGCGGCTCGAGGACACGCCCGGCGGCGGTGCCACGTTCGTGGTCACGCTGCCGGCCGCGGAGGACGCGTGAGCCGCCCGACGACGATCTTGATCGTCGACGACGAGCCGGCGATCCTGCGTGCGCTCTTCACCGTGCTCGACGCCCACGGCTACGCGACGATCGAGGCCCAGTCGGGCGAGCGGGCGGTCGCGCGGGTCGCGTCGAACACGCCCGATCTCGTGATCCTCGACCTCGGGCTGCCGGACATCGACGGGCTGGAGGTGATCCGTCGCATCCGCTCGTTCGACGCCGGCACGCCGATTCTCGTGCTCTCGGCGCACGGCGACGACGCCAGCAAGGTCGCGGCGCTCGACGCGGGCGCGGATGACTACGTCCCGAAGCCATTCTCGATGCCGGAGCTGCTCGCGCGCGTGCGCACGGCGCTTCGCCACGGCGCCCGCGCCGCCCCGCTCGAGGCTGCGCGCATCGAGCGAGGCGACATCACGATCGACCTCGTCGAGCACGAGGCGCGCTGCGCCGATCGGCCGCTGCCTCTCACCCGCACGCAGTTCGACCTGCTGGTCTGCTTCTGCCGGCATCCGAATCGCGTGCTCACGCACCGGGCGCTGCTCGCGGAGGTGTGGGACGACCCGACGGCGACGGGAACGGCGAACGTGCGCATGTTCGTCTCTCAGCTTCGGCGCCAGATCGCGGCCGTGGCGGGCCACGCGGGCCACATCATCACGGAGCCGGGCATCGGCTACCGGTTCGTGCCGCACTCGGCCGGCGTGGACGGACCGTAGGCTTGCCGCTGACACTCGAGCGGGGGAGACGTTCCGATGGCAGAGGCGCAGACGGCGCGACAGGAGTATCGCGTTCCCGGCCAGGCTGAGCCGATCTCGCACTACACGGACGCGGTGCGGGCAGGCAGCCTGCTGTTCGTCAGCGGCGTGGTGCCCGTCGACGGCGACGGGCGGCTCGTGGGAGCGGGCGATGTCGCCGAGCAGACGAGGCAGGTGTTCCGCAACATCGGCGCGGTGCTCGCGGCGGCGGGCGCATCGTTCGGCGACATCGTCAAGGTCACCGTGTTCCTCACCGAGATCGATGACCGGAAGCTGATCAACCCGGTGCGGCAAGAGATCTTCGGCGCGATCCGGCCCGCATCCTCGCTCGTCGAGGTCTCGGCGCTCGCGATCCCGGGGGCGAAGGTCGAGATCGAGTGCATCGCGCAGCTGCCGGACGCCGTCTGATCAGCGCGTGACGCGTGCCATCCAGCCGGTGATCGTCGACGCGCACCTCGATGTCGCCTGGAACGCGCTGCACAACGGGCGTGATCTGACGCGCTCGGTCGCAGACCTGCGCGCGGACGGCACGGGAATCTCGGGCGTCGCGATGACCAGCCTGGGCGGCTTCGGCCGGGGCGGCGTCGCTCTCGTCGTGGCCTCGCTGTATGCGTCGCCGGCCGCGCGCTGGGCAACGGCGGCCGATCTCAGCGTGCCGGGCTACACGACGACCGCCGAGGCCGAGCAGCAGGTGCTCGAGCAGCTCGCGCTCTACGAGCGCTGGGCGGACGCGGGGGCGATCCGCCTGATCACGGGCGCGGCCTCGCTCGAGGCGCACCTCGCGCAGTTCAGCGCCGACCGGGTGCCGGGGTTTCTGCTCGCGCTGGAGGGAGCCGATCCGATCGCCTCGGCCGACCACCTCCCGCGCTGGATCGAGCGCGGCGTGTCCATGATCGGGCTCGCCTGGGGCACGACGCGCTACGCGGGCGGCACGGGCTCGCACGAGGGGCTGACGGCGGCCGGCCGCGACCTGCTCGCGGCGATGGCCCAGCTCGGCGTGATCCACGACGCGAGCCACCTCTCCGAGGAGTCGTTCTGGGAGGCCGTCGAGCTGCCGCAGCATGCGCTCTGCGTGAGCCACGCGAATCCACGGGCCTGCATGGTTCCCGCCATCGGCGATCCGTCGCCGGTGCCGCTCAACCGCTTTCTCTCCGACGCGCAGCTCGCAGAGGTCGCCCGTCCGCACGGTCCGGCCGGTGCGACGGGCGTCGTGGGCGTGACGCTGCTCGACCTCTTTCTCGACCCGGCGTGGGGGATCCCCGATCGGGTCGTGTCGGTCACGCTGCGCGACCAGGTCGCCGCGCACCTGCACCAGATCGCGGGCGTCGCCGGGTGGACGTGCGTGGGGATCGGGTCGGATGTCGATGCGGGCTTCGGCCGGGATGAGACGCCGGAGGAGCTCGACTCGATCGCAGACTGGGGTGCGGTCGGCGACGTGGTGCCCGAGGAGGCGCGCCGTGATGTCCTGGGCGAGAACTGGCTGCGGTTCTTCCGATCCGCGCTCGGCTGAGGCGCGGCCACCCGAGCGCGTGGCTAGGCCGTTTCGGGACGCAGCATGATCACCGGGATGCGGCGGCTCGTTCGCTCGACATAGCCGTCGTAGCCGCGGTAGGTCGATGCGAGCGCCTGCCACAGCCGCTCACGCTCGTCGCCTTCCACGAACTCGGCCCGCACCGCGATGTGATCGGCGCCGGTCTGCACGTTGCCCGTTGGATTCGCGCGCAGGTTGAGGCACCAGGCCGGGTCGAGCGTCGCGCCGCCGTTCGACGCGATCACGGCGTAGCCGCCGCCGTCGGCGAGGTACAGCAGGGGCACGGTGCGCGGCTTGCCCGTCTTGCGCCCGGTCGTCGTCAGGAGCAGCACGGGCGTGTTCGAGATGGTCCCGGCGACCCGCCCTCGCGTGACCCGGAAGAGCGCGCTGTGCAGGGTCGTGCCGATCCGCTTGAGGATGTCTTGCATGCAGCCAGGTTAGATGATCGACTCGGCCGCCTGACAACGCACAGCGGCACCTCGTCTTAGAACTCGAATCAGAATGAAGGGGACCCGGCCTGGGGTGGCGAAGGCCGTCGGCATCCGTTGTCACAGTGAAGGGGATGCTGATGGCTGCTTTGAGGCCGTGGGAGGTGCCGGACGGGCTATGGAAGCTGATCGAGCCGCTGTTGCCGGTGCGGGAGCGGCGGTTTCGGTATCCGGGTCGTAGGCGGCTCGGTGACCGCGAGGCGTTGCAAGGGATCCTGTTCGTCTTGTACACCGGGATCGCGTGGCGGCATCTGCCATTGGAGCTCGGGTTCGGCTCGGGCGCGACCTGTTACCGCCGCTTGGATGAGTGGCAGAAGGCCGGCGTCTGGGACCGGTTGCACCAGCTGCTCTTGAGCCGGTTGCAGCAGGCGGGCGAGCTCGAGTGGGACCGCACGGTCGTTGATGGCAGTCATGTGCAGGCGAAAAAGGGGGCTCCGAAACGGGTCCGAGCCCGGTTGATCGCGGCCGAACCGGGGCCAAGCATCACCTCCTCGTCGACGGCACAGGTGTCCCGCTCGCGTACTCGACCACCGGCGGCAACCGCAACGACGTCACCCAGTTGATTCCATTGCTCGACCGGATCCCGCCGGTCCAGGGCAAACGGGGTCGCCCGCGCCAGCGTCCCGCCGCGGTCTACGCCGACCGTGGCTACGACCACGACAAGCACCGCCGCCTCGTCCGCGCTCGCGGTATCACGCCGGTAATCGCGCGTCGCAACACACCGCACGGCACCGGCCTCGGCCGCGTCCGATGGGTCGTCGAGCGCACCTTCGCCTGGCTCCACCACTACAAGCGACTGCTCGTCCGCTACGACCGCCGCCACGAGATCCACGAAGCGTACCTCGCGATCGGCTGTTGCCTCGTCTGTTACCGCAGACTCGAGAAGTCATTCTGATTCGAGTTCTTACAGAGCTCGTTGCAAAATGTCTCGTGGCGTCTGGCGGCGTCTCGCTGGCGCCTGGACGGTGATCGCCTTTTGCGGTTCCGTTTGGCACAGGAGCCGCTGCAAGGCGATCCCCGCCCAGGCTGGCGAGCCACTCACCAGCCACTCACGATTCATTCTGAAACGAACTCTGAGTGAGAGGCTGCCGCGCCGGTCTGCCGGAGAGCGTGGCGGGCTGCTTGACGACCACTTTGCTATAGCGTTTAATCGGGAAGCCGAGAACCCCCGGCTTTCGACCGAGGAGAGGACTGCATGTACGAATCTGGACGTGCTCTCAGCCGTCGCCGGCTGCTGCAGGTCGGCGGCGTGGCCGCGACCGGTGCGCTGCTCGCGCCGGAGCTCGCCTCCGCCGCCGGATCCGGGGCGCGGGCAGGCTCGATCAAGATGTGGTGGTGGGGCGAGCAGGAGGCCGTCGGCATCCAGAAGTGGATGGACGACTCGATCGCCGGATTCAAGAAGAAGACCGGCGCGACCGTCTCGCCGACCCTGATGGACACGGCGCAGGTGATCCCGCAGTTCACGAAGGCTGCCGCCGCCGGGCGCGTGCCCGACGTGCAGTTCCTGTTCAACGGGATCTACCACATGGAGAACGTCTGGCTCGGCTACCTCAACCCGCTCGAGGGGCTCGTCTCGGCGGCCACGATCAAGCACGGCGGCGGGACCTCGCTCTCGCGCTACACCGGCAAGAGCTACCGGACGGGCTTCTACGGACTCGCCTTCGGCATCGCCTACAACAAGAACCACTTCGAGAAGGCCGGGCTCGACCCGGACTCCCCGCCGAAGACCTGGGACCAGTTCCTCAACGCCTGCGACAAGCTCAAGAGCAAGGGCTACACCCCGATCGGCGGCGGCGTCAAGGACGGCTTCCTCGGTGAGTGGTGGCTCGTCAACGCGCTGACCCAGCAGCTCGACTCGCCGGCCGACGCGCTCAACCTGTTCATCGGCAAGCTCGACTGGCGCGAGCCGCGCTACCACGAGCACTGGTCGAAGCTGGCGGAGCTCTACAAGCACACGTTCTGGAACGACGACGTGACCTCGCTCGACCTCGGCCAGGGCTTCCAGGTCTTCGACACGCAGAAGTCGTCGATGATCCTGCAGAACACGGCCGCGATCCCGAACTCGCAGAAGCAGCTCGGCAAGAACGCGGTCGGCTTCATGAAGCTGCCGAGGTTCGGCACCGGCAAGATGGCCCCGCACCCGATCGTCGACACGCAGGGCTTCGGCATCCCGGCCAAGGCCAAGGACAAGAAGACCGCGGCGGCGTTCATCGACTACATGCACAGCAAGGAGCGCCTGCAGGCGTACTGGACGACGTCGAAGCAGATCCCGGCAGACGACCGCTTCGACGCCTCCGTGATCAACGACGCGACGATCAAGAAGATCTACAAGGACTTCTTCGCGGCCAAGCAGAACGTCTACATCGCCGACCTGATGCCGTCGCTGTTCTGGACGGATGCAATGTTCGTCGCCTCGCAGAAGATCCTCGGCGGCAAGATGGACGGCGAGAAGGCGGGCCAGCTCGCCTACGAGATCACCACGAAGTGGAAGAAGCGCAACCCGGACTCGGTCAAGAGCTACACCACCTGGGGCAAGGATCTGAAGGCCTGATCGTCGTGGGGGGCGTCGCACGCCTCGTCGTCCCCCACGAAGATCTCGACGATGCTCAAGACCCGACCGTACATCCCGTACCTGTACTGCCTGCCGGCGGTCGCGCTCTTGGCGCTCGTGTTCGGGTACCCGATGATCCGCGTGATCGACTTCTCGACGCGGCTCGTCCGCGGCTCGAGCGGGCCGTTCATCGGGCTCGACAACTTCCGCAACACGCTCGACGATCCGACCTTCCATGACGCCTGGACGCACAGCCTGACGCTCCTGATCGCGGTTCCGATCATGCTCGCGATCTCGCTGCTCGTGTCCGTGCTGCTCTACGAGCAGGTGCGCGGCTGGCGGATCTTCCGCACGGTGCTGTTCGCGCCGTACGTGCTCGCGGTGCCGGTCGCGGCGATCATCGCGAGCTATCTCTTCCAGCTGCACGGTGCCGTCAACGAGCTGTTCGCCGCGGTCGGCCTCGACTCGCTCGCGATCGACTGGATCGGCAGCGAGGACTACGCGCTGATGACGGTGCTGATCGTGATCGTCTGGCGCGAGGTCGGCTTCGGCATCGTGCTCTTCCTCGCGCGCCTGATGAGCCAGGACACCGATCCGCTCGAGGCGGCCACGATCGACGGCGCGTCCTGGTGGCAACGGCTGCGGCACGTGGTGATCCCCGAGCTGCGCCCGACGATCGAGTTCTACGTCGTCGTCTCGGCGATCACGATGCTGAGCTCGGTCTTCGGCTACGTCTTCGCGCTCACGCACGGCGGTCCCGGGACCTCGACGATGGTGCTCGAGCTCTACATCTACAACCTCGGCGAGGTCGAGTCCGCGCCCGGCATGGCCTCGGCCGTCGCGACGATCCTGCTCGCGGCGACGACGGTGCTGATCGCGCTGATGTTCTGGGTGCGCCGCCGCGCGACCCGGCGCGACCTGGCGGAGTCGCTGTGAGCGCTGGGCAGGCGGTCGCGGTGCGGCGCCCGCGGCGCAGCCCGCTGCGGGCCGGGGGATTGCTCCCGCACGCGGTGCTCGTCGTCGCGGCGCTGTGTGCGCTCGGACCGCTGCTGTTCATGTTGCTGACCGCGTTCAAGACGCAGAAGCAGTACCTCAACGACGTCTACGGGCTGCCGTGGCCGCTCACGCTCTCCAACTTCAGCGAGGCGATCCACGGGGGAGAGCTCTACACATGGCTGAAGAACTCGGCGATCTACACCGTCGGCTCGGTGCTCGTGAGCACGGTGGCCGCCGCGTTCTGCGCGTTCGCGATCGCGCGCATGCGCTTTCGCGGACAGAGCCTGCTGCTCTCGATCAACGTCGCGCTGATGGTCGTGCCGCCGGTCGTGATGCTGATCCCGCTGTTCGCGCAGTTCTCCGATCTGGGGCTCGTCGGCACCTATCGCGGCGTGATCGCGATCTATGCCGGGCTGACGATGCCGTTCTCGATCTACCTGCTCACGAGCTTCTTCCGGACGCTTCCCGGCGAGCTCTTCGACGCCGCGCTGGTCGATGGCGCATCGCACCTGCGCGTGCTGCGCACCGTCGTCCTGCCGCTTTCGGCTCCGGCGCTCGTGACGCTGGTCGTCGTCAACTCGCTGTGGGTCTGGAACGAGCTCCTGATCGCGCTCGTGTTCCTGCCCGAGGACGACCTGAAGACCCTGATGGTCGGGCTCACGACGGTGCTGCAAGGCCGCTTCTCGCTGAATGTCCCAGTGCTGATGGCGGGCATGGTGCTCGCCTCGGCTCCCATGCTGCTGCTCTACTTCGCCGGGCAGCGATTCTTCATCCGCGGCCTCACGGCCGGCGCGCTCAAGGGGTAGTCGATGACAGGACGATTCGCAGGCAAACACGTGATCGTGACCGGCGCCGGGCGCGGGATCGGCCAGGCGACCGCGCAGCGCTTCGCGAGCGAGGGCGCCGACGTGATGCTGGTCGGGCGCACGCTCGCGGCCCTCGAGGAGACCGCGGGCCTGATCGGCGCCGACGGGGGCCGCGCGTTCTCGCAGCCGGCCGACGTGCGCGACTCGGCGAGCATCGCCGCGGCCGTTGCGGCGGGCTGTGCGCGCTGGGACGGCCGCATCGACGTGCTCGTCAACAACGCGGGCATCGACGATGACACGCCGTTCCTCGAGGTGGCCGAGGAGCGCTGGGAGGCCGTCGTCGGCACGAATCTGACCGGTCCGTTCCTGTTCTCGCAGGCTGTCGCGCGCGAGATGGTGAAGACGGGCGGCGGAGCGATCCTGCACAACGCCTCGATCGACGCGAGCGGTGCGGACGGGTCGTTCGCCTCGTACAACGCGAGCAAGGCGGGCCTGCTCGGCCTCAACCGGACGATGGCGATGGAGCTCGCCGCGCACGGCATCCGCTCGAACTGCGTGAGCCCGGGCTTCACCCACACCGAGATGACCGAGCGAGCCGTCGGGCCGTCCATGATGGGCTACCTCAACGGCGGCTTCGACCGCGTGCCCATGCGCCGCCTCGTCAAGCCGGCCGAGATCGCCGCGGCGTTCGCGTTCCTCGCGAGCGACGACGCCTCGGGTATCACGGGCACGAATCTCACCGTCGATTGCGGCCTGACGGCGAACTGGTTCATCCTCGAGACCCTCCCCGATCTGTGATCGGCGAGGGCGAGCGCGCCGGCTGGAGGGCGATCACGCTCGCGAGCGACGAGCTGTCGGTCACCGTGCTGCCCGAGAAGGGTGCCGACATCTACGAGCTCGTCGATCGCTCGCTCGACCTCGACCTCCTCTTCAAGTCCCCCTGGGGCCTGCAGCCGCCCGGCTCGCCACCCCGTGAGGGATCCGCCGGCATGCCCTTCCTGCACAACTACGAGGGCTGCTGGCAGGAGCTCTTCCCGAACGCCGACGCCGCCTGCACGGTCGACGGCGTCGAGCTGCCGTTCCACGGCGAGGTCGCGACGCTGCCCTGGCAGGTCGAGCAGGACGGAGACGAGCTCGTCTGCCGCGTCGAGTGCCGGCTCGTGCCGCTCGCGCTCGAGCGGCGGATGCGCGTCGACGGTGCCACGCTGACCCTGAGCGAGACCGCGATCAACACCGGCGAGCGTGAGCAGTCGTTCGTGTGGGGCCATCACTGCGTGCTCGGGGCTCCGTTCCTCGAGGCCGGCTGCCGACTGCACGCGCCCGCGCAGGCGATCGAGACGATCGCCGAGATCTGGGATGAGACGGCCCGGCTCGCGCATCCCCAGCGCGAGCGCTGGCCGCACGCCGCTCTCCGCGACGGCGGCACCGTCGACCTCTCCCGGGTGCCGGGCAGCGAGGCCGGGAGCCACGACGACGTCTACCTGACAGACCTCACCCACGGCTTCGTTGCGGTCGAGAACCCGCGGCTCGGGCGCACGTTCCGCCTCGGCTTCGATCGCGACCTGTTCCCGTTCCTGATCTCGTGGCAGCCCTACGGCGGGGCCCGGGCGATGCCCCTGCGCGACTGCTACGCGCTCGGCATCGAGCCGTGGGTCTCGTGCGGCAACCTCGCAGATGCGATCGAGTGCGGCCAGGCGCGCCGGCTCGCGGCGGGTGCCAGGATGCAGACCGTGCTGACCGCATCGATCGAGCAGAGGGCCGCATGACGACGAACGCCGAGCGCGCGCTCGCCGCGAGCGGGTGCGACACCCTGCTCGTCTCGAGCCCGGCCACCGTGACCTGGCTCACCGGCTTCGCCCCCGAGGTGATCTTCGGGCCCTCGCCGTTCGCGGCGCCGCCGCTCGCCGTCGTGCGCCCTGACGGGTCGGTCGTCGCCGTCGTCTCGGCCGACGAGGCACCGGGCGTGACGGGCTGCGACATCTGCGAGTACGAGGGCTTCACGACCGGGCCGCTCGACCCCGCGGCACGTCAGCGTGCCGCGCTCGGCTCGCTCGCGCTGAGCGGCCGGATCGGGATCGAGGCCGAGAGCCTCTCGGTCGCGCTGGCACCGGCCGGAGCGGTCGACGTGGCGGCGGCGCTGAGCACGCTGCGGGCGGTCAAGACCGTCGCAGAGCTGGAGCGCATCCGTGCCGCCGTGCGACTCTGCGATGTCGGCCAGGCCGCTGCGCGGGCCGCGTATCGCGCCGGCGTCGACGAGCTCGCGCTCTGGGCCGGGATCCAGGCGGCGATCGAGGCCGCCGCGGGAGAGCGCACGCCGCTCCTGTGCGATCTCGCGAGCGGGCCGCGCACGGGAGACGTGGGCGGCCCGCCGACGCACCGGATCGTCGAGGACGGCGATCTCGCTATCGTCGACATCGTGCCGAGACTCGCCGGCTACTGGGGTGACTCGTGCTCGACGCTCGCCGCCGGGGAGCCGCCGGACGGAGCGCGCGAGCTGCACGCCCGCTGCGTCGAGGCGCTCGACCGCGGGATCGCCGCGATCCGCCCCGGCCTCGTCGCCGGCGAGCTCGACGAGCTCGTGCGCGCAGGCCTCGACTACCCCCACCACACGGGCCACGGCTGCGGCACCTCGCTGCACGAGGAGCCCCGGATCGTGCCCGGCGGCGAGACCGTGCTCGAGGCCGGCATGGTGATCGCGCTCGAGCCCGGCGGGTACCCGGGACCGTGGGGGCTGCGCGTCGAGCGCGTCGTCGTGGTCACGGACGGCGGCTGCGAGACGCTCTCGACCCACGACCTCTCGCTCGCATGAGACGGCTCGAAGGCCGACGGATCCTGGTCACCGGCGCCTCGTCGGGAATCGGCCGCGCCGTCGCGCAGCGCTGTGCGAGCGAGGGCGCGCGCGTGCTCGCGACCGGGCGCAGCGCGGCCGAGCTTGAGCGCACGGCGGCCGGATCCGACGGCATCGTCACGTTCGCCTGCGATCTCGCCGAGGAGGGCTCCGCCGAGGCCTGCGTCGGCGCATGCGTCGAGCGGCTCGGCGGCATCGACGGGCTGCTGCACGCCGCGGGCGTCGTGCGGCGCGGGGAGGACGTGCGCGAGACGAGCGACGCTCAGCTCGCCGCCTTCCTCGATCTCAACCTCTCGGCCGCCTTCCGGGTGGCCCGCGAGACGATCCGTGCACTCCGGGCAGCCGGCGCTCCCGGCTCGCTCGTGCTGACGACGAGCCAGCTCGCCCACGTCGGAGCTCCGGGATACGCGAGCTACTGCGCCGCCAAGGGCGGCGTCTCGGCGCTCGTGCGCGCGCTCGCGATCGACGTCGGGCCGCACGGAATCCGCGTCAACGCGCTCGCTCCCGGCCTCACGCGCACGCCGATGGCTTACGTCGATCGCGACGACTTCGACGGCAGCGAGCAGACGTTCGCCGCGCTCCACCCGCTGCGCCGGATCGGCGAGGCCGAGGACATGGCCGGGCCGAGCGCGTTCCTGCTCTCGGACGACTCGGCGTGGATGACCGGGCAGACGCTGACCATCGACGGCGGGTATACGGCGCAATGAGCGTCGCCGTCGTCACGGGCGCGGCACACGGCATCGGCCGGGCGGTCGCCGAGCGCCTGCGCGATGACGGCTTCACCGTCGTCGGCCTTGACGTCGAGCCGATCACGGCCGTCGGAGTCATCGCCCTGCACTGCGACGTGGCCGCGATCGAGGGGCATGAGGCGCTCATCGCCGGCATCGAGGAGCAGCACGGCCCGATCGATGCGCTCGCCAACGTCGCGGGCATCTCGCTGCCGATGTCCGTCGCCGAGCTGTCGATCGCCGGCTACCGCCGGTCGCTGGGCGTGCTGCTCGATGGCCCCGTCTTCCTGGCCCGCGCAGCGGGCCTGCGGATGGCTGCCAGGGGAGCCGGGCGGATCGTCAACGTCACGTCGGTCCACGCGACGCACAGCGAGGCCGGATCGCTCGCCTACGACGCCGCCAAGGCGGGCCTCGAGGCCGCGACGCGCACGCTCGCGATCGAGCTGGGGCCGCAGGGCGTGCTCGTCAACGCCGTCCAGCCGGGGTTCGTGCGCACGCGCATGTCGGTCCACGCCGGCGAGGACGAGCTCGAGAGCGAGTGGTTCCGCTCGATCTATCTCGGCGCGGGCAAGCTCCCGCTGCGTCGCCCGGCCGAGCCGGCCGAGATCGCCGCGTCGATCTCGCACCTGCTCTCGCCCGAGAACACGTACGTCACGGGAGCCACGCTCGTCGTCGACGGCGGCCTGACGGTGACGTTCTGAGGTACCTCCAGCACACGGGCCTGACCGTCTCGGCAATGGAGCGCTCGCTCGCGTTCTGGCGCGACGCGCTCGGCATGCACGAGGTCGTCCGCCAAGAGAAGCAGGGCGGCTACTTCGAGGCGATCGTCGGCGAGCCCGACGTCGACGTCGAGATCGTGCATCTGGCCTTCGACGGCGACGGGCCCCGCGTCGAGCTGTTCGCGTTCCGCTCGCCGCGCCGCGAGGCCCACGTGCGCCGCCCGGCCGACGTCGGCTTCGCGCACGTCTGCGTCGTCTGCGACGACCTCGACGAGCTGCTCGCCCGGCTCGTCGCCGCCGGTGGCACGCCGGTCTCCGATCCCGTCGAGATCTCGAGCGGCGTCAACCTCGGGGGCCGCGCGCTGTACGTCCGCGACCCGGACGGCCACGTGCTCGAGCTGTTCACGCCGGCGGCCGCGCGATGAAGCTGCGTGACCGCGTCTGCGTCGTCACGGGCGGGAGCCAGGGCATCGGCGAGGCGATCGCGCGCCGCTTCGCCGCCGAGGGCGCGACGGTCTCGCTGTGGGATCTCGACGGCGCGCTCGCCGGTGCCACGGCCGCAGCGCTCGGCGGGAGCTCCGAGCGCTGCGACGTCTCCCGCCGCGAGGATGTCGAGCGCGCGTGCGAGCGCACGCTTTCCGCGCACGGCCGGATCGACGTTCTCGTCAACAATGCGGGGATCGCACGCGCCGGCCCCTCCGAGACGTTCAGCGACGCCGACTGGGAGGCCTCGATCGGCGTGATGCAGACCGGCGTCTTCCTCTGCAGCCAGGTCGTCGGCCGCGGGATGCTCGCGCGCGGCTCGGGAGCGATCGTCAACATCAGCTCGATCAACGCCTGGGAGGCCTTTCCGATGCGCCTCGCGTACTGCGCGACGAAGGCGGCCGTCGTCGCGATGACGGAGGTGCTCGCGATCGAGTGGGCCGACCGCGGCGTGCGCGTCAACGCGGTCGCGCCCGGCGTCACGCGCACGGCCCTCGTGCAGGGCGCGATCGATGACGGGTTCATCGACGTCGGCGCCTACGAGCGCCGGACGCCGCAGCGGCGTTTCGGCGAGCCCGACGAGATCGCGCGGGCGGCGCTCTTCCTCGCGAGCGACGAGGACGCCTCGTTCGTGACGGGCGCTACGCTGCGCGTCGACGGTGGCTGGAGCGCGTACGGCTGGGTCGCACCGGAGGGCGCATGACCTTCGATCCCCGCGAGCTCACCTCGACGCCCTACGGCGCGCCGCTGACGCCGCCGCTGCCGATGCGCATGCGGCAGACGGAGATCCTCACGATCGTCTACCGGACCGACCGCGAAGCCGCCGACGCGCTCGTCCCCGAGCCGCTCGAGCTCGCCGACGATCTCGTCGTCGCGCAGATCTACCGGATGCACGATGCGGACTGGTTCGGCGCCTACTGCGAGTCGGCGTTCCAGCTCCCCGTGCGCCTGCCGGACGGCACGCGCGGGACGTGCTCGCCGTTCCTCGTGCTCGAGTCCGACGGAGCCGTCGCGACCGGGCGCGAGGCCTACGGGCAGCCGAAGAAGCACGGCCAGGTCTCGCTCGCCGCCGACGGTGACCTGCTGGTCGGCCGCATCGCGCGGAACGGCGTCGAGATCGCCGTCGCGACGATGGTCTACAAGCAGCGCCGCGCCGAGCCGGGCGCGCTCGAGGCGCTGATCCCGGGGAGCGCGGTCAACGTCAACCTCCGCGTGCTGCCGGACGACGGCGAGAGGTATCGCCGCGAGCTCGTCGGGCGCGCCTTCGCGGACGTCGTCGAGCACGAGGCCTGGACGGGGCCGGCGACGCTCGAGCTGCACCCGCACGCGCAGCTGCCCGTCCATCGCCTGCCCGTCCGCGAGGTCGTGCTGGGACTCCACCGGATCGTCGATCTGACGCTGCCGCCCGGTCGCGTGATCCACCGCTATGCCTGCGACTCTCGCTGATCTTCGCGCTTGCCGCGTCGGGCGCGGTGCCGCTCGTCGTCGTCGCCGCGTTCACCCGCCGCCGTTACGGCACGGGCGTGGCGTAGAGCACGCGACCGCCGACGCGGATCTCGGTCTCGACGAGATAGCGGCGAACGGTGTCGAGATCGACCTCGATGCCATAGCCGACGCCGTCCGGGATCATGATCTGCCCGTTCGCGTCCGGCAGCATCGACGTCGTCGTCAGCTCGGCTGCGAGCGGCTTCAGCTCGATCGGATACTCGCAGATCGAGTGCCCCTCGAGACCGGCGTAGGGCTGCAGCGACGCGCTCAGCGAGAGGTGCGAGGTGAAGGTGTGGTTGACGTAGGTGACCGCGTGGGCAGCCGCGTAGTCGGCGACCTGCTTGGCGGCGGTGATGCCTCCGATGCGTCCCGCATCGATCTGCACGTAGCCGAGCGCGCCCTGCTCGACGAGGTTGATCGCCATCGCCGCGTTATGCGATCCCTCGCCGCCGGCGAGGCGCACCTCGCCCGTGACGCGCGCGAGCGCCCGGTGCGCCGCGTAGGCGTCCTTCACGAAGGGCTCCTCGAACCAGGTCGCGCGGCACTCGCGCAGGACTCCGGAGCGTGCCGAGGCCGCCGCGAGGTCCTCGCCGAAGACGGTGCCGGCGTCGACGAGCAGGATCCCGTCGTCGCCGATCGCCTCGCGCGCCGCGAGCACCTGCTCGACGTCGTCCTGCACCGTGCCCCGGCCGAACGGACCCCAGCCGAACTTGACGGCCCGGAAGCCCGCGGCCTGCGCCGCGCGGCCCTTCGCGAGCGTCTCCGCCGGCGTGTCGCCGAAGAGCGCCGATGCGTAGGGCGTCTTCGGGTACGCGCGCTCGTAGCCGAGCAGCTGCCAGACGGGCGCCTGCTCGCGACGGCCGAGCAGGTCCCAGAACGCGATGTCGATGCCCGAGAGCAGGTGATCGGCCTGCAGCAGGTCGAGGCTCTGCGCGCGCACGAGATCGCCGATGCGGCGGATGTCCGCCGCATCGCGCAGCGGCTCGCCGAGCACCGACGCTGCGACCGGCTTGCACGCGCTGTGCGACATCGGGCAGACGAGCGCCGCGATCGAGGGGAGGGGAGCCGCCTCGCACTCGCCGTAGCCCTCGAGCCCGCCGGCGCGGACGCGCACGAGCAGCGCGTCCTGGCTGCCGTCGCCGATGTCGAGGACCTCCGGCATCGAGAGGTAGAACAGCTCGATCGACTCAACCTTCATTGGCGGCCTCGTGGATGCGGCGGATCCGCGTTGCCGCGGCGGTGATGTGCTGCTCCATCGCGCGGCCGACGACGCGGCGGTCGCGACCTGCGAGAACGGCGACGAGCCGGGCGTGCGAGTCGGCGTGCTCGAGCAGCTCGTCGTCGGAGAGCGCCTCGGTCGCGGCGCGCAGGAACGAGGCGACGCGACCGCGCAGCTGCGCCGCGATCTCGAGCAGGAGGCCGTTGTCCGCGTGCCGCCAGAGCGCGGCGTGGAAGCGCTCGTCGCAGGCGCTCAGCGCCGCTCGGTCACGGCGCCCGGCAGCCTCGCGCATGGCCGTCACGATCGTCTCGAGCTCGTCTGCGATCGGCTCGCTGAAGCGATCGCAGACGCTCAGGGCGACCATCCGCTCGAGCAGCAGGCGCAGGGTCGCGAGCTCCTCGAGCGCCCGCTCGTCGAGCTCGCGCACGCGCGCGCTGCGACCCGGGAGGCGCACGACGAGGCCCTCCTCGGTGAGCCGGGCGAGCGCCTCGCGGACGGGGATGTGGCTGACGCCGAGATCCGCGGCGATGCGCCGCTCCACCAGGCGGTCACCAGGCGCGTACGATCCGCTGTGGATCGCGGCGCGGAGGTGTTCAGCGACCGCATCCGAGGCGGCTGTCTGCACGGCTCCCACGCACAAATGCTATAGCAAACCGCGAGCGGACGCGACGAAGCATGGCGCGCCCGTCCGAGCGACGCCTGTGTCTGCGCGACACGCTCCCGATGCTATAGCGTTGCTGCCTGTCAAGCGCTCGTCGTCGGAGGACACCATGGTGCGGAGAACCCCCCTGCGGATCTGTGCGGCGCTGCTCGCGCTCGCAGCAGTGATGCTCACAGCATTCGGCGCCACGGCTGGAGCACGGCCGCAGGCCTCGACGACGCTCGTGATGTGGTGGTGGGGAGACCAGGAGGCGGCGGGGCTGAAGGGCTTCGTGGCTGCCTCGATCAAGCGGTACGAGGCGGCGCATCCCGAGATCAAGATCAAGGCGGTGCTGCAGAGCACCGACAACCTGCTGCCCAACTTCGCCGCCGCGTCGAAGGCCAAGAAGGGCCCCGACATCATCTACCGCTGGGGCGGCATCTGGAGCCTCCAGGATGCCTGGGACGGCAACCTCGCGCCGCTCTCCGACTACCTCGGCAAGGGCGAGATGTCGCACTACCTGAACGCCGGCGAGGAGACCTTCGACGGCAAGGTCTGGACCGCTCCGTGGTACCTGCAGCCGTCGTTCCCGGTGCTCTACCGCAAGGACGTCCTGAAGAAGGCCGGGATCGCGAGCGCGCCGAAGAGCTGGACCGAGCTGATGAGCGCGTGCAAGGCGCTGCGGGCGAAGAACATCACCCCGATGGCAGGCGGCATCAAGGACGGCTGGTTCGGCGGCTGGCTCTACTCGATCCTCGGCTCGCAGTCGATCTCGTCGATCGACGACGTCAAGAAGGCGGTCACCGGCACGCAGAAGTTCAGCGATCCGAATCAGGCGGCCTGGTGGACGAAGCTGCAGGAGATGGTGACGAATCGCTGCTGGAACGACGACATCGGCTCGAAGGAGCTGTACCAGGCGCAGCAGGACTGGAGCGACGGCAAGGCCGCGATGACGATCACGGCCGGCACGGACGTGCGCAAGTTCGTCAAGGCGGGCGGCGGCGCGAACGTCGGCCTGATGGCGATGCCGAGCTATGGGAAGGGCATCGGCGCCGGCAAGCTCGGCGCGACGTCGCAGACGCTCGGCGTCAGCTCGTTCTCGTCGCACAAGCAGGAGGCTGCGGACTTCATCAAGTACTTCCACACGCCCGCGCAGCTGACCGGCTTCTACAAGGCGACCGGCGCGCTGCCGGCCGATGACCGATTCAACAGCGCGGTCGTCACGGTGCCGCAGATCAAGCAGCTCTTCGCGCTCGCGAAGAAGGGCGGCCCGTACCTCGAGAACTTCATCCCGACCGACCTCGACGCGAAGGCGAACTTCGCGAACGCGCAGCTGATCTTCGCCGGCAAGCTGACCGGCAAGCAGGCCGCCGACGACACCGAGAAGAAGATGGCGCGCATCCGGCTGCTGCAGCCGAAGCTGATCGCCAACTTCAAGAAGTGGTACGCCCAGTAGACGCGACCCGGGCCGCGCGGCGCCGCAAAGGCGCGCCGCGCGGCCGAGCGCTCGAGCCCCTGCTCTGGATCGCGCCCGCGCTCGCGGCGATCGCGTTCGTCTTCGGCTACGCGCTCTACCGGCTCGTGATCGAGGCGACCCACCGCGACGGCGTCGGGGTCGGGCTCGACAACCTGCGGATCGTCTGGAGCGATCCGCCGTTCCGCACGGCGATCGGCCACAACCTGCGCCTGCTGGTCACGCTCCCCGTGATCTCCGGGATCGCGCTGCTGCTCGCCGTGCTCCTGTTCGAGGGGCTGCGCGGGTGGAAGCTGCATCGCGTCGCGCTGTTCATCCCGTATCTCCTGCCGGTTCCCGTCGTCGGCGTGCTGTTCGGACAGTTCCTCACGCTGCACGGGCAGCTCAACAGCCTGCTCGACGCCCTCGGCCTGCACGCGCTCGCGCTCGACTGGCTCGGCAATCCCGATCTCGCGCTGCGCTCGCTCGCCGGGGTGATCATCTGGAAGGAGCTCGGTTTCGGCGTGATCCTGTTCCTCGCGCGCCTGCTCTCGCTCTCGACCGATCCGTACGACGCCGCGCGCGTCGACGGTGCGGGATGGTGGCGCCTGCACTGGCACATCAGCCTGCCGCAGCTGCGCTCGATCATCGGCTTCTACTTCGTGATCGAGGGCGTCACCCTGTTCGCCTGGGTCTTCAACTACGTCTACGTGATGACGCGCGGCGGACCTGGCGACGCGACCCAGGTGGCCGAGACGTACATCTACGACAACGCCACGACGGCAAACCTGCCGTGGCTCGCCGCGAGCGGCGCCGTCGTGTTGCTCGGGGGCTTCATCGCGCTCGCGGCCGTCGCGCTGCTCGTGCGCTTGGCGCTGACGCGACGGGGGAGCGCCGCGTGAACGCCGGCCGCCTCGCGAAGCACTCCACGCTCTGGCTCGCCACGCTGGCGGCGCTGATTCCGGTCTACACGATGGTCTCGGCCTCGCTGCGCACGCAGAAGGCGTTCCTCGACTCGCCGCTCGGGCTGCCGACCTCGCCGACGCTGCACGGCTATCGCGCGGCGCTCTCCGACAGCTTCCCGCGCTGGCTCGCGAACAGCATGCTGCTGACGGTGTCGTCCGTGGTCGTCACGCTCGTGCTCGCGACGCTCGCCGCGTGGGGGCTCTCGCGCTGGGAGTTCCGCCTGCGCGACACGCTGCTCTCGGCGATCGTCGCCCTGATGGTCGTGCCGCCCGTGGTGCTCGTCGTGCCGCTCTTCCTGCTCGGCGTCGAGCTCGATCTGATCAACACGTTCTGGCTCGTGATCGCGATCTACGTCGGGCTGATGCTGCCGTTCTCGATCTACCTCTTGACGTCGTACTTCCGCACGCTCCCGGTGAGCCTGTTCGAGGCCGCGATCGTGGACGGCGCGACGTCCTTCGGCGTCTTCCGCCGGATCGCGCTGCCGCTCTCGGCGGCACCGCTGATCACGCTCGCCGTCGTCAACGTGCTGTGGGTCTGGAACGAGCTCTTGATCGCCCTCGTCTTCTTGCAGAGCGACGACTCGCGCACGCTGATGGCCGGGCTGACGGCGTTCCAGAACCGCTACAACCTCGACATCCCGGTCGTGATGGCCGGGCTGTCGCTGGCGACCTTGCCGATCGTCGGGCTCTATCTGATCGGCCAGCGCTGGTTCCTGCGCGGACTCGTCGCGGGCTCCGTCAAGGGCGAGTGATTCGGCTCGCAGGATGCTCGTCGCCGCGGCAGGCCGGGTCGATGCCCTCGAGCACGCTCGCGACGACGCGCGTCTCGAGCGTCGCGCCCGCGGCGAGCGCCGCCGCCGTGCCGCTCGCGACGCTTCGGGCGAGCCCGCCGGGCGGGCTCGTGGCGGGCTCCGTCAAGAGCACGTGGTGGCCGCGCCAGCCACCGAAGACGCCCCACGTCCAGACCGTGCGGAAGACGTCCTTGTCGAACGCGAGCGCCAGCCCGACGCCGGCGTGGGGGTGCGTCACGGCGCACCACCCGTCGGTCAGCCCGCGCGCGTAGAGGAACTCGGTGAGCCCGGGCTCCGGCCCGAGCGCGACGCTCAGATCGGTGTCGCCGTGCAGCGGCCAGGAGAGCTCGTCGGCGGCGCCGAAACGCCCCGTGTCGGGCGGCTCGATTCCAAGGCGGTCGGTCGGGAGGTGGAGGCGCGAGCCGGCGGCGATCGCGTGGGCGACGTGGACGTTCCAGCAGAACGGGATCGGCTGCGTGCCGAGGTTCGTCAGCCGGTGCTCGAAGACCACGTCGAGGCCGTCGCGGGTGATCGTGATCGACCGCTCCATCAGGCACGGCAGCGCGACCGTGTGGCGCCGCATCGAGACGGTGGCCTCGTTGCCGTCGTCGGCATCGAGCGACCACTCCCACGGCCCGAACCAGAGGTCGCCGTGGTCGTGGAACGTGTTGCCGTGAAGCTCGCAGGACGGATCGGTCGGGAAGAGCTCGTCCCAGCCGCCGCACCACATGTCGTCGAACGAGGCGCCGGCGTAGGTCGCCCGGAGCGGCACGCGCGGGTTCTGCCAGAGCAGGTCGTACCCGCTCGCCCGATGCACGAGATTGAGGATCTTGGCGCCCGCGACGGGGAAGACCGTGAGGCGCACGCGCTCGCCCTGCAAGGCGATCCCCGGGACGCCGTCGTGGACGAGCGTCGCGTCGACGAGCGAGCGCGCCGGCACCGTGCCCGTCACGGTCGCGACGCGCGCACGAGCTCGTCGAACGTCGCGAGCTTGGAGCGCGGTCGACCGTGCGGCTCGCCGCGCGCCCGCTCGACGGCATCGATCGCGTCCCAGCCCTCGAGCTCGACGACGTCCGGCTGCCGCGCGCGCACGAGCGCCTCGATTGCGGCCGGGTCGTGGCCGGCATCGCCGATCGCACCGGCGCGCGCGTCGCCGAGCAGCACCTCGACGGTCTCGTTGGCGTCCTTCTTGTTCGTGCCGATGATGCCGGACGGCCCGCGCTTGATCCAGCCGGTGCAGTACTCGCCGGCGGCGTCGATCACGCGCCCGCGCTCGTTCGGGATCACGCCGCGCCGCTCGTCGAACGGGACGCCGGGCACGCCGCGCCCGAGATAGCCGACGGAGCGCACGACCATCCCGCACGGGATCGTCTCGCGCTCGTCCGTCGCGACCGCCCGCATCGCGCCTCCCTCGCCGGGCTCGAGGCGCGTGCGCGCGAGCTCGATGCCCTCGACGCGGTCGGAGCCGAGGATTCGCGTCGGCGAGACGAGGAAGCGCAGGACGATGCGGCGATCGGCGCCGCTCGTGCCGCGCTCGATGTAGCTCTCGAGAATCGAGATGTTCCGCCGCTCGATCGGGTGGCCGTCGCCGGCGATCGCCTCGGCGCTCGCGGCGTCGGGCGTGCCCTCCTCGGCCGAGACGACGACGTCGACGCCCGCGAGCTCGCCGAGCTCGCCGAGCTCGACGGACGTGAAAGCCGCCTGGGCCGGGCCGCGACGGCCGCAGACGACGATCTCGCGGATGCCGCTCGAGCGCAGGTCGACGAGCGCGTGGTCGGCGATGTCCGTGGTCGCGAGCTCGTCGGGGTCGGTCGCGAGCATGCGGGCCACGTCGATCGCGACGTTGCCGTTGCCGATCACGACGACGCGCTCGCACGAGAGGTCGAGCTCGAGGTCACGCCAGTCCGGATGGCCGTTGTACCAGCCGACGAGGGCGGTCGCCGCGATGCTCCCGGGCAGATCCTCGCCCTCGATGCCCAGGCGCCGATCGGAGTCGGCGCCGTAGGCCCAGACGACCGCGTCGTAGTGCTCGAGCAGCTCCTCGCGGCTCAGGTGCTCGCCGATCGCGACGTGGCCGAAGAAGCGGAAGCGGTCGTGCTTCGCGATCCGCTCGAAGACGCGGGTGACGGCCTTGATCTTCGGATGGTCGGGAGCGACCCCGGCGCGCACGAGTCCCCACGGGGTGGGCAGCCGGTCGTAGAGGTCGACCTCGAAGGCCGGGTCATCGCTTGCGAGCAGCGCGGCCGTCGCGTAGAAGCCCGCCGGGCCGGATCCGATGACGGCGGCGCGACGCATGCAGCCGATTATGAGTGAGCGCCGGGTCCTGCGCGCTGATCCCGGCCGAGCCGATAGCGTCCGGGAGTGAGGAACACCCGCCACGCCTCGACGCTGCAGATCCTCTTTCTCGCGGCGACCTGGGGCGGCTCCTACGCGCTCATCAAGGTGGGGCTGCGCGACCTCTCTCCGGGCTCGGTCACCTTCCTGCGGCTCGTGCTCGGCTCGCTCTTCCTGCTGCCGATCGCGCTCCGCTCGGGTGCCCTCGCCGGGGTCCGGGAGCGGCTCGGCTGGGTGGTCGTCGTGGCCGTGATCCAGATCCTCATCCCGGTCTCGCTGATCGCGACCGGCGAGCAGTGGATCCCGTCCTCGCTCGCCGGCGTGCTGAACGGGTCGGTGCCGATCTTCATGGCGTTGCTCGCGCCGCTGCTCGTGCGCGAGGAGACGCCGGGCGCGCGCCAGATCGCCGGGATCGCGCTCGGCTTCGTCGGGGTCGTCGCGGTCTATGGGATCGACATCGGCGGCGGCTTCTACGGCACCCTCGGAGCGCTCTGCATGACCGGATCGAGCATCGGCTACGCGCTCGGGCCGCTGCTCGCACGGCGCAGGCTCTCGGAGCTCGCCCCGATCGGCCTGGTGACCTCGATGCTGGGCGTCGCCGCCGTGCTGACCGCGCCCGTGCTGCTGATCGACGGCCCCAGCGAGATGCCCGGCTGGAAGGCGCTCGCCGCGGTCGTCGTGCTGGGCGCCCTGGGCACGGGCACGGCGTTCGCGGTCTACTACCGCGTGCAGGCGGTCGTCGGGCCGACGCGCACCTCCGTCGTCGCGTACCTGATCCCCGGCTTCGCGCTCGTCTACGGCCTGCCGCTCGGCGAGTCGATCGGCCCGGGCGCGATCGTCGGCCTCGTCTGCATCGTCGGCGGAAGCGTGCTGCTGGCGCGGAAGTAGCGCCGCTTGACACGGTTGGATCCATGTATACAATCGGCGGATGGCGAGCGTCGAGACCCGGGCGGCCGACGCGTTGCGGCGCCTCGCGCTCGACGAGGCCACCAAGGATGCGATCGCGAGCGATCCCGTGCTGCACGCCGGCGCGTTGCGGGTCGCGCGGCGGTATCTCGGCGGCGAGACGCTCGGTGAGGCGCTCGAGAGCGTCCGGCGCGTGCATGCGAGCGGCCACGCCGCGACCGTCGACTTCATGGGCGAGAGCGCGCGCAGCGAGGCCGTCGCCGCCCAGGCGACCCGGGAGTTCTGCCGCCTCGCTGCCGCGCTCGACGAGGCCGGCCTGCCGGCGGGCCTCTCGTTCGACCTCTCGCACGTCGGCCTCGTGCTCGACGAGGACCTCTGCTTCGAGCATGCGCTGCGCCTCGCGGAGGCGACCGCCTCGATCGGTGTCGAGCTGATGATCTCGATGGAGGGGCACGATCGCGTGGCCGCGATCCTGCGCCTGCACGAGCGTCTCTGCGAGCGCTTCGACCACGTCGGCGTGACCTTGCAGGCGCGGCTCGAGCGGACGGCTGGCGATCTCGCGAGCGCGCTCGAGCGGCCGGGGCGGATCCGCCTCGTCAAGGGCGCCTACGACGTGACGCCCGCGCTCGCGCTGGAGCGTGACGATCCGGCGCTCGCCGAGCGCTTTCTCGCGCTCGCTCGCACGCTTGCCGCAAGCGGCCACGAGGCCGCGCTGGCAACGCACGATCCCGCGCTCGTCGCGGTTCTGGCTGCGGAGGTCGAGGCCGGCGGCCCCGTCGAGTTCGAGATGCTGCTCGGGCTCGGAGGCGGGCTGCTCGACGCCCTCGCCGCATCCGGTCAGCGAACGCGCGAGTACGTCGTCTACGGCACGGAATGGTTCCTCTATGTGATCAACCGCATCGCCGAGCAGCCCGATCGGGTCTCGCAGGCGATCATCGATGCGATCGGAGACGGCAATGGCGCTCTCGGGTGAAGCGTTCGACCTGCTCGACCACGACCTCTTCCGGGAGCGCGCTCCGTGGGACATCTTCGCGCGGCTCCAGAGCGAGGCTCCGGTCTACTGGCACGAGGAGCCGGACGGTCCCGGGTTCTGGAACGTCACGCGCTACGACGACATCGTCACGGTGCTGAAGGACTACCGCACGTTCTCGAGCGAGATCCGAGGCTCGGCGAGCATCGCCGACTATCCGACGGAGGAGCTCGATGCGCGCCGCAACTTCATGGAGCTCGACCCGCCGCGTCACGCGAAATATCGCGGCCTGCTCGCGAAGGACTTCACCCCGCGCTCGGTGCTGCGCTACGAGGAGTGGCTGCACGGCCTGATCGGCCCGCTCGTCGAGGCCGCGGTGGCCGACGGCGAGTTCGACGTCGTCGAGCGGCTCTCCGCGCCGATCCCGATTCGCGTGCTCGGACACCTGATGGGGCTCCCCGAGGAGCATCTCGACCGCCTCGTGCAGCTCGGCGACATGATGCTCGTCGGCAGCGAGCCCGAGTACCGCCTCGACGACGAGTTCCCAGACGCCGATCCCGAGGAGTATCGCTTCATGCCGTTCGGCAGCCCGGCGGCGCTCGAGCTCTGCGAGATCGGCCGGCGATACTACGCCGACCGGCGCGCGAGGCCCGAGGACGACGTGATGTCGCTGCTCGTGAACGCCGAGATCGACGGCTGCCCGATGAGCGGCGGCGATCTCGACAACACGTTCGCGCTGATCGTCGTGGCGGGAAATGAGACGACGCGCATGGCGATCGCGCTGGGGGTGCTGGCGCTCGCGCAGCATCCCGAGCAGCTCGCGCTGCTCCAGTCCGACCCGTCGCTGTATGCCGCGGCAACCGAGGAGATCATGCGCTTCGCCTCGCCGGTCTGGCACTTCCGCCGCACCGCGCTCGTCGACACGGAGCTCGCGGGCACGACCATCACGGCGGGCGACAAGGTCGTGGTCTGGTTTGCGGCCGGCAATCGCGATGCGTCGAAGTACCCCGATCCGCATCGCTTCGACATCACGCGCAACCCTGCCGACAGCCTCACGTTCGGGCGCGGCGGGCCGCACTTCTGCCTCGGTGCGCACCTCGCCAAGCTCGAGCTGCGAGTGCTGCTCGAGGAGCTCGTGCCGCGCGTGCGCTCGATCGAGCTGGCGGGCGAGCCCGAGCGCATCCGCTCGAACTTCTCGAACGGGCTCAAGCGCCTTCCCGTGCGGGTCGTGCCGGCAGCATGATCACGGCCACGAGCCTCGTTGATGGCACCTACGCGCTGCTCCGCACGCGCATCCTCGACGGCACCCTCGCGCCGGGCACGCACCTGCGCCAGATCGAGCTCTCGCGCGAGCTCGGCGTCAGCCGGACCCCGTTGCGCGAGGCGCTCGCGCGGCTCGCCGTCGACGGGCTCGTCGAGCTGCAGGCGAACCGCGGCGCGCGCGTCAGCGACGTCGCGACGGACGACATCGCGACGGCGTTCGAGGCGCGGCTCGCGATCGAGCCGGCTGCCGCGGGCCTCGCGGCGGTACGGCGCGGCGACGACGACCTGCAGGCCATGCGCACGCAGCTGCGCCGCCAGCGCGAGGCCGAGACCGTGAGCGACTCCTTCGAGGCCAACCGCGCGTTCCACCTCGCGATCGTCTCAGCCGCCCGCAACCAGCACCTCTTCCGCGTAGCGCAGAGCGTCTGGGGCGGACGCGAGGGCGTGCGCGCCTACGAGCTGATGCGGCCGGCGGTGGCCGAGTGCGACCTCGCCGAGCACGCCGAGCTGCTCGCGGCGATCGCGGCGGGCGAGGCGGATGCCGCCGAGCGCGTGGCGCGCGAGCACGTCGCCCGCGCAATGCGCGAGCTGCTCGGCTGAGCAGCGGCTCAGGCTACGCTGGCCGGCGTGGCCCGAATCTTCCTCTCGCCGCCGCACATGGGACCGGACGAGCGCTCGCTGCTGATCGCCGCGTTCGACTCGAACTGGATCGCACCGGTCGGCCCGGATCTGGCGGCCTTCGAGCGCGAGTTCGCCGAGCACGTCGACGGGCTCGCGACGGTCGCGCTCTCGAGCGGGTCGGCGGCGCTCCACCTGGCGCTCGTCGTGCTGGGCATCGGAGCGGGCGACGACGTGCTCGTGTCGGACTTCACGTTCGCCGCGACGGCGAATCCCGTCAGCTACGTCGGCGCTCGGCCGGTCTTCATCGACTCGGAGCGCGACACCTGGAACATGGATCCGGCGCTGCTCGAGGCCGAGCTCGCGCAGCGCGCAGCCGGTGGGAGGCCGCCGGCGGCGGTGATCTGCGTCGACCTGTACGGGCAGTGCGCCGATTACGACGCGATCGCCGGGATCTGCGAGCGCTTCGAGGTGCCGCTGATCGAGGATGCGGCCGAGGCGCTCGGCGCGAGCTACCACGGCCGCGCCGCCGGCTCGTTCGGCCGCCTTGCGGCGTTCTCGTTCAACGGCAACAAGATCATCACGACGAGCGGCGGGGGGATGCTCGCGGCGAGCGATCCCGCGCTCGTCGAGCACGTGCGCCATCTCTCGACCCAGGCACGGCAGCCCGTGCCGCACTACGAACACGCCGAGATCGGCTTCAACTACCGCCTCAGCAACCTGCTCGCGGCGCTCGGGCGGGGCCAGCTGCGCGTGCTCGACCAGCGGATCGAGCGACGCCGAGCGATCAACGACCGCTATCGCGAAGCGCTCGGCGACCTCCCCGGGATCGGCTTCGCGCCGCGCGACGTCGGCGGGCGATCGAACTGCTGGCTGACGTGCATCACGATCGATCCTGCGAGCGGCGTCCGTCCTGAAGACGTGCGCGTGACGCTCGAGCGCGACGACATCGAGAGCCGGCCGCTCTGGACGCCGATGCATCTCCAGCCCGTCTTCGCGGGCGCGCCCGCGCGCCTCTCGGGCGTCTCGGCCGAGCTGTTCGAGCGCGGCCTCTGCCTGCCGAGCGGCACGAGCATGAGCGACGACGATCTGTCGTTCGTGATCGAGCGCGCGCGCCGCTGCTGGGCCTGAGCAGCCCCGAGGGTGCGTGGGCGGCAGCGTGAAATGTCACGGATCGGCTTCGCCGTGAATATCCCGGGGCCTGTCCCCGGGCGAATAACCACACGTTATTTTGCGCGCGTGGTCACCCACCCCCGGACGTCGCTCCCCAGCCCCGCCGAGGCGTTGCCCGGCAAGCGCGCCGCGGCGCGC
>JANLRV010000039.1:0-13381 GCA_031361905.1 Actinomycetes bacterium
GCCGACTCCCCACGCGTGTCAAGCGCCCGCGCTTGACACGCTGCTCACACGCCTGGGCGGGGATCGCCTTGCAGCGGCTCCTGTACCAAACGAAACCGCAAAAGGCGATCACCGCCCAAGCGCCAGACAGGTGCAAGCGCAACGCGCTTGCACCGATCAGAGGCCTGCTGCCACCCAGCAGCAGGCCGATGGCCGCCAGGCATCGCGAAGCATTCTGTGAGAGCTTCTAGCTCGCCCGAGCACGCCTGCTCGGCGAGCTGCTCGGCGATCGTCGAGCGTGGCCGAGCGAGCGCCGCCGACGCCAGCACGACGACCGCCATCGCAGCGAGCGCCACGAGCGCGATCTCGCTCGGCCGCGCCTGCAGCGGCAGCACGCCGTAGCGCTCGACGAGCCTGGAGAGGGCGGGTGCGAGCACCTCGCGCTCGAGCAGCACTCCGACGACGAGCGAGAGGGAGACGATCATGGCCGCGCCCCCGGCCAGGACGAGCGCGACGTCGCGCGTCCTGCCGCCGACGGCGCGCACCACTCCGAGCGTGCGAGCACGCTCACGGGCGAGCACGACCAACGCGAGCACCACGAGCGCGGCGCAGACGAGGCCGTCGACCAGGGCGACCACGCGCAGCAGGGCGATCACCGCGGCGAGGAACGGCGCGCCCTGCGGAGCGAGGCCGCCGTTGCTGCTCGACGAGGCGCCCAGGCGCAGGAGCTCCTGCTTCACCGTCGCCGCGCTCGTCCCCTCGGCGAGGCGGATCGCGATGCGAGGCGTGAGCGCCGGCTGCGCCGCGAGCAACGGCGCGGGCCGGAGGTAGACGATGCGCCCGTCGCGGGCAAGCTCCTGCACGATCCCGACGACGCGCAGGCGCACCTCGCCTCCCCCCTGCAGCGCCGCGATCAGCGTGCTGCCGACGCCGAGCCCGAGGCTCTGCGCGATCCCGCGGCCGACCTCGGCCTCGTCGTCCGAGACCACGCGACGCCCCTCGAGCAGGGGCCGGCCGGCGAAGACGCCTCCGGCACCCTCGCCGAAGGCGACGAGCTCGAGCGGCTCGGCGAGGTTGAACGCGTCCGCCGCCGAGACCTCGTATCGCTCTGCCGCCGAGGCGACGCCCTCGATCCGGCGCACCGCGGCGAGCCCGCTCACGGGCTCGCTTGAGATCAGCGTGTAGCGCTCGCCGATCACGGACGGGTTGCGCTCGGCGTCGAGCAGGAAGCGCGCGAGGCCGAGCATCAGCAGGATAAGCGCGAGCGAGCAGCCGATCGCGACTGCGCCGACGGCAAGCCGTCCCGGGCGTCCGAGCGCGAGCCGCGCGCCGAGCACGAACGGGCGCGCGACCGACCCACCGCGCCTCACGCGGGCGACGCGCGCGCCCGCCAGCAGCTCGACGACCGGCCGTCGGGCAGCCGCGCGCGCAGGCAGCGCCGCCGCGAGTCCCGCGAGCACGGTCGCGACGCAGACGACGGCCACGTGGAGCAGGCCGAGGCGGTGCGCGGGCGGCAGCTCGTTGAGCCCGGCGAGCAAGCGCTCGGTCGGGCCCGACACGAGCAGGGTCCCGGCGACGACGCCGACCGTGATCGCCGGCAGCGCCACGAGCGCGGTCTCGAGGGCGTATGAGCCCGCGAGCCCGCGGGTCGTGAAGCCGAGGGCGCGCAGCATGCCGATCGTCGGCAGCTCGCGTGCGACTCGGGCGTTCGCCGACGCGGCGAGCATCGCGCAGACGGCGACGAGCGCGACGAGCGCGAAGGCCGTCAGCAACGCGACGACGAGCCCCGAGGCCTGTCCGACGATCGCGCGCGTCGTCGCCTGGGTCGTGAACGAGAGACCGGTCAGGCCGTAGCTCGACGCTCGCGCCTGCACGAGCGTCTCCGCCAGCCGGGCGCGGTTCCGCACGCGCAGCGCGAGCAGGTTGACGGGCTCGCGCGAGGCTCGCTCGGCGACGTGATCGCGCACGACGCCGTAGGCGGCGTAGATGCGCGGGCGCGAGGCGAGCGGGAACGCCACGTTGTCCGGCTCGACGGCGACGCCGACGATCGTGAAGAACGAGAACCAGCGAGAGGTGCCAACCGCCAGGCGATCTCCGGGCTGGAGGTGCCACGCATCGGCGAGGCCCCGCTCGATCACGATCTCGCCGCGCGCCCCCGAGAGCCGCCGGCCGGCGACGATCGCGAGGCCGTCGCCCGGGCCGAGCTGCTGCAGGCCGTCGATCTCGGCTGTGCCCCGCCGGATCTTCCCGTCGGCGCGCCGCATGCCGATGTTGACCGGGCGCACCGTGAGTCGATACGAGGCGTCGCGGATGTTCGCGAGCGCGGCCACGCGGCGCTCGACGGTGTCGCGGTCCTGCGGATCGAAGCGCACGATCACGTCCGGGCTCTGCGCCGCGTGCTGCGCGCGATCGAACCCCTGCGAGAGCGCCTCGCCGGTCGTGGTCGCCGTCCCCAGCATCGCGCCCGCGAGCACGAGCCCGACGAGCTGGGTCAGCACGGAGCCCCGGCGCGACCGGAGTGCCGCGAGCGCCCGGACGCGCCCGGCGCTCACGCGATGCAGCCGTCGCGGAGCTGCACGACGCGATCGGCGAGCCCTGCGTGACGGGCCTCGTGCGTGACCACGACGACGCCGCGCTGCGGGCTCACGATCGCCCGCAGGATCTCCATCACCTGGTCGCCCGAGGCGACGTCGAGATTGCCGGTCGGCTCGTCGGCCAGGATCAGCTTGGGCTCCATGGCGAGGGCGCGCGCGATCGCGACGCGCTGCTGCTCACCGCCCGAGAGCTGCGAGGGCAGCTGCGCCGAGCGGGCCGCGATGCCGAGCTCGTCGAACAGCCGCGCGACGCGGGCCCGCCCGGCGACGAGGTCGCCCGCGAGCCGCGCCGGCAGCAGCGCGTTCTCGAGCGCCGACAGCTCCGGGACGAGCTGGAACGACTGGAAGACGAAGCCGAGCGTGCGACGTCGTACCTCTGCGAGGCGCGCTTCGGAGAGGCTCTCGAGCGGCTCCCCGAGCAGCCGGACCGTCCCGCTCGACGCCCGGTCGAGCCCGCCCAGCAGGTTGAGCAGCGTCGACTTCCCCGAGCCGGACGGACC
Organism: Actinomycetes bacterium; assembly: GCA_031361905.1. GTDB lineage: Bacteria > Actinomycetota > Thermoleophilia > Gaiellales > JALYLC01 > JANLRV01. Next base: position 3,074 of record JANLRV010000039.1, read on the forward strand.
CACGAGCGCGAGCAGCTCGCCGCTCCGAACGTCGAGATCGACGTCGGCGACGACGGCACGCGCGGCCGCGCCGCTGCCGCGGAGGCGGGTCAGTCCGCGCGCCTCCAAGATCGTCGCGACCATCGATCGACGGTAGCGCAGATGCCGCGGAGAGAGGTGAATAGCCCGGGGTCAGGCCCCGGGCTATTCACCTCGTGAAATGTGATTGAAATTTCACCGCGTGAATAGATGGGGTCAGGCCCCGGGCTATTCACGGCGTACGCTCTCGCCGATGACCGCGACTGCACCGGCGCTCGAGGCGTCCTCCCTCGGCCTCCGCACGCGGCTCGCACTGGTCGTGATGGTGACGATGTTCGGCGGCGCTCTGCCCGCCTACAAGCTCGCCGAGGAGAGCTTCGGGCCTGCAACGACGAACGCCATGCGCTTCGCCATCGCCGCGGCGATGCTGTGCTTCGTCGCGCGGAGCAAGCTTCGGACCGCTCGCGGACGCGTGCGCGAGCTGCTCGTGCTCGGCATCTTCGGGATCGGGCTGATGGCGGTGCTGATGGGGTTCGGCGTCGACGGCGCGACCGCGACCGTCGGCTCGATCGTGATCGGGCTCGAGCCGATCGGCGTGGCGGTCGCCGGCATCGCGCTGACGGGCGACACGCGCAGCGCGCGGGTGATGATCGCGCTCGCCGTCGGCTTCGCCGGCGCCCTCGCGGCGTCAGGTGCCCTCAGCAAGCCGATCGAGTCGGTGCCGGTGCTCGCGATCGGCCTGCTGCTCGGCACGGTCGTCGCGTTCTCGATCTACACCTCGCAGGTGCGCCGAATCGCCGGCGGCGTCGACCCGCTCGCCGTCGCCGCGCTGACGCAGGTCGGCGCCGTTATCCTGGTGCTCCCGGCCTGCCTGATCGACGTCGCCGACCGGGGCATGGTGCGCGGCGCGATCACGCCCGAGGCGCTCGGCGCCGTGCTGTTTCTCGGCTTCGGCTCCGGGATCGCCTACCTGCTGCTCTGCCTGGTGCTCGCCAAGCAGCCCTCGAGCCGCCTCGCGGTCGTGCTCTATCTCGTGCCGGTGATCGGCGTCGTCTTCTCGTGGCTCGCGGTCGGCGAGCGCCTGCACCTGCGCGATGCGATCGGTGGCGCGATCGTGCTCTCGGCGATCGCGATCAGCGAGGGTCGCGGCCGGAGCTAGATCGCCCTGGCTAGAGGATGCCGTAGCGCGCGAAGACGGCGCCGATCGGCTCGCCCGCGGCTAGCTCGGCCCGCACCGTCGACTCGCCGCGGTCCTTCGCGATCGCACGCTCGACGACCTCGGCGGCGACCGCAGCCGGCACGATCACGATGCCGTCGCGATCGGCCACCACGTAGTCGCCCCGCTCGGCGCGCACGCCCGCGATCTCGATCGGCTGGCCGCTCGAGACGACATCGCCCCTGCCGTACATGTCCGACGGATGCAGGCCGGCGCAGAACGTCGCGAAGCCGAGCTCACGCAGGTCCTCGCTGTCGCGCACCCAGGCGTCGCAGACGATCCCCCGCGAGCCGCGCGCCATCGCCGCCGTCGCGAGCAGCTCGCCCCAGAGCGAGACGGGACAGGTCGACGCGACGATCACGTCGCCCGGCACGAGCGCCTCGATCGCGGAGATCATGCCGTCGTAGGTGTGCGGCGCCGACGGATCGGGCGGCGGCGTCTCGCCGAGCTGCACCGGGAACACCGTTCCGCAGAGCGTCGACCCGGCTTCGAGCGGGCGGATGTGCGGGGGCAGGCACTGGTTGCGGAGGCCGACCGCGTCGAGGCAGTCGGAGAGCAGCGCGACGCGCAGCTGGGAGAGGCGTTCGATCATGCAGGAACGATACGCACGCCGTACGCTTGCGGCTCGTGCGCGGCGTGCTCTCGATCCAGTCCTCGGTCGTCTTCGGCCACGTCGGATCGTCCGCGGCGACGCTGCCGCTGCAGCGCCACGGATTCGACGTCTGGTCGCTGCCGACGGTCGTCTTCTCGAGCCACGCCGGCTACAGCGGCTTCCGGGGACGCAAGACGCCGCTCTCGACCCTGCGTGAGCTGCTCGACGGCCTCGCCGCGCTCGGCTCGTTCGAGAGCTGCGAGGCGGTGCTGACCGGCTACCTCGGGCGCCCCGAGGCCGGGTCGCTCGTCTTCGACGCGCTCGCACGGGTGCGCGGGGAGAACCCCGGCGCGCTCTTCGTCTGTGACCCCGTGATGGGTGACGACGGCGAGCTCTACGTGCACCCCGACCTCGTGCGCTTCTTCCGCGAGCGCGCCGTGCCGGCCGCAGACCTGCTCGTGCCGAACCGGTTCGAGCTCGGCTGGCTCGCCGACTCGGCGGTCGAGAGCGTCGGCGATGCGCTCGCCGCGATCGACGCGCTGCGCGGCGCCGGCGCGGGCGAGGTGGTGGCCAAGGGGATCGTGCTGCCGGGGCCGTCGGGAGCGCCCGAGCAGCACATCGTCGGCGCGAGCGGCGAGGGAGCCTGGCTCGTGCGCGCGCCGCACATCGCGGCCTACTGGGCAGGCGCGGGCGACACCTTCACGGCGCTCCTCACGGCTCACCGCCTGCTCGGCGTGACGCTGCCGCAGGCGATCGAGCGCACGGCCGCCCAGATGCACGCGCTGATCGTGCTCACGCACGCGCAAGGGGCCAAGGAGCTGCGGCTCGTCGACGACGGCTGGCTCGACGCGCCGGTCGACCCTTCCGTCGTGACGCTGGAGCCGTTGCGGTGAGGCCATGATGCGGCGATGAGCCCCGTGCATCCCTTCGACCTGCGCGGACGGCGCGCGCTCGTGACCGGCTGCGGCAGCGAGACCGGCATCGGCTTCGCCTCGGCCCGCGCGCTCACGCAGCTCGGCGCCGCCGTCGCGATCACCTCGACGACAGAGCGCATCGCGGAGCGCGCGAGCGAGCTCGCAGCAGCCGGCGCGACCGTCAGCGGCCACGTCGCCGACCTGACCGATCGCGCGCAGGCCTTCGCGCTCGTCGCCGCGGCCGAGCAGGCGATCGGGCCGCTCGACATCCTCGTCAACGGCGCCGGAATGGTCCAGGCCGGACACGATGACGCCTCCACGCGATTCCTCGAGACGACGCCCGAGCAGTGGCAGCGCCACCTCGACCTCAATCTGATGACGGCCTTCCACACGACCCAGGCGGCGCTCCCGGGCATGGTCGCCCGCGGCTTCGGGCGGATCGTAATGGTGTCGTCGATCACCGGCCCGATCGTGACCGCGCCCGAGTCGTCGGGCTACTCGGCCGCGAAGGCCGCGATGGACGGGATGATGCGCGCGATCGCGATCGAGTCGGGTCGCGCCGGAGTCACCTGCAACTCCGTCCAGCCCGGCTGGATCAACACCGCGTCGGCCACCGACGACGAGCGCATCGCCGGGCTCAGCACGCCCGTTGGCCGTCCCGGCACGGCCGACGAGGTCGCGGCCGTCGTCGCCTTCCTCGCCTCGCCGGGGGCGAGCTACGTGACCGGCCAGCCGTTCATCGTCGACGGCGGCAACATCATCCAGGAGCCGCACGGCATCGACCTCTACGGCGGCGGCGGGTGATCGAGCGCGCGCGGGCCGTGGTGATCGGCGGCGGCATCACCGGCTGCAGCGTCGCCTACCACCTCGCGCGGGCGGGCTTCGGCGAGGTCGCGCTGCTCGACAAGGGGCAGCTGACGAGCGGCTCGACCTGCCACGCCGCCGGCCTCGTGACGCAGTTCAACCCCTCCCCCACGATGATGCGCTTCCGGCGCTACTCGATCGAGCTGTACCGCGAGCTAGGCGTCTTCGAGACCGTCGGAAGCGTGCGGATCGCCTCGACGCCCGAGTCGCTCGCAGAGCTGCAACGCGGAGCCAGCCGCGCCCGTGCGATCGGCCTCGACGTCGAGCTCAGCTCGCCGGCGGAGACGCTCGAGCTGCTGCCCGCGATCTCGCCTGCTGCGCTCTTCGGCTCGGTCTACCTCGCGGGCGACGGCTTCCTCGACCCGCACACGGCCACCTGGGCCCTCGCGACCGCGGCGCGCGAGCTCGGCGTCACGATCCTCACCGACACGCGCGTGACCGGAATCGAGCTCGGGTCGTCACGCGAGGTCTGCGCGGTGATCACCGAGCGCGGCAGGATCGAGTGCGAGGTCGTCGTCAACGCGGCGGGGATGTGGGCGCCCCAGGTCTCGGCGATGGTCGGCGCGTTCACTCCATCCGCTCCGATCGACCACCAGCACATCGCGCTCGCCCCGGTCGCCGGCCACGAGCTGCCGCGCGAGATGCCCTGCTTCCGCGACCCCGACAACCTCGTCTACGGCAAGAGCGAGACGGGCGGGATCCTCTTCGGCGGCTACGAGCACGACGCGCCACCGCGCTGGATCGACGGCGTGCCCTGGGAGCACTCGGGCCAGACCGTGCCGGCCGACGAGGAGCGCTTCGCGCCGTTGATGGAAGGCGCGATTCGGCGCTTCCCGTTCCTCGAGGACGCAGGCGTGGTCAAGCTCGTGGCCCATCCCGACGCGATGACGCCTGACGGCAACCCGCTGCTCGGACCGATGCCCGGCCTGCGCGGCTTCTACCTCGCCGCCGGCCTGTCGCTGAACGGCTTCGGCGGGGCCGGCGGGATCGGCAAGGCGATCGCCGAGTGGATCACGACCGGCGAGACCGAGCTCGACGTGCAGGCCTACCGCGCCTGGCGCTTCGGCGAGATCTATCGCGAGGCGGGCTACACCGCCGCGGCGGCGCAGGAGGCCTATCGCTACTACTACCGCCTCCGCTACCCGCTCGACTCGGACCAGGCAGGCCGGCCGCGGCGCGTCAGCGCGCTCTACTCGCGGCTGCAAGAGGCCGGCGCCGTGTTCGGCTGCAAGAACGGCTGGGAGCGCGCCGACTACTTCCAGCCCGGCTCGGCGTGGCGGCGCGCCGGCGAGGACCAGCGCGCCTTCGGCTGGAGCAAGCCGCCCTACTTCGAGCACCTTGCCGCCGAGTGCGCCACCATCCGCGAGCGCGTCGGGATCGTCGACATGAGCTCGTTTGGCAAGATCGAGGTGACCGGCCCGGACGCCGCCGTGCTGCTCGAGCGGGCCTGCGCGAACCGCGTCGACCGTCCCGTCGGCAGCGTCGTCTACGGGCAGCTCCTCGACGACCGCGCAGGGATCGTCGCGGACGTGACGATCACGCGGCTCGCAGAGGAGCGTTTCCGCGTCGTCACCGGCGCGGGCACCGTGGCGTCCGACCTCGGCTGGCTCCGGCAGTGCCTGCACGACGGCGAGCGGGTCGCGTTGCGCGACGCGAGCGACGAGAGCTGCGTGATCGGCTTCTGGGGCCCGCACGCGCGGGCCGTGCTGCAGGCGGTCACCCGTGACGACGTCGGCAACGAGGCGCTGCCGTTCTACCAGGCGCGCGAGCTCGAGATCGCGGTCGCGCGCGTGCTCGCGCAACGGCTCACTTACGTCGGCGAGCTCGGCTACGAGCTCTACGTCGCTCCCGAGGACGCGGTGCAGGTGTGGGACCGCCTGCTCGCCGCGGGCGCAGCCTTCGGGATCGCGCACGTCGGCTACCGGGCGATCGACTCGCTGCGCATGGAGAAGGGCTATCGCTACATGGGGGCCGACATCGGCGCCGGCGACCGGCCGGACGAGGCGGGCCTCGCCTTCTGCGTGCCGCTCGCGCGCAAGGGCGCGTTCCGCGGACGCGCGGCGGTCGAGCGGGCTCGCGCGTCGGACCTCACGCGACGCATCCGCACGCTCGCCGTCGGCGTCGATGCCGGCTACCTCCCGCTCTACGGCGGCGAGGCGGTCTGGTCGGGCGGGCAGGTGATCGGCCGCGTCCGCAGCGCGGCCTACGGCTTCACGGTCTCGAGGAACCTCGCATACGCCTACCTGCCGGTCGAGCTCGACGCTCAGGCTCAGCTTGAGATTGAGATATTTGGCGAGCGTGTGAGCGCGAGCATCACGGACGACGTGCTCGTCGACCCCGGGCACCTGCGCGCGCGCGGCTGAGCGCTACCAGCGGTGGTGCACGAGCGGGCGGACGAGCTCGTCGTAGACCGCGTGCACCGTCGCGAGCTCTGCCGGAGCGAGCGGCGCGAGGTCGGCTGCGCGGGCGTTCGCCTCGGCCTGCGCCGCGTTGCGCGCGCCGGGGATCACGACGGACACGCCGGGCTGGTCGAGCACGAAGCGCAGCGCCCACTGGGCCATCGTCGCCCCCGCGGGAACGAGCGGCGCGAGCCTCGCCACGGCCTCGAGCCCGACCGCGAAGTCGACGCCCGAGAAGGTCTCGCCCTGGTCGAACTGCTCGCCCTTCCGATTCGTCGTGCGGTGGTCGTCCGCCCCGAACGTCGTCTCGGCGGTGTAGCGGCCCGCGAGCATCCCGCTCGCGAGCGGAACCCGCGCGATGATGCCGACGCCCGCCTCGCGCGCCGCCGGCAGCACCCGCTCGAGCGGCTTCAACCGGAACGCGTTGACGATGATCTGGATCGTCGCGACGCCCGGGCGCGCGATCGCGGCGAGCGCCTGCTCGCAGCTCTCGACGCTGACCCCGTAGGCCGCGATGCTGCCGTCGGCGACCAGCGCATCGAGCGCGGCGAAGACGGCGTCATCGCCGATCACCGCGCTCGGCGGGCAGTGCAGCTGGACGAGGTCGAGCCGCTCGACGCCGAGGTTCTGCCGCGAGCGGTCGATCCACGAGCGGAAGCTCTGCGGCGTGTAGTTCGCGTGGATCTGCTCGACGCGTCGGCCCATCTTCGTCGCCACGAACGGCCTCGCGGCGCCGCTGCGTGCGGCGACCTGGCCGACGATGCGCTCGCTGCGACCGTCGCCGTAGACGTCGGCTGTGTCGATCAGGGTGTTGCCCGCTGCGAGGCCCGCCTCGAGCGCGGCAACCGCGTCGGACTCGGGCACATCGCCCCAGTCCGCGCCGATCTGCCAGGCTCCGAAACCGACGCAGCCGAACGCCCGGCCGAGTCGTGGGATCTCGCGGTGTTCCATGAAGGTACAGTCGCAGATGCAAGCGAGACGAGCGGAGAGCCGATGTCTGCGGTACGCCAGGAGGGCATGATCGACGTTCCGGGAGGCCGCGTCTGGTACGCGAGGCTCGGTGCGGGCGACGCGCTGCCGATCCTGCTGCTGCATGGCGGTCCCGGTGCGGGGCACGACTACCTGGAACCGCTCGCCGAGGCGCTCGCGGCCGATCGCCCGGTCGTGATCTACGACCAGCTCGGCTGCGGACGCTCCCCGGCTCCGCACGACCCGTCGCTCTGGACGCTCGATCGCGCCGTCGCCGAGCTCGACGCGGTGCGCGCGCAGCTCGGCCTCGAGCGGACACACCTGCTCGGGCAGTCGTGGGGCGGCTGGCTCGCGATCGAGTACCTCGCGCGCGGCACGACCGGCATCGAGAGCGTCGTGCTCGCGTCGACCTCGGCGAGCATCCACGAGTTCGTCGCCGCCGCCGACCTGCTGATCGACGCGATGCCCGAGCCGCACCGCACGGCGCTGCAGGAACACGGGGCGCGGGGGGACTACACGCACCCCGCCTACGAGGCCGGCGCGATGGAGTTCTATCGCAGGCACGTCTGCCGGCTCGACCCGTGGCCCGACGCGATGCAGCGGACGGTCGACAACATGGATGGCAACCAGGTCTATCTGACGATGAACGGCCCGAACGAGTTCGCCGTGATCGGGACGCTGCGCGACTGGGACCGCACGGCCGACCTCGGCCGCATCACGATCCCAACGCTCGTGACCGTCGGGCGATACGACGAGATCGCTCCCTCGTGTGCCGAGACGGTGGCGCGCGGGATCGCCGGCTCGCAGCTCGTCGTCTTCGAGCAGAGCGCGCACTGCGCCCATCTCGAGGAGGTCGCTCGCTACACCGAGGTCGTCAACGCGTTCCTCGGCCGGGTCGAGGCAGCATGAGCCACCGGTCGCTGTGGCTCCAGGAGGCGCTCGCCGACACGCTCGAGGCGGCCCCGCCGCTGACGGGCGCGCAGCGCGCCGACGTCGCGATCGTCGGCGGCGGGTACGTCGGCCTCTGGACGGCGCTGCGGATCAAGGAGCTCGATCCCGCGTGCGACGTTTGCGTGCTCGAGCAGGACATCTGCGGCGGCGGCGCATCCGGGCGCAACGGCGGCTTCGTGCTCGGCTGGTGGCCGAAGCTCGAGACGCTCGTCGCGCTCTGCGGCTCTGACGAGGCCGTGCGCCTCTGCCACGCCGTCGAGCAGGGCGTCGACGAGATCGGCGCGTTCTGCACGGCGAACGGGATCGACGCGCACTACCGCAAGGCCGGTCATCTCTGGACGGCGACCACGACGCCGACGATCGGCGCCTGGACCGAGACGGTCGAGCTCGCGCGCTCGCTCGGTGCCGAGAACGCCTTCGTCGACATCTCCGACGCGGAGGTCGCACGCCGGGCAGGCTCGCCCGTGCATCTCGCAGGCGTCTTCGAGCCGGTCTCGGCGACGGTCCAGCCGGCGTTGCTCGTGCGCGGCCTGCGCCGCGTCGCGCTCGAGTGCGGCGTGCGCATCTTCGAGGACACGCGCGTTTCCGCGATCGACCGGCGCTCGCCCGCCGTCTTGCGCACCCAGCACGGCGCCGTCACCGCCGAGCGCGTCGTCTTCGCCACGAACGCCTGGGCGGCCAGCATGCGCGAGCTGCATCGCAGGCTCGTCGCGATCTCCTCCGACATCGTCGCGACGGCGCCGATTCCCGAGCGGCTCGCCGAGATCGGCTGGACCGGCGGCGAGGCCGTCTCGGACTCGCAGCAGATGGTGCACTACTACTCGTGCACGCGAGACGGCCGGATCGTCTTCGGCAAGGGCGGCTGGGGCATCGCGGTCGCCGGCCGCATCCCCGGCTCGTTCGACCGGCACGAGCGACGCGCCGCCGACGTCACGGCCGACTTCCAGCGCATCTACCCCGCGCTCACCGACGTCGAGATCACGCACGACTGGTCCGGCCCGATCGACCGCTCGGCCAACGGGATTCCGCTGCTCGGCCACCTCGGCGGGCGCGACCACCTGCTCTACGGCGTCGGCTGGAGCGGCAACGGCGTCGGCCCGAGCTGGCTCGGCGGTCGCATCCTGGGGTCGCTCGCGCTCGGCCTCCGCGACGAGTGGTCGCAGTGCGGGATCGTCGACAACGACCGTGCCGGCACGCTTCCACCCGAGCCGATCCGCTACCTCGGCGGCCATGTCGTGCGCACCGCGGTCGTGCGCAAGGAGCGCGCCCACCGTCGCGGAGAGGAGCCGGGACGGCTGACGCGGATGCTCTGCGATCTCGCGCCGGCCGGGATCATCCCGAACGAGACGCCCGGGGAGTGAGCGACCGGCGGGCCGCCGGCGCGGTCTTCGCCGGCGGATCGCTCGGGGCGCTGGCGCGCGCGGGACTGCTCGAGCTCGCACCGGTCCACGCCGGGAGCTGGCCGTGGGCGACGTTCGCCGCGAACCTCGTGGGCTCGCTGCTGCTCGGCGCGTTCGCCGTCGCACCCGGCAGGCCCGCGCTGCGCGCGTTTCGCGAGGCTGGCATCTGCGGCGCGCTGACCACATTCTCGACGCTGCAGCTCGAGGTGCTCGAGCTCGGCGAGTCCGACCTGCCGCTCGCGGTCGCCTACCTCGCGGCGAGCATCGCACTCGGTCTCGTCGCCGTGCGCGCGGGACGGCTCTGGCGGCTCCGGTGAGCCCGTGGACCTGGTCGGGGATCGCGGTGCTCGGCGGCGCCGGGGCCGTGGCGCGCGTGCTCGTGCTGCGGCACGGACGCCACGGCCTGCTGCTCGTCAACGCGAGCGGCTCGCTCGCGCTCGGCATCCTCGCCGGCGCAGGCGTGCACGGCGATGCCCGGGCGTTGCTCGGCTCGGGCGCGCTCGCCTCCTACACCACGTTCTCGACCTGGATGCTCGCCGCCGACCGGACCGCCGACGACGAGCCCCGTGCAGCCGTCAGGCTGATCGCCGTCGGCGTCGTCTGCGGGATCGCCGCGGTCGTTGTCGGGCGCGCCCTCGGGACCGTGATGTAAGCGGCTTAGAAGCTCTCACAGAATGCCTCGCGATGCCTGGCGGCGACTTCTTTCGTGCCTCTGCTAGCAAGCAGACGAACCAAAGAAGCCACTCGCCAGCCATTCGCGAATCATTCAGTTAGAGCTTCTTAGAGCTGGTTTCAAAAGTCTCGGGGTGTCTGAGTCGCTGGATCGTCCTACGGTTCTCTTGCCGGGCGTTGCACGCCCAGCAAGAGACCTGCGGCGACCCGCAGCCCGCGCTACGCGCGGTCTGCGGGGCTTCGCGGGAGCACCGGCCGGCTCTTGAACAGGCCACCAGCCTGCCCCGCGAGCCGGCCGGCACCCCCGCTCGCT
>JANLRV010000040.1:0-3998 GCA_031361905.1 Actinomycetes bacterium
GGCACGATCAGCATGATCCCGAGGTGGTTCGGGTCGAGCGCGAGCGCGTTGACGCGGTACACGCCCGACGTGCCGATGCCGCCGTTCGCCGTCTGCCCGCTGACCTGGCCGAACACGTTGATGCCGCCGACGCTGCCCTGACCGAACGTGAGCGGCCCGATCACCGCCCGGTCGAGGTTGATCCCGGCGCCGACGCGCAGCACGAGCTGCAGCACGCCGTAGCCGGCGTTGAGCGCGAGGCCCGCGACGAACGCCGCGCCGACGCGCCGCAGCAGCCGCTCGCCGTGCTCGCAGACGTGCGCGCAGGCCGCGATCAGGAAGGCGAAATGCAGCGCGTACTTCGTCATCCCCTTGGCGTATTGCGTGACAGCCTCGTCGGATTGCAGGCTGAAGAAGCCCGCGAGCATGGTGACCTCGAGCAGCAGGAACGCGAGCAGCAACGCCAGCGCCACACGCGGCAAACCCGCGTCGCGCCGCTTGATGCGGTAGCCGGCGAACACGGCGAGGAAGGCGAACGAGGCGATGTCTTCGATCGTGACGTCGCTCCCGCCGGGCGCCCAGTGGATCTTGTGCCACGTGACGACGACGATCGAGCCGAGCAGCAGCCGGTCCGCGAGCCGCGTGACGCTGATCGTCAGCGGGCGAGCGCCCGTCACGGCGAGCGCGCTCACGGCGATCTCCGCAGACGCCGCAAGAGCGGCGCCGTCAGCAGGCCCGCCCCCTGGACGATCGCGGGAAGCGGGTCGCGCAGATCGAAGGTCGCCTCGACCGCGCCGCGGCCGACCTCGCGCACGGCGCTCCGCACGGACTGCCCCTCGCTGTGCGAGGCGCGCAGGTGGGCGGCGGCCGCGACCCAGCGGCGGCCATCGTGCGCGGGGCCCGACTGGACCGGCGGCGGCGGACGCCCGATCGCGTCCAGGTAGGCGATCCGCGGCAGATCGACGCCGCACGCACGCGCCAGCCCGTGCCACTGCCAGAGCCGCGGATTGACCTCCATCAGCTTGAGCCGGTCGTCGCGCTCGTCGAGCCGGAACTCGGTCTGCGCGATCCCGCGATAGCCGAGCGCCTCGAGCAGCGTGAGCGCCTGCTCGACGGCATCGTCGCGCCAGCGCGCCTCACCGATCCGGCAGGTGCCGAACCCTCGCGGCATCTGCGCGAGCTTGCGCCCGCAGAAGACCCCGAGCGGCCGGCCCTCGGCGTTCGTGTAGGTGCCGACGGTCCAGAGCGTGTCGTCGGCTCCGGGGATCACCTCCTGCACGAGCGGGGCCGCGTCGCCCGCCTCCCGCCAGCCCGCCACGAGCTCCTCGACGTTCGCGCAGACGAGCACGGGTCTGCCGTAGCGCCGCTTGAACGGGATCGGGTCGCTGGGCTTGATCAGCGCCGGGAAGACCAGCTCGGAGGCGGCCTCGCGAACCTCCTGCTCGCTCGCGGGCGAGAACGTGCGCGGCGACGAGACGCCGACCGTCTGCGCGATCGCGTACTGGTAGCGCTTGCGCTGCAGCTGCTCGAGCACGCTCCAGCCGGATCCGGTCAGCGTGTAGCTCGGCAGCCGCGCCGCGTTGCGCGCGACGGCTGCGAGCGGCACGTCGTGCGTCGGGAAGCAGATCGCCGGCTCGCTCAGGTGGCGGCGCGCGAAGTCGTCGAGGAAGGCGACGTAGACCTCCTCGTCGGCGGGGTCCGGCGCGAGCACGGCATGGGCGAGCCGCGAGCGGAAGCCGAGCGCCGAGCGCCGGTGGTCGATCGCGATCACCCCCGCACCCGCGTGCGCGAGCGAGCGGATCGCCTCGAGGCCGTTGACGAAGCTGACGTCGAGCACGACCGCCGGTGGCACGAGCGAGCGCGAGATCGCGCTCTCGAGTCGGTTGTCAGCCCTGCTCACGGGAAGACACGGTACCCGTGACGACGTCGGAGCGGTTGCCGACCTCGTCCCAGGCGCGAGCACGCACGACGATGGCGCCGAGCACGGCGATCGGCCGCGGCAGCTCGACGACCGCCTCGCCGCCGACGAAGCGCACCGGGACGGTGCGGCGCGAGGCGAAGCGACCGTGCCCGTCCGCCGTCTCGATCTCGAGCGTGCCGCGCCGCGAGCTCTCGTCGCGCACGACGATCCGCGACGGCTCGATCGTGACGGTCGGCGGGGTCGGATCGATCGTGAAGGGGACCGTCTGCTCGCTGCGGTTGCCGGCCATGTCGCGCACCCAGAACGTCGCGGTGTGAGGGCCCGGCGCGAGCGCGCTGAGATCGGCGAGCTGCTTGATCACGCCCTCGGCCTGCACGACCGGCTGGCCGTCGACGAGGAGGCCGGACTGCTCGATCGTGCCGTCGTCGTCGACGGTCAGCGAGACGCGGGCCCTGGGAGCGACGGGCTCGCCCGCCGCCGGCCGCGTCGCCACGATCACCGGAGCGGTCGTGTCGAGGCGGATGCGCCCTGCGCCCGTCACCGAGTCGAACCCGGGCGTCTCGAGGTCGAGGGCGCTCGCCTGGAGCGCGGCCGTGATCGTGTCCGGATCCGACGGCTGGCCGAGCGCGCGCGCCTGCTCGATCAGCAGGGCGGCCGCCCCCGCGGCATGCGGCGCCGAGGCTGACGTGCCGACCATCGCGAGGCCGGGCCAGACGACCGTCGAGGCCGGAGCGACGAGCTCCGGCTTCGGCCGGCCGTCCTCGGTCGGGCCCTGCGACGAGTAGTCGGCCGGGGCATCCCCCCGCCAGTCCCGCGCACCCACCGCCAGCGCGCCTCGCGCATCACCCGGCGTCGGCACGCTCGACGCGACGACGGCCTGCGCTCCAAGCTCGGCGCCGGCCACGAAGATCTCGAGCGTGCAGCGAGCCCCCGGCGTGAGCTGCCGGACGCGCAGCGCGAAGGTGTCGGCGGCCACCGTGGCGACGCCGACGACGCTCTCGCTGCGATCGCCGTCGCGCTGGCCGCTCGCGGCGATCGCGCGGTCGGCGCGGTCGATCTCGAGCTGGTAGGCGGCGGGTCGGTCACAGCCGCTCCACCACAGCGTCGCGCCCATGCTCTGCCCGGCGTCGAGCGCGAAGGTGATTCCGGCACCGTCGGTGCCGACGTCGGCGAAGCCGTCCCCCTCCGCGTCGCCGACCGTGCCCTCCCAGTGGCGGTGCGCGTAGTTGCCCGCGCTGTTGACCCAGAGGATGCCTGCGGCGTGCGCGCGGTCGACCGCTCGGGCGGCGATGCCCGTGCCATCGAACGGCCCGTCGAGAAACGAGTTCGAGTGCACGACGACGTCTACGCGGGGACGCCCGTCCGGCCCGTTGATCAGCCAGTCGACGGCCTCGGACAGCTCCACCTGCGTGTGGTAGTTGACGAACGTGTAGCGCGCGTCCGGCGCGATGTCGTAGGCGACCTGCGTGACGTTGACGCCGTGGCTCGTCTCCGCGCCCGAGGCCGAGAGTCCCTCGATCTCGGGCCGGCTCGTCGTGCGATCGAACGACTGCACTGCATCGATCTCGTCAGCGCGCGGCAGCTCCTTGCCGAGCAGCGAGCGCCAGCCCAGCCCGAATCCGAGGTCGACGACGGCGATGCGCACGCCCTTGCCGCTGAGGCCGTGCGAGCGCAGCACGTCCGCGCCCATCCGGGCGACGCCCTGCGAGATCACAGCATCGGCCTGCGGGACCGACGGTCGCTCGACGCGGGCGATCTGGCCGAGCGCGGCGGCCTGGGCAGCCGTCGCCCGCACCTGCACATAGCGCCCGGCGCGGGCCGTCACGACGGCCCCGGCGCGGCGGGCGGCGCGCGCGACGGCATCGGCCTGGCCCGGGCGCGCGGCCAGCGTCACCGTCGACTGCAGGGCCGCCGGGCGCGTGCCGATGGCGCAGCAGACCGCGACGGCGCAGAGCAGGATGGCGGGGGCGAGGAGGCGCGGCATGGCTGGCGGGCAGCGATCCGCCCGCTCTCAACCTAGTTGACTGGTTCCGATCCCTCGGGGGTTCTGGGGTGTGTCTCGGCTGGTTCTGGCGTTCTGCTCGCCGCGAGTCGGCCC
>JANLRV010000068.1:0-42249 GCA_031361905.1 Actinomycetes bacterium
CTCGTCTCCGCCAGCATGCTCGCGGTGCCCGCATCGACGGTCCGCTCGCCGGCGACCAGCAGGCCGATGTAGGCGATGAAGAAGCCGCCGAGGAGCAGCACGCGCAGGCGGTCGCCGGCGGGCGGCACGAGCCCGCCGCGCAGCGCGCCCCAGGCGATGAACACGATCGCCGGGATGGCGAAGCGCAGGAGCATGAAGACGCCGCTCGGATAGTCGGGCGCGGCGTGGCGGATCGCGACGAAGGCCGAGCACCACATCAGCACGGTCGTCGCGAGAGCGATCTGGACGCGGGCCGTCGTCGACACGCGGATCAGAGCAGGATCGCGCGCAGCTCGGCGGGCGTCTCGGCGATCGCGTGCGGACCGGCGGCGGCGAGGGGCTCGCGGGGGAACGCTCCCCAGGTCACCGCGATCGCATCGACGCCCGCTGCGTGTGCCGCGGCGAGATCGGTGGGTGCATCGCCAACGTAGCAGGCCCCCTCGATCGGCCGCCCGAGCAGCTCGAGCGCGTGCAGGATCGGCTCGGGGCCGGGCTTGTGCTTCGTGGTCGACTCGAGGCCGACGGTCGCATCGACGAGCGACCGCAGACGGGGAACGAGGGCGTAGGCGAGCTCGACGGCATCGAGCATCTTCGACGTCGCGATGCCGATCGGAACGCCCGCCTCGCGCAGCTCCGCGACGACGTCGAGCACGCCGTCGTACTCGCGGGCGAACTCGTCGTGACGCGCTCGGTTGAACGCGCGGTAGGCGTCGAACAGCTCCTGCGCGCGCTCCTCGTCGAAGCCGCGCATCTGCTCGAGGAGCGGCACGCCGATGCCGGCTCGCAGCACCTCGTCGGGCTCGTCTCGACCGAGCACGGTGGTCAGGGCGTGGCGGTGCGACTCGACGATCAGCTGGATCGTGTCGAGCAGCGTCCCGTCGAGATCGAAGATCACGCTCGCGTAGCCGGTCACCGCTCGACGAGCTCCCGGACCCGGTCGGCCGCGTCGTGGTTCGTTCCGGTCACCGTCAGCGGCGTGACGCTGATGCAGCCGTCCTCGATCGCGCTGAAGTCGGTCCCGTCGTCGGCGTGATGTGTGGGGATCGTGTCGTAGAGCCGGAAATGCCGTCTCCCATCCGGAGCATCGGCGCCCTGCTGGCTCAGCGCGAGCTCGTAGATGCGCCGTCCGAGGCGGGCGACGCGCAGGCCGCGCACCCGGCCGGCCGGCAGCGCGGGGCCGTTCACGTTGAGCACCACGTCGAGCGCCGGCGCGATTGCCACGAGGCGCACCGCGGCGGCGCAGATCGCCTCGACGTCGTAGCTGCCGTCAGAGCCCGCCAGCTGCGAGAACGCGATCCCCGGCGTGCCGAGGAAGTGCGCCTCGAGCGCCGCGGCGACCGTCCCCGAGTAGTGCACGTCATCGCCGAGGTTCGGCCCGCGGTTGATGCCGGCGCAGACGACGTCGGGTCTCGCGCCCGTCAGTCCGAGCACGCCGAAGCGCACGCAGTCGACCGGCGTCCCCGAGACGGAGAAGGCCGCGCGTCCGTCGGCCAGGCGCACCTCGTCGACCGCGAGGGCCGGCTCGAGCGAGAAGCTGCGCGACACGCCCGACTGGTTGAGCGACGGCGCCACCACATCGACGCTGGCGACCGAGTCGAGCGCCTGCGCGAGCGCGAGCAGCTCGGGCGAGTCGACGCCATCGTCGTTGGTAACCAGCACCCGCACCGTGAAGGCAGAATAGGGTTCAGGCGTGGCAGCCGACGCATCGACGACCGCCGCGGGCTTCTCTCGTGCGGACCGCATCGGGTTCGCGCTCGCCGCGATCACCTCGATCGCCGCGGTTGCGATCCGCGCCGGCGGCGCCTCCGGGCCGGTCGTCTTCGCGGCGGCAGGCGTCGCGGTGATGGTGCTCGCGTACATCCTCGGCGAGGCCACCGAGCAGGCGGGAGAGGCCGCAGGCCCGCGCCTCGCCGCGCTCCTGAACGCATCGTTCGGGAACCTGCCCGAGCTGATCATCGTCGTGCTGACGATCCGCGAGGGCCTGATCGACGTCGCTCGCGCGTCGATCATCGGCTCCGTGATCGGCAACGTGCTGCTGGTGCTCGGGGCCTCGATCCTCCTCGGCGGCATCCGCAACGGGCCGATGCGCTTCGACTCGCGGACGGTCGGCACGAACGCGTCGATGCTGGCCCTCGCCGTCGTCGCGCTCGGCGTGCCGACGCTCTTCGCGACGCTCGACGGGACGACGACCCACGAGCAGGAGATCGTCTCCTACGGCGTCGCGCTGATCGGCCTCGGGCTCTACATCGCCTACCTCATCCACTCGTTCCAATCGCCCGAGTCGGTCCAGGCCGACCATCCCGGGTCGGCGCGCTGGACGACGCGCTCGGCGGTCACCGTGCTCGCCGTAGCGGCCGTCGCGACGGGCGTCATGAGCGAGGTGCTCGTCTCGGCGATCGAGCCGACGATCGAAGATCTCGGCATCGGGGCGACCTTCATCGGCCTCGTCGTGGTGCCGCTGCTCGGCAACGTGCCCGAGCACTGGGCCGCAGTGCGGCTCGCCCGCGGCGGAGACATCAACTTCTCGATGGGGATCGCGTTCGGATCCGGGCTGCAGGTCGCCCTGCTCGGCACCGCGATCGCCGTGCTCGCCGGTGGCGTGTTCGGCTCGCCCGTCGAGATCGTCTTTCCGCCGATCGAGCTCGCGCTGCTCGGCGCAGCGACGCTGATGACGGCGATCCTCGCGACGCACGGGCGCACGAACTGGCTCGAGGGCCTCCAGCTCTTGACGATCTATGCGATCGCGGCGCTGGCGTTCTGGTTCTTGTAGATGAAGGTGCCTGGCTCCGACTGTCGCCAATGCCGCAGGCACGGATGGCATCAACCCGTTTCGAATGGGCCTTCCGCAGAAGCAGGTGCTAGGTGCCTGGCACTCTCTTTGTAACTTGCACGAGACGCTCGAAGCTCCTCCGGCCGTCGCCGCCCTTCACGCGCTGAAAACTGCAAGTCACAAAGAGAGTGCCAGGCACCTAACACTGCTTTCCGCGGAAGACACCTTGGAAACGGTGGAAGCCCGTTCTAGCGCAGCGTCATTGGCTCCAGTCGGAGCCAGGCACTTTACGGCGACGGCGTCGTCCGCAGATACGGCTTGACCGTCACGTAGCCCGGGAACCGCTCCGCGGCCTCCTCGTTGCTGACGGCCGCCGTGATGATCACGTCCTCGCCCTGCTTCCAGTCTGAGGGCGTCGCGACCTTGTGCTCGGCCGTCAGCTGCAGGCTGTCGACGACGCGCAGCACCTCGTCGAAGCTGCGGCCGGTCGAGGCCGGATACGTCAGCGTCAGCTTGACCTTCTTGTCGGGCCCGATCACAAACACCGACCGCACCGTCATCGAGTCGTTCGCGTTGGGATGGATCATCCCGTAGAGCGTCGACACCTCGCGGTTCGCATCGGAGATCACCGGGAAGTTGAGGGCGGTGCCACCGACCTCCTCGATGTCCTTCGCCCACTCCAGGTTCTCGGCGTTCCCGTCGACCGAGAGCCCGATCACCTTGACGTTGCGCCGATCGAACTCGGGCTTGAGAGCCGCGACGCGCCCCAGCTCGGTCGTGCAGACGGGCGTGAACGCCTTGGGGTGCGAGAACAGGATGCCCCAGCTCTCACCGAGATACTCGTGCAGCGAGAGATCGCCCTCGCTCGAGCTTGCGGTGAAGTCAGGTGCCTCGTCTCCGAGCTGGATCGCCATTCGACCGTACTCCTCGTTGCGTGTCTGGGTGTCTAACGCGCCTGGAGCGCGTTCAGGCGGCGGATGCGCTCGGCCATCGGCGGGTGCGTCTGGAAGAGCGCCTGGAGCCCGCCGCCGAACGCGGCGAGCGGGTTGGCGATGTACATCGACGCCGTCGCGGGCGCGACCTTCATCGGGATCGCGTGCGTGCCCTGTTCGAGCGTCGCGAGCGCGGCGGCGAGCGGACGGGCATCGCCCATGATCGCCGCGCCGGTCGCGTCTGCGAGATACTCCCGCTGGCGCGAGACCGCGAGCTGGAGGAGCATGGCGGCGATCGGCGCGATGATGATCGCGGCGAGCGTGCCGACGATGCCGAGCGGGTTGTCATCATCATCGCCGCCGCCGAAGAGCATCCCGAACTGCATCATCGTCGCGATGCCGGAGACCGCCGAGGCGATCATCGCCGCGATCGAGCTGACCAGGATGTCCCGGTTCTTGATGTGCGCGAACTCGTGCGCGAGCACGCCCTTCACCTGGTCTGCCGGCAGGTAGTGCCGGAGGCCGGCAGTGACGGCGACCGCGGCGTGCTTGGGGTTGCGGCCCGTCGCGAACGCGTTCGGCTGATCGCTCGGGATCACGTACACCCGGGGCATCGGCACGCCGGCTCGCTGAGCCAGGTCGCGCACCATCGCGTAGAGCTCCGGGTCCTCCTGCTCGGTGACCGGCTGGGCATGGCTCGCGCGGATCGCGAACTTCGCGCTGAACCAGTAGCTGACGAACGTCATGATCACCGAGAACGCTGCGAACAGCAGATACCCGGAGCCGCCGAACAGCTGGCCACCGAGCACGATCAGCAGTGCCCCCAGCCCGGCGATCAAGATCCACGTGCGCGCCTGGGTCGTAAAGCGGGTCGCCGTGATGTTCATGGTCTATCCACCTCTATCGTGCGGCGTTCGTGCGTAGTGTCTTCCGGTGCCGCGAACCGGGTCCGCCGAGCGGACAGATGCAGGATATCCGGTTGGCGTCGGATCCCCGTTAGAGCTTCTTTAACGCTCGAACAGAATGCCTCGTGGTGTCTCGCCAGCCACTCACGACTGATTCAGCTGGAGCTTCTCGGCGTCTCCGAGTAGGCGACGCGTACCAGACACAACGCGTGCGGCGGCGCCGTGATTCCCGCACGGGACCGCTCGGCGCCGTCGACCAGCTCGAGGAAGTCGGCGAGCGTCCGCAGGCCGCCCGCGACCTCGAGCATCGTGCCGACGAGCGTGCGCACCATGTGACGCAGCAGGGCGTCCGCCTCGATCACGAACACGAGCTCGTCTGCCCGCTGCTCGAACGAGGCCTGGAAGACCTGCCGCCGGAACGATCGGTGCTCCGTCTCCGTCGGCGTGAAGGCCCGGAACTCGTGCTCGCCGATGATCGCATCGGCGCACGCGGTGAGCAGCGCACCGTCGAGTCGCATCGGCCAGTGCAGCGTCCTCGCCGCGCGCAGAGGCGATGGCGCGCTGCTACGCAGCAGCCGGTACTCGTAGGTGCGCGAGCGTGCCGAGAAGCGCGCGTGGAAGTCGTGGGCGACCACCGCGCAGTCGAGCACGGCCACGTCACGGGGGAGCACGGCATTCGCGGCGCGGACGACGCGGTCGTCCGGTGGACCGTCGACTGCGACGAGGCTGATCACCTGCCCGGAGGCGTGCACCCCGGCGTCGGTGCGGCCCGCAACGGCGATCCGCTCGAGCTCGGGGAAGAGCTGCCGAAAGGCCTCGTGCACGACCGTCTCGACGGTTCGGAGGCTCGGCTGCGCCGCCCACCCCGAGAACGCGGCGCCGTCGTACTCGAGCAGCAGCCGGAGCGTCCGCCGGTCGCTCACTCGCTCCGCAGGACCCGCTGCCGCTCGGGGTCGAGGCGATCGAGCAGGGCCCAGCGACCGCCACCGGTTCCGAGCAGCACGATGCAGAGGACGATCAGCACCGGCGGAGCGACGACGTAGATGCCGCCGTCGGAGATGCCGGCCTTCCAGAAGACGAAGCCGAACCCGATCAGCAGGACCAGCGCGGCGAAGCGAGTCGCAAGGCCGAGCAGCAGGATCGCCCCGAGCACGGCCATGCCGACGCTGATGCCGAGCGCGAGGCTGTCATCGGCGAACGCCCGCTTCGGCAGCTTCTCGTCGACCAGCTGGTAGATCCCGAAGGCCGTCACGCTCGCCCCGACCAGCACGCGCACGAGACCGGCGGAGATCGAGGGGGGGTCGTCGTACGGGCCGTGGCTCATGCGAGCTGGAACCCGTCCAGAATGGCGACGAAGGTCTGGTCGACGTCGTCGAAGCCGGCGTCGGACGCCGTGCACGAGATCGTGTAGCCGACCCCGTCATGCAGGAGGAACGCCTGTCGCTGGCGCAGCGCCGGCCCCTCGCCGAGCTCGAAGCGGACGGTGCGGACGAGCGCGCGCGCGCCCGCCACCTCGCGGTGCTCGTTCGCGAGCAGCTCGTAGCGATCGACCTCGTCGCGCATCAGGCTCTGCTGTCCGTCGGCAAAGCCGCCGAGCCCGAGGCCCTGGCAGAGCGGCTGCCGGGTCACGACCACGTTCGGCGCGAAGCCGTCGGCGCTCGCGGCACCCGCGATCGTGATGACCGTGTGGTCGGCCCAGCCGTCGGGAAGAGGAAGCCGATAGGCATCCGTTCCGACCGAAGAGGCGATGGACTCGGACCCCACTCGACGGGTGGTCTCAGACCAGCTCGATGTACGCCATCTCGGCCGCGTCGCCCTGACGCATGCCGATCTTGACGATCCGCGTATAGCCGCCGTTCCGCTCCGCGTAGCGCGGTGCGATCTCGTCGAAGAGGTGCTTCACGATCGGCTTCTGACGAAGGAAGGCGACGGCCTGACGGCGTGCGTGCAGGTCGCCGCGCTTGCCGAGCGTGATCATCTGCTCGGCAACCGGGCGGACCTCCTTCGCCTTCGCGAGGGTGGTCTTGATGCGCCCGTGCTCGATCAGCTGGCTGGCAAGACCCGAGTACAGCGCCTTGCGCTGCGCGCTGTTGCGGCCGAGCTTGCGTCCGCGCTTCTGATGGCGCATTACTCGTCACCTCGGAGCTTGAGGCCGTGAGCGCCGAGCGTCTCGCGCACCTCTTCGATCGACTTCTTGCCGAAGTTCGGGATCGCCGCGAGCTCCTGCTCAGACTTCGCGACGAGGTCGCCGATCGTCTCGATACCGACGCGCTTGAGGCAGTTATAGCTGCGCACGCCGAGCTCGAGCTCCTCGATCAGGATGTTCTCCATCCCGTTCGCCTGGGGCACCTCGGCCTCGATCACGCCGACCGGTGCGGCGGCGGCGACGAGGCTCGAGAGGTCGCTCGTGTCGATGCTCGTGAAGATCGCGAGCTGACGGATCAGCACCTCGGCGGCCTGCTCGACCGAATCCTTGGGCGAGATCGAGCCGTCGGTGACGACCGTCAGCGTGAGGCGGTCGTAGTCGGTCCGCTGACCGACGCGCGCCGTCTGCACGGCGACCGAGACGCGGCGCACCGGCGAGAAGATCGAGTCGACCGGAATCATCCCGATCGTCGTCTCGGGCCCCTTGTTTCCGTCCGCAGAGACGTAGCCCCGGCCACGCGCGACGGTCATCGACATTTCGAGTCGCGCACCCTCCGCGAGGTGGCAGATCTCGAGGTCGCGGTTGAGGATCTCGAGCTCGCTCGAGGCGTCGATGTCACCGGCGGTGACGACGCCCGGACCCTCCTTGAGGATCCGCGCCTCGACGTCCGAGACGTCGCCGTGCAGCACGGCGACGAGCTCCTTGAGGTTGAGGATGATGTCGGTGACATCCTCGCGGACGCCCTTGATCGAGGAGAACTCGTGCGCGACGCCCTCGATCTTGACGGAGGTGACGGCGGTGCCCTCGATCGACGACAGCAGCACGCGACGGAGAGAGTTGCCGTAGGTGTGTCCGAAGCCGCGCTCGAGCGGCTCGATCACGAACGTGCCGACGTTGTCGCTCTCGTCTTGGTGGGCGATCTTGGGCGTATGGAAGTCCAGCAGTGCAGGCATCGTATCTTTCGGCGGTCGGCGGTCGGGCGGGTCGGCGGTCGGGCTACTTGGAGTAGAGCTCGACGATCAGCTGCTCTTGCACGGGCGTGTCGATCTCGACGCGCTCGGGCATGCGGATGACCTTGCCGGTCAGGTTGTCGTGGTCGGCGAGCAGCCACGAGGCGACGGACGACGTGAGGTCGGTCGCGTCGCGCACCACGGCCTGCGCCGAGGAGTTGGGATGGAGCGTGATCAGGTCGTCCGGTCGGACGTGGAACGAGGGGATGTTGACGCGCTTCGCGTTGACGTCGAAGTGGCCGTGGCGAACGAGCTGGCGCGCCTGGGCGCGCGAGGCCGCGAAGCCGAGGCGATAGACGACGTTGTCGAGCCGCGTCTCGAGCAGGCGGAGAAGGTTCTCTCCCGTGATTCCCTGCTTCTGGCTCGCCTTCGCGTAGTAGTTCGCGAACTGCTTCTCGAGGACGCCGTAGTAGCGGCGCATCTTCTGCTTCTCGCGAAGCTGCAGCAGGTACTCGGACTGCTTGATGCGCCCGCGGCCATGCTGGCCGGGCGGGTACGCGCGGCGCTCGACGGCACACTTCTCGGTGAGACAGCGCTCGCCCTTGAGGAACAGCTTCATGCCCTCACGGCGGCACTTCTTGCACTTGGGATCAGTCTCGCGAGCCACGGCTCAGACCCTCCGTCGCTTGCGGGGGCGGCAGCCGTTGTGAGCCTGCGGCGTGACGTCCTTGTTCGAGATGATCTCGAGGCCGGCCGCCTGGAGCGCCCGCACGGCGGTCTCCTTGCCGGAGCCGGCGCCCTTGACGAACACCTCGACCTTCTGCAGGCCGTGCTCCATGCCCTCGCGGGCGGCAGCGTCGGCCGTCACCTGAGCGGCGAAGGGAGTCGACTTGCGGGAGCCCTTGAACCCGGCGGCGCCGGCAGACTTCCACACGATCACGTTGCCCTCACGGTCAGTGAGCGCGACGATCGTGTTGTTGAAGCTGCTCTTGATATGCGCCTGGCCGATCGCGATGTTCTTGCGGGCCTTGCGCCGGGTGCGGCCGCGGGCTGCGGCTCGGCGGGGGGCAGGAGGCAAAGGTGTCCCTCGATCCTTTCTCTGAGGCGCATCCGAATGCGGATGCGCCATCGACTACTTCTTGCGCTGCTTGCCGACGGTCTTCTTCGGCCCCTTGCGGGTGCGGGCGTTGGTCTTGGTGCGCTGGCCGTTGACCGGCAGGCCGCGGCGATGCCGCAGGCCGCGATAGCAGCCGATCTCCATCAGGCGCTTGATGTTCTGCGTTCGCTCGCGCCGGAGGTCGCCCTCGACGGTCACGTTCGCGTCGATGAACGCGCGAAGCTTGCCGACCTCTTCCTCGGTGAGGTCGCGGATCTTCGTGTCGCGGCCGATCTTGAGCGACTCGAGGATCTTCTGCGAGGTCGAGCGGCCGATCCCGAAGATGTAGGTGAGCCCGATCTCGGCGCGCTTCTCACGGGGCAGGTTGATTCCGGCGATACGAGCCATGCGTCAGCCCTGCCGCTGCTTGTGGCGTGGGTTCGTGCAGATGACCATCACGCGCCCATGGCGACGGATGACGCGGCACTTGTCGCACATTGCTTTAACGCTGGCCCTGACCTTCACGAAATCCCTCGGTTTCCGATGGAGACACACCAATCGCCACCGCGCATGCGAGTGCATGCAGCAGCGACCGCGATGACGGATCGTAGCAGAGAACCGGCGGCGTGAGGCGCGCACGAGATGGTCTTCAAACGGTTCATACGACCACGTCGTCGACGGGCGAGTGGCCCTCGTGGCGCGTCAGCACGCGGGGCCCGTCCTCGGTCACCGCGACGGTGTGCTCGAAGTGCGCGGTGAGCGAGCCGTCGGCCGAGTAGATCGACCAGCCATCGTGCTCGTCGGGCCGGATCGCGTGGTGTCCCATCGTGATCATCGGCTCGATCGCGAGGACGGTTCCCGGCTTCAGCTCGGGCCCCTTGCCGGGCTCGCCGTAGTTCGCGATCTGGGGCGCCTCGTGCATCTTCCTGCCGACCCCGTGGCCCACGAGCTCGCGGATCACGCCGTACCCCTGCCCCTCGACGCGCGTCTGCACGGCGTGGCCGATATCCGACAGCCGGCGGCCGGGGACGCACTGCTCGATCGCGTCGAAGAGCGAGAGGCGGCATGTCTCGAGAAACCGCTGCACGTCCTCCGGCGCGGGCGCGTCGCCGATCACGAAGGTCAGCGCGGAGTCTGCCACCCACCCCTTCAGCGTCACGCCGATGTCGACCGAGAGCACGTCTCGGTCGCGCAGCGCGTAGGGGCCGGGGATGCCGTGCACGACCATCTCGTTCGGCGACACGCAGATCGAGCCGGTGAAGCCGAGGTAGCCCTTGAACGTCGGCACCCCTCCCTCGTCGCGGATGAACGCCTCGGCGATCGCGTCGAGCTCGCCCGTCGTCGTCCCCGGCCTCGCCTGCGAGCGCAGAAGCTCGTGACAGCGCGCGACGATCGACCCGGCGTCGGCGATCCGGTCGAGGTCCTTGTGTGACTTGCGGATGATCATCGGCGGACGATGGTCAGACGCCGTCGGGAGCGCGCTCCGTGAGCGAGCGGATCGCGGCGAGCAGGTCGGCCTCGACGAGCTCGCGGCTGCGCGCGCCGTCGACCTTCACGATCGGAGTGCCGAGCGCGCGGTAGTGCTCGAGCACCGGCGCGGTCTGCTCGTGGAAGACGTTCAAGCGGTGACGCACGACGTCCTCACGATCATCATCGCGCTGGTAGAGATCGGCCGCGCCGTTCTCGCCGTTCGGCCCTTCGGGTGGGAGCAGATCGACGTGGAAGGTCTTGCCCGAGGCGCGGGACGTCCGCCGGCCGGCGATGCGCTCGACGAGCTCGTCGTCCGGGACCTCGATCGAGAGCACGCCCGCGACGCGCGCGTCCTGCTCACCGAGCATCGTGTCGAGCGCGTGCGCCTGCACGGCGTTGCGCGGGAAGCCGTCCAGCAGGAATCCGCGCTCCGCGTCGGGCTCGCCGATGCGCTCCACGAGCATGCTGATCGTCACCTCGTCGGGCACGAGCGCGCCGCGGTCCATGTAGGAACGCGCCTGCTGCCCGAGCTCGGAGTGGTTCTTCAGATTCTCGCGGAACATGTCGCCGGTCGCGATGTGCGGCATGCGCGTCGCGGCTGCGAGCGCCGCGGCCTGCGTGCCCTTGCCCGCGCCCGGCGGGCCGAACAGCAGCACGGCGAGGAGGTCGCTCACTTCTTCAGCACGCCCTCGTAGTGGCGCATCATCATCTGCGACTCCATCTGGCGCATCGCGTCGAGCGCGACGCCGACGACGATCAGGATCGACGTGCCGCCGATCGCCTGCGAGGTCGCCTGCGAGAAGCCGGCGTACTTGATGAAGAGGGTCGGCAGGACCGCGATGATGCCGAGGTAGATCGCACCCGGCAGGGTCAGGCGCGTGAGCACGCGATCGAGATACGAGGCGGTCGGACGACCGGGACGCACGCCGGGGATGAAGCCGCCGTACTTCTTCAGGTTGTCCGCCTGCTCGATCGGGTTGAACATCACGGCCGTGTAGAGGAACGTGAAGCCGACGATCAGGAAAAACTCGAAGATCGTCGCCGGCCATCCGCCCGGCTGCAGGAAGCGCGCGACGCCGTTCGCGCCGACGAGCTGCGCGACCGTCGGAGGGAAGAACAGCACCGCGACCGCGAAGATCACGGGGATCACGCCGGCCATGTTGACCCGCAGCGGCAGGTACGTCGCACCGCCCGCGGTCATGCGGCGGCCGACCTGGCGCTTCGCATACTGCACGGGGATGCGCCGCTGCCCCTCGTTGATGTACACGACGGCGAGGATCACGCCGAGCGTGACGATCGGCAGCGAGAGCCGCTCGAACGTGCCGCCGTTGATCCAGGCGCTGATCGCGGTCGGGCCGGAGGTCAGGATCGAGGCGAAGATCAAGAGCGAGATGCCGTTGCCCACGCCGCGCTGCGTGATCAGCTCGCCGAGCCACATCAAGAGCGTCGTGCCCGCCGTCAGCGTCGTCACGATCAGGATGAAGTTGCCGAGCGAGAGGTTGGGCAGCAGATCCTGCCCGAAGAGCCCGCTCTCGAAGGCGTAGGTGTATCCGGCCGACTGCAGCACGGCGAGGCCGACGGTGCCATAGCGCGTGTACTGCGTGATTCGCTTCTGGCCGCCCTCACCTTCCTTCTGCATGGCCTCGAGCTGCGGGATCACCGTCGTCATCAGCTGGACGATGATCGACGCCGTGATGTACGGCATGATCCCGAGCGCGAACAGGGAGAGATTCGAGAGGGCGCCGCCGGCAAACGTGTTGAGCACGCCGAGGATGCCCCCGGAGCCTGACCCGTTGTTGAAGAAATCCTTCAACGTCGCCGTGTTGACGCCCGGCGTCGGGAGCCACGAGCCGACGCGGTAGAGCGCGACGATCGCGAACGTGAAGATCAGGCGCTTGCGCAGATCAGGCGTGCGCCAGGCATTGAGCAGCGCGCTCAGCATCAGGCCTCCGGGTCGTCCTCGACGATCTCAGTTTCAGCTGCGGCTTCGGGTGCCACCGTCTCCTCGACCACGGCCACGTCGGAGACCTCGACCTCGTCGGCTCCTCCGAGCACGACGACCGAGCCGCCGGCAGCCTCGATCTTCTGCCGCGCGCTGGCCGAGAAGCCGTGCGCGCTGACGGTCAGCGCCACGGTCAGCTCGCCGTTGCCGAGGATCTTGACGGGATGCCGCAGGTGCCGGAGCACGCGCGCGGCCATCAGCGTCTCGGGCGTGACCTCGGCGCCGGCCTCGAAGCGCTCACCGAGCGTCGCGACGTTGACGCCCTGCGTGAACGTGCGGAACGGGCCGATCGGCATCGCGTCCTTGGACGTCGCGCCGCGCAGCTTGCCCTGCTGCATCTGGATCGGCATCTGCCCACCGGCGAAGCCGGCGCGCATGCGGTGCGAGCCCGAGCGGGAGAGCTGGCCCTTCTGACCGCGACCAGACGTCTTCCCCTTGCCCGAGCCGGTGCCCCGGCCGACCCGCTTGCGCGAGTGCTGGCTGCCCTTCGCGGGCGAGAGGTTGTGGAGACCGATGCGCTCTTCCGTCATTTCTTCGCGTCCTTGGGTGCAGCGACATCTTCCTCGACCTTGAGGAGGTAGCCGATCTTGTGCAGCATGCCGCGCAGCGAGGGGGTGTCCTCATGCACGCGCGACGAGTTGATGCGCCCGAGCCCGAGGGCCCGCAGCGTGCCGCGATGGTCCTGCTTCGTGCCGATCTGCGACCGGATCTGGGTGACGCGAACCGCCATCAGCTGTCCTCCGCGGCGGGGGCCGCGCGGATCACGTGCGGCAGGATCTCGTGCACGGCCTTGCCGCGCAGCTTGGCGACGTCCTCGGGACGGCGCAGCTGGCGCAGGCCCTGCTCGGTCGCGCGCACGAGGTTGATCGGGTTCTGCGAGCCGAGCGACTTCGCGAGGATGTCGCGAATGCCCGCGAGCTCGAGCACCGCACGGGCGCCCGCGCCGGCGATCACGCCGGTGCCGGGGCTCGCCGGCTTGAGCAGCACGCGGCCGGCACCGAAGACGCCGAGCGACTCGTGCGGGATCGACGAGCGGTTGCGCTTGACGGTGAAGAGGTTCTTCTTGGCATCGTCGACGGCCTTCGAGATCGCCAGCGGCACCTCGTTCGCCTTGCCGTAGCCGACGCCGACCTGCGACTCCTCGTCACCCACGACGACGAGCGCCGTGAACGAGAAGCGCCGCCCGCCCTTGACGACCTTGGCCACGCGGTTGATCTCGACGACGCGCTCCTGCAGCTCGCGCCCGTCCCTCTCCTGAGGAATACGACCCATTAGTGTCCTGTCTCGGAAGATGTTTGCTTGTGAGGGTGCCGCATGGATGGCTCGGAGGCGCCGCGGCGTCGCAGCACATGCTCAGTCGTCGCATGGGCAAGGCGCCGGGGCGTCTCCGAGCCATCCAGGCGGTGCCGTCGCGACACAGAGATTTCGAGACAGGGCACGTTCACTAGAACTCCAGCCCGCCCTCGCGGGCACCGTCGGCGAGCGCCTTGACGCGCCCGTGATAGAGATAGCCTCCACGATCGAAGACCACCGTGGCGATGCCGGCATCCTTCGCGCGCTGCGCGACGAGCTTGCCGACCTCGGCCGCCTTCTCGGACTTCGTGCCGCTCTGCGACTTGAGGCCGAGCGTCGAAGCAGAGACGAGCGTCGTGCCCGTCAGATCGTCGATCACCTGAGCGTAGATGCCCTTGCTCGACCGGTAGACGGCGAGCCGCGGCTTCGCGGCCGTGCCCTCCACCTTGCCGCGCACGCGACGGTGGCGACGAAGACGTCGTTGTTCCTTGGTGATTTTCATGCTCGCTTACCGACCTTGCGCAGCACGACCTCGCCCTGGTAGCGGATGCCCTTGCCCTTGTAGGGCTCGGGCTTCCGCAGCTTGCGGATATCCGCGGCGACCTGGCCGACTGCCTGCTTGTCGATCCCGCGCACGATCACCTGAGTGGGCACGGGAACCTCGAACTGGATCCCGCTCGGCGGGTCGACGACGATCGAGTGCGAGTAGCCGAGCGCGAACTCGATCGACTGGCCCTTGAGCGCGGCGCGATAGCCGACGCCCTGGATCTCGAGCGTCTTCGCGAAGCCGTTCGTGACGCCCTCGACCATGTTCGCGACGAGCGTGCGGGTGAGGCCATGGAGCGAGCGATGCGGCCCGCGGTCCGTCGGGCGCGTGACCGTCACGACGCCGTCGTCGAGCGCGACCGTCATGTTCGGATCGATCGCCTGCTCGAGCTCGCCCTTGGGCCCCTTCACGGAGACGCGACCGGGCGAGAGGGTGACCTCGACGCCGGCAGGCACGGGGATGGGGGCTCTTCCAATACGGGACATTCGGCTACCAGACGAAGCAGAGCACTTCGCCGCCGATGCCGTGCTTGGCGGCATCGCGGCTCGTGATCACGCCGGTGGGAGTGGACAGGATCGCGGTGCCGAGACCGCCGAGCACCTTCGGCAGACGGTCGGCCTTGGCGTAGATTCGGCGGCCGGGCTTGGAGATGCGCTTGATGCCCTGGATCACGCGCCGCCGGTCGTCAGCGTACTTGAGCGTGACGGCGAGCAGGTCGAAGGGCTCGCCCTTGCTGACGGAGAAGGCCTCGATGTAGCCCTCCTCATGCAGCACGCGCGCGATCTCGACCTTCAGCTTCGAGGTCGGCATCTGCACCGTCTCGTGGCGCGCGAGGTTGGCGTTCCGGATGCGCGTGAGCATGTCGGCGACGGGGTCACTCAGCATCGGATCACCAGCTCGACTTCGTCATGCCGGGGATCACGCCTTGGTGTGCGAGCTCGCGCAAGCAGATGCGGCAGAGCCCGAACTTCCGGTAGACGGCCTTCGGACGCCCGCACTTGGCACAGCGGGTGTACGCGCGCGTCGGGTACTTCTGCGGCCTCGCGGCCTTCACTCGAAGCGAGGTCTTCGCCACGTCATGCCTCCCTGAACGGCAAGCCGAGCGCGCGAAGCAGCTCGCGAGCCTCTTCGTCCGTCTTGGCCGTTGTCGTAATCGTCACATCGAGACCGCGCACGACGTCGATCTTGTCGTAGTCGATCTCCGGAAAGATGATCTGCTCGCGCACGCCGAGGCTGTAGTTGCCACGGCCGTCGAACGACTGCGGGTTGAGCCCCCGGAAGTCGCGCACGCGCGGGAGCGCGATCGACGTCATGCGGTCGAGGAACTCCCACATGCGGGCGCCGCGCAGCGTCACCTTGGCACCGATCGGCACCCCCTCGCGGAGCTTGAAGCCGGCGATCGACTTCTTCGCGATCGTCGAGATGGGCTTCTGGCCCGCGATCGTCGCGAGCTGTCCGAGCGCCTCGTCGAGCACCTTCGAGTTCGTCTTGGCCTCGCCGACGCCCATGTTCAGCGTGATCTTGACGAGGCGCGGAACCTGCATCGGCGTCGTGTAGCCGAAGCGCTCCGTCAGGGCAGGCAGGACGTCCGCCTCGTAGCGGGCGCGCAGCCGTGGTCGTGTCAGTGTCTCGGTCACTTCGTCTTCTTGCTCTCGATGTCCTTGCGGCAGCCTGCCCGGCGGCAGTGACGCACCTTCTCGCCGTTCTCGAGCAGCCGCAGGCCGACCCGGGTCGGCTTGTCGCACGACGGGCAGACGAGCGCGAGGTTGTCGATGCGGATCGGCATCTCCTTGTCGAGCACGCCGCCCGGGCTCATCTGCGCACCGCGGGTTCCCTGGATGGGGCGCGGCTTGGTGTGTCGCTTGGCGATGTTGATGCGCTCGACGATCGCGCGGTTGCGCTCGGGGAGCACCTCGAGGATCGCGCCGCGACGCCCGAGGTCCTTGCCGGTGATGACCTCGACGGTATCGCCCTTGCGCAGCTTGAGCTTGTGTCGCTCGGGGGTCTTGGTGGCGGCCATCTAGAGCACCTCCGGGGCGAGCGAGACGATCCGCATGAAGTTGCGCTCGCGCAGCTCGCGGGCGACCGGCCCGAAGATGCGCGTGCCGCGCGGGTTGTTGCCGCCGTCGATGATCACGGCCGCGTTCTCGTCGAACGCGATGTAGGTGCCGTCGTCGCGTGCGAACGACTTCTTGGTGCGCACGACGACCGCGGTCACGACCTCGCCCTTCTTGACGGTGCCGTTCGGGGTCGCCTGCTTGACGGTGGCCACGATCACGTCGCCGACGCGCGCGTAGCGCCGTCGGGAGCCACCGCGGACCTGGATGCAGAGGATCTCGCGCGCGCCCGTGTTGTCGGCGACGCGGAGACGGGATTCAGTCTGGATCATCGGCCATTACCTCGCGCGCTCGACGATCTCGACAAGACGCCAGTTCTTCGTCTTCGAGAGGGGACGACACTCGACGATGCGCACGGTGTCACCGACGCCCGCAGTGTTGGTTTCATCGTGCGCGTGGAGCTTGTTCGAGCGGCGCACGATCTTCTTGTACTTCGGATGCGGCTTGGCCGAATCGACGCGCACGACGATCGTCTTGTCGGGCGCAGCCGAGACGACGAGGCCGCGGCGCTCCTTGCGGAGCCCCTGCTCGCGCACGGGTCGCGGCACGCGCTTGAACTCGCCGCGCTCCTTGACGACCGCCTTCTTCGCCACCTTCGGGCGCGTTGAGCGCTTCGGCTTCGGCTTCGCCTCGGCGGCGGGCGCGGCGGCCTTCTTCGCCGGCGCGCGCTTGGCCTTCGGCTTCTCTTCGGCAGCGGGTGCCTCGGCGACAGGCGCCTCATCGGCGGCAGGGGCCTCCGCGGCGGGCTCAGCTTCAGCTGCCACCTCGGTCACCTCCTCCTCTGCCGTCTTCTCGTCGTCTGCCATGTCTTACCCTGACTCCTTCGCGAGGATCCGCTGGTGCTGCACGGTGAGCAAGCGGGCGATCTGCTTCTTCACGAGCGCGAGCCGCGCGGTGTTCTCGAGCGCTCCCGTGGCGTGCTGGAAGCGCAGGTTGAATAGCTCTCTTCGGTTCTCTTCGAGCTTGTTGACGATCTCCTCGTCAGTCAGCTGCGTGGTCTCATCAGCCATCGAAGAGATCCCCCTCGCGCTTCACGAACTTGCATTTCACGGGCAGCTTGCGCGCCGCGAGGCGGATCGCCTCACGCGCGAGCTCCTCGTCCACTCCGGCGAGCTCGAACATCACGCGGCCCGGCTTGACCACGGCCACGTAGCGCTCAGGCGAGCCCTTGCCCGAGCCCATGCGGGTCTCGAGCGGCTTCTGCGTCACCGGCTTGTCGGGGAAGACGGTGATCCAGACCTTGCCACGACGCTTGATCTTGCGCGTCATCGCGATACGAGCCGCCTCGATCTGGCGGTTCGTGATCCAGGCGGCCTCGAGCGTCTTCAGCCCGTACTCGCCGAACAGCACCTGGGCGTGGCCCTTGGTCGTGCCGGTGCGGCGGCCGCGCTGCTGCTTCCGGTACTTGAACTTGCGGGGTAGCAGCATCGTCTACTCCTCCCCGCCGGTCGGCGTCGCGTCGACGGCGGGCGCCGCGGGAGCGGGAGCCTCGACGGGTGGCGCCTGCACAGGCGGCGTCTCGAGCGGCGGAGCCTCTTGCACGGGGCGCTTGCGATCGGGCGCCCGGCGACCGATGGGCGCCGACGGACCGCTCGGACCCTGCTGCTGGCCACCCGGGCCGCGGCCGCGATTGCCGCCGGGACCGCCACCGGCGCGTCCGCGGTTTCCACCGGGACCGCCACCGCCCGGGCCACCGGGGCCACGTCCGCCACCAGGACCGCCGCCGCCACCCTGGCGACGACCGCGCTCGGGCCGCGACGGACCGGCATCCTCGGTCACCGTAGTCATGCCACGCCGCCGGCGCGCGTCGACCTCGCCGAGGCGCGTCGTCTGCTGCATGGCGCCCGAGTAGCCGGCGGGCATGATCTCGCCCTTGTTGATCCAGACCTTCACGCCGATGCGACCGAACGTCGTCTTGGCCTCGGCGAACCCGTAGTCGATGTCGGCGCGCAGCGTGTGCAGCGGGACCCGGCCCTCGGAGTACTGCTCCGAGCGGGACATCTCGGCACCGCCGAGGCGTCCGCCGCAGCGGACCTTCACGCCCTGGGCGCCGGAGCGCATCGCGGACGCGAGGGAGCGCTTCATCGCGCGCCGGAACGAGACGCGGTTCTGCAGCTGCTCGGCGATCGACTGGGCGACGAGGTTGGCGTCAAGCTCTGGCCGCTTGATCTCGTTGATGTTGACGTGGATCGCCTTGCCGGTAAGCGTGTGCAGGTCTTGGCGAAGCGCCTCGACCTCGCTTCCCGACTTGCCGATCACGATGCCCGGACGGGCCGTGAAGATGTCGATCGTGATGCGCTGGGCATCCTTGCGGATGTGGATGTCCGAGAGGCCGGCGTGAGCCAGCTTGCCGCGGATGTGGTCGCGGACGCGCACGTCCTCGATCAGGTACTTGCCGAACTCCTTCTCGGAGAACCAGTTCGACTTCCAGTCATGGATGATCCCGATGCGGAAGCCGCTCGGGTGGATCTTCTGACCCATCAGGCCTCCTCAACCTTGTCGGGTGCAGCCTTCGGCTCGGCCGTCGGCTCCTTCTTGGCGCGCGCTCGCTTGGGCTTCTCGGCGGCTGCGGCGTCGGCCGCGGCTGCCGGCTTGGCAGCGGGCTTCTTCGCGGCGGCCGGCTTTGCGGCAGCGGGCTTCTTCGCCGCGGGCTTGCGTGCAGCCGGCTTCTTCGGCTCGGCCACCGTCTCGGCAACCGCAGTCTCCGCGGCCGGCTTCTCGACGGCCTTGCGCGTGCGGGGACGCTTGCTCTCGGTCTCGATCGTCGCCTGCGCGGCCGACTTCCTCTTCGGCGCCTCGGCGACCGCCGTGGCGGCTGCCTTGCTCGTCGCCGAGCCGGCCTGCGGCTCGTGCCGGAGCACGAGGGTGATGTGGCACGAGCGCTTGCGGATCTTGCCCGCCCGCCCTCGCGCACGGGGCTGGAAGCGGAAGAGCGTCTTCGAGACGTCGGCGAAGCAGGAGTCGATCACGAGCTCATCGGCCGGGATCGAGTGCTGCTCGCGAGCATTGGCCGCGGCGGAGCGCAGCAGGCTGAGCACCTCGTTGGAGGCGAACTTCGGCGAGAACAGCAGCGTCGCCTCGGCCTTTCGCAGGCTCTTGCCGCGCACCTGGTCGAGCACGAGCCGCGCCTTGCGCGCCGAGAAGCGCACGAAGCGTGCCTGCGCGCGGACGCGCACGATCTCTGGGGAGTCAGTGGTCGCCACGATTACTTTCGCTTCGCCTGCTTGTCGGCATGCCCGCGATAGGTGCGCGTGGGCGCGAACTCGCCGAGCTTGTGCCCGACCATCGACTCGCTGACGAACACGGGCACGTGCTTGCGCCCGTCGTGCACCGCGATCGTGTGGCCGACCATCTCCGGGAAGATCGTGGAGGTGCGCGACCAGGTCTTGATCATCTTCTTCGAGCGGGTCTCGTTCATCTCGTCGATGCGCTTGAGCAAGCGCTCCTCGACGAACGGACCCTTCTTCGAGCTACGCGACATCTATTACCCTCTGCCCTTTCCGCGCTTGCGGCCGCGCACGATCTCGCGCGAGCTCGCTTTCTTCTTGTCCCGGGTCCGGGCGCCGAGCGTCGGCTTGCCCCATGGCGTGACCGGATGGCGTCCGCCCTTCGACTTGCCCTCGCCGCCGCCGTGCGGGTGGTCGACCGGGTTCATCGCCGAGCCGCGCACGGTCGGGCGCTTGCCGAGCCAGCGCGAGCGGCCCGCCTTGCCGCCGGACTCGTTCTGGTGCGTTGCATTCGAGAGCACGCCGATCGTGGCGCGGCAGGTGTCCGGCACGCGCCGGAGCTCGCCGGACGGCAGGCGCAGCAGCGCGCGGCCGTCCTCGCGTGCGACGAGCTGTGCGCTCGCGCCCGCCGAACGGGCCATCAGCGCGCCCTGGCCGGGCCGCATCTCGATCGCGTGCACGGTGGTGCCGGTCGGCATCGCCGAGAGCGGCAGGCAGTTGCCGACCTTGATGTCGGCATCCGCGCCGGACTGCACCATCGCCCCGACCTCGAGCTTTGCCGGCGCGAGAATGTAGGCCTTGTGGCCGTCGACGTAGTGCAGAAGCGCGATGCGCGTCGTGCGGTTGGGGTCGTACTCGATCGAGGCGACCTTCGCCGGCACGCCGTCCTTCCGGCGCTTGAAGTCGATCACCCGGTAGCGGCGCTTGTGGCCGCCGCCCTGGTGCCGCGTCGTGATGCGGCCGTTGTTGTTGCGGCCACCGGTGCGGTGGATCGGCGCGAGCAGGCTCTTCTCCGGCTCGGAGCGCGTGATCTCGGCGAAGTCCGAGATCGTCATGAAGCGACGACCCGGGCTCGTGGGCTTGAATTGACGGACGGCCATTAGCGGGCTCCTTCGAACAGCTCGATCGAGTCGCCCTCGCGGAGCTTGATGATCGCCTTCTTGAACCCGGGCTTCTTGCCCTTGATGGCGCCCCGGCGTTTCGGCTTCGGCGGCACCTTGATCACCTTGACGTCCTCGACATGCACGCCGAAGAGCTGCTCCATGGCCTGCCGGATCTGCGTCTTGTGCGCATCCGGGTGGACCTTGAACGTGTACTTGTTGAACGCGATCAAGCTGTAGCTCTTCTCGCTCACGACGGGCTCGAGGATCACGTGGCGCGGGTCTGCGAGAACGGACGTCACTGGAATGCCCCCTGGAGCTCGGAGAGCGCGGCGCTCGAGATCAGCAGGCTGCGAGCCCACAGGAGCTCGGTCACGCCGATGTCGGAGCCCGTGGCCACGATCGTGCGCTCGAAGTTGCGGAACGACATGGCCGCTGCCAGCTCGTCCTCGTGGATCAAGACGACGAGGGGCAGCTCGTGCGTGAAGCCGGTGAGCAGCTTGACCGCGTCCTTGGTCTTCGGCTCGGTGAAGGCCGCCCCGTCGAAGACGCCGAGCGTGCCGAGCCGCGCGTGCTGCGAGAGCGCCGAGACGCGGGCCTTCTGCTGGGCCTTGCGGTTGACCTTCACGCTGTGGTCGCGTGCGTGCGGCCCGAAGACCACGCCACCGCCCTTCCACTGCGGCGCGCGCGTCGTGCCCTGGCGTGCACGGCCGGTGCCTTTCTGGCGCCACGGCTTGGCGGCACCGCCGGCGACGCGCGCGCGCGTCTTCGTCTCGTGCGTGCCCTGACGGCGCTCGAGCCCCTCGGCCCGGACCATTTCGTGCAGCAGCGTGCGGTGCGCCTCGACGCCCCAGACGTGCGCCTCGAGCTCGACGGTTCCCTTGCCACCGACGATCGGTGCGGTCAACCCTGCCATCTAGAGATCCTCCCGCACGAAGACGATGCCGCCGGTCGGGCCGGGAACCGGGCCCTGGATCAGCAAGAGATTGCGCTCGGCGTCGCAGTCGAGCACCTGCAGGCCGCGCTGGGTCACGGGCACGTCGCCCATGTGACCGGCCATGCGCAGGCCCTTGAGCACGCGCGACGGCGTCGCGGACTGTCCGATCGAGCCGGGCCCACGGTAGTTGTGCGAGCCGTGCGACTTGGGGCCGCGGCTGAAGTTGTGCCGCTTGATCGTGCCCGCGAAGCCCTTGCCCTTGGAGCGGCCCGTGACCTTGATCGAGTCGCCGGGGGCGAAGCTCGCGACCGTCACCGTCTCGCCGACCGACGCGTCGAACGCACCGGCGAACTCGTGCAGGTGCCGGTGCGGCTCGATGCCGTTCTTCGAGAGATGGCCGATCTCGGCCTTGGAGATCTTGCGCGCGGGCACGTGCTCGAACGCGAGCTGGATCGCGTCGTGACCGTTCGCGTCCTTGGTCTTGACCTGCGCGACGGGACACGGGCCCGCCTCGACGACCGTGACGGCGACCGTGCGACCGTCCTCGGTGAAGAACTGCGTCATGCCGAGCTTGCGGCCGATGATCACCTTGGCCTCGACGACGCGGGCCTGCTCGGCCGGCGCCTCCGCGACCTCGGCGACGGGCTCGTCGACGGCCTCGGCCGCGGGCGCCTGCTCGACGGCGTCGGCCACGGGGGCGTCCTCCGCGGCGGCTGCCTCTGCGGGTGCCTCGTCGGCCACGGCCTCAGCGGCCACGGCCTCGATCTCTGCGTCCTCGGTGTCGCTCATAGCTTGATCTCGATGTCGACGCCCGCGGGAAGCTCGAGCCGCATCAGCGAGTCGATCGTCTTGGGGCTCGGCTGGTGGATGTCGATCAGCCGCTTGTGCGTGCGGATCTCGAAGTGCTCGCGCGAGTCCTTGTCCTTGAAGGGACCGCGGATCACGCAGTACACGTTCTTCTCAGTGGGCAGGGGAACAGGCCCGGACACGGTCGCGCCGGTGCGCTGCGCGGTCTCGACGATCGAGCGGGCGCTCAGATCGAGCTGCGCGTGGTCGTAGCCCTTGAGGCGGATGCGGATCTTCTGCTGTGCCATGAATGCGTTGCGGCGATGTCCGCTCCGGGTTGAGCGGGAGGCGCGTCTTGCGACGTGCCTCCCGCTGCGTTCGGTGCGGGCGTGCGGCGGTTCTCCCTTTGCCTCGGCCCTGCTACTTGATGATCTTGGTGACCGCGCCGGCGCCGACGGTGCGGCTGCCCTCGCGGATGGTGAAGCGCTGACCCTCGTCCATGGCGATCGGCTGGATCAGCGTGATCTTCATGGTCGCGTTGTCGCCCGGCATGCACATCTCGACGCCGGCCGGCAGCTCGATGTCGCCGGTCACGTCCGTCGTGCGGAAGTAGAACTGCGGGCGATAGCCCTTGAAGAACGGCGTGTGACGGCCGCCCTCGTCCTTGGAGAGCACGTAGACCTGCGACTCGAACTCCGTATGCGGGGTGATCGAGCCCGGCTTCGCGAGCACCTGGCCGCGCTCGACGTCCTCGCGCTTGATGCCACGCAGCAGGCAGCCGGCGTTGTCGCCCGCGAGGCCCTCGTCGAGCGACTTGTTGAACATCTCGACGCCCGTGACCGTGGTCTTCTCGGTCTTCGGGTGGATGCCGACGTTCTCGACCTCGTCGCCGACGTTGACCTTGCCCTGCTCGATGCGGCCGGTCACGACCGTGCCGCGACCGGTGATCGTGAAGACGTCCTCGATCGGCATCATGAACGGCCGGTCGAGCGCGCGCTCCGCCTCGGGGATGTAGGAGTCGACGGCGTCCATCAGCTCCATGACCTTGTCCTCCCACGCCGTGTCGCCCTCGAGCGCCTTGAGCGCCGAGACCTGCACGACGGGGACGTCGTCACCGGGGAAGTCGTACTTCGAGAGGAGCTCACGAACCTCGAGCTCGACGAGCTCGAGGAGCTCCTCGTCGTCGACGACGTCGGCCTTGTTGAGCGCCACGACGATGTACGGGACGCCGACCTGGCGCGCGAGCAGGATGTGCTCGCGGGTCTGCGGCATCGGGCCGTCGGCGGCCGACACGACCAGGATCGCGCCGTCCATCTGCGCGGCTCCGGTGATCATGTTCTTGATGTAGTCGGCATGCCCCGGGCAGTCGACATGCGCGTAGTGGCGCTTGGCGGTCTCATACTCGACGTGCGCCGTCGAGATCGTGATGCCGCGCTCGCGCTCCTCCGGTGCCTTGTCGATCGACCCGAAGTCGACGTATTTGTTCGACCCGCCGACCCGCCCGGCCAGCGTCTTCGTGATCGCTGCCGTGAGGGTGGTCTTGCCATGGTCGATGTGACCGATCGTGCCGATGTTGAGGTGCGGCTTCGTCCGCTCGAACTTCTGCTTGGCCATAGCCCGTCTTTACTCCTTGACGTGTTCTACGTCTAAACGACTGGTGAAAATTAGCGACTTGCGATGATCTCGTCGGCGATCGACCGCGGCACTTCCTCGTACCCGTCGAACTCCATGCTGTAGGTCGCGCGACCCTGGGTCTTCGAGCGCAGATCCCCGACGTAGCCGAACATCTGCGAGAGCGGGACGCGGGCGGTGACGATCTGGGTCTTCCCGCGCGGGGCCATACCCTGCACCTGCCCGCGTCGCGAGTTGATGTCGCCCATGACCTCGCCCATGTAGTCCTCGGGCGTCTCGACCTCGACCTTCATGATCGGCTCGAGCAAGACCGGCTGAGCCTTCTTCATCGCGTTCTTGAACGCCATCGAGCCTGCGATCTTGAACGCCATCTCGTTCGAGTCGACGTCGTGGTAGCTGCCGAAGGTGAGGCGCGCCTTGACGTCGACGACGGGGTAGCCGGCGAGCACGCCCGACTGCATCGCCTCGCGGATCCCCTGGTCGACCGAGGTGATGTACTCCTTGGGAATCGCACCGCCGACGATCTTGTTCTCGAACTCGTAGCCCAGACCGGGGTTCGGCTCGAGGCCGATGACCGCATCGCCGTACTGGCCGCGGCCGCCCGTCTGGCGCACGAACTTGCCCTGCACGTTCTCGACCTTGGTGCGGACCGTCTCGCGGTACGCGACCTGCGGCTTGCCGACCGTCGCGTCGACGGAGAACTCGCGCTTGAGACGGTCGACGATGATCTCGAGGTGCAGCTCGCCCATGCCGGAGATGATCGTCTGGCCCGAGTCCTCGTCGGTGTGCACGCGGAACGTCGGATCCTCTTCCGCGAGGCGGCCGAGGCCGGTCGCGAGCTTGTCCTGGTCGACCTTCGTCTTGGGCTCGACGGCGACGCTGATCACGGGCTCGGGGAAGACGATCGACTCGAGCAGGATCTTCGCGTTCTCGTCGCACAGCGTGTTGCCCGTGGTGACCTGCTTGAAGCCGACGGCCGCGGCGATCTCGCCTGCGCCGACCTCGTCGCGATCCTCGCGCGAGTTCGCGTGCATCTGCAGGATCCGGCCGACGCGCTCTTTCTTGTCGGTCGCGGTGTTGTAGATGTGCGAGCCGGCCTTGAGCTTGCCGGAGTAGACGCGGAAATAGGTCAGCTTGCCGACGAACGGGTCGCTCATGATCTTGAACGCGAGCGCCGAGAACGGCTCGTCGAGCGACGCCATGCGGACCAGGTCCTCGCCGGTGCGCGGATTGGTGCCGTGCATCTCGGGCACGTCGAGCGGCGAGGGCAGGTACGCGAGCACGGCGTCGAGCAGGGGCTGCACGCCCTTGTTCTTGAACGCGGAGCCGGCGAGCACGGGCGTGATCGAGAGGTCGAGCGTGGCGGCGCGGATGGCGGCCTTGAGCAGGTCCGGCTCGATCTCCTCGCCCTCGAGGAACGCGAGCATCAGTTCCTCGCTGTGATCGGCGACGGCCTCGATCAGCTTCTCGCGCGCGACGCGCGTCATCTCGGCGTTCTCGGGGGAGATCTCGGTCTCCTCCCAGGTGTTGCCGAGCGAGTCCGAGTAGCGGATCTCCTTCTGGTCGACGAGGTCGATCAGCCCGATGAAGCCGTCCTCGGCGCCGATCGGCAGCTGGATCGGAATCGCGACCGCGCCCAGACGATCGACCATCGTGGCGACGGCGTGCTGGAAGTCGGCGCCGACGCGATCCATCTTGTTGATGAAGGTGATTCGCGGGACCTTGTACTTGTCCGCCTGCCGCCAGACCGTCTCGGACTGGGGCTGAACGCCGGCCACGGCATCGAACAGCGCGACGGCGCCGTCGAGCACGCGGAGCGACCGCTCGACCTCGACCGTAAAGTCAACGTGCCCGGGTGTATCGATGATGTTGATGCGATGGTCCCGCCAGAACGCGGTCGTCGCGGCGGACGTGATGGTGATGCCGCGCTCCTGCTCCTGCGCCATCCAGTCCATCGTCGCCGCGCCCTCGTGCACCTCGCCGATCTTGTGCGTGCGTCCCGTGTAGAACAGGATGCGCTCGGTGCACGTGGTCTTGCCGGCATCGATGTGGGCCATGATGCCGATGTTGCGGTAGCGGGCGAGGTCGCCCATCCCGGGCGGCTGCGAAGCCTTGGGTGTCTCTACGGTGGCCATCGTGTCTCGTCTTACCAGCGGTAGTGCGCGAAGGCCTTGTTGGCCTGCGCCATCCGGTAGATGTCGTCCTTCTTCTTGAACGCGCCGCCCTGCTGGTTCGTCGCGTCGAGAATCTCGGCGGCGAGCTTGTCGACCATCTCCTTCTCGCGGCGATCGCGCGCGAACTGGATGATCCAGCGGATCGCGAGCGTGCGGGCCCGGCGCTCCTTGACCTCGATCGGCACCTGGTAGTTGGCGCCGCCGACGCGGCGGGAGCGCACCTCGAGCTGCGGGGTGACGCTCTTGATCGCCTGCTCGAGCACCTCGACGGCCGGGCGCCCGGTCTTCTCCTCGACGCGCGAGAGCGCGCCGTAGACGATCGTCTCGGCGGTTGCCTTCTTGCCCTCGATCATCACGCGGTTGATCACCTGCGTGACGAGGCGGGAGTTGTGGACCGGGTCCGGGATGAGCGGACGCGGCGTGATCTCGGCGCGGCGCGGCATTACTTGCCGTCCTTCTTCGCGCCGTACTTCGAGCGACCTTGCTTGCGGTCGGTCACGCCCGACGCGTCGAGCGCGTGGCGGATGACCTTGTAGCGCACGCCGGGCAGGTCCTTGACGCGCCCGCCGCGCACGAGCACGACCGAGTGCTCCTGCAGGTTGTGCCCGATGCCCGGGATATAGCAGGTGATCTCCATGCCGTTCGTCAGCCGCACGCGGGCGACCTTGCGAAGAGCCGAGTTCGGCTTCTTCGGCGTGACGGTGTACACGCGCGTGCAGACGCCACGCTTCTGGGGCGAGCCCTTGAGCGCGGGGGTCTTGGTCTTCGCCCGCTCCGGAGAGCGGGGATGACGCACGAGCTGATTGACGGTCGGCATCGGTTCCCTGGTCGTGATCGAGCGCGCGGAGCGCGCACAGAAACGGCCCACGAAGGGCCGCTCGCGTACAGTAGCGGAGAGCCGGAGCCTCCGCAAACGCTGGGCGTCGCACAGGCACAGCCCGCGCAACAGCGGGAAGGGTAGCGGAGCCGGGCGGGTCGCGCTACAGGCGGCAGATCGCGCGATGCAGACGGTCGATGCGGCCGAGCTGCTCGAGCACCTGCGCGCGCTGGACGTCCATCCTGAACTCGTCCGTCTCGCCGCGCTGGTAGGGCTCGCCCTCGCGCGCGAGAATGTGAACGAACGCGCCGACGACTCCCGCGTCGAACTGCCGGCCGGCGTTCTTCTCGAGCTCGGAGATCGCCTGCTGCGGCGCACGCCCGGCGCTGTAGAAGCGGTTCTGCACCATCGCCGAGTAGGCGTCGACGACCCCGATGATCAGCGAGCCGAGCGGGATCTCTCCCGCGCTCAGGCTGTCGGGGTACCCGCTGCCGTCGGGTCGCTCGTGGTGATGGCGGATCACGGTGCCGATCCGGTCGAAGCTCGGCAGCTCGCGGACGATGCTCTCGCCCGTGGCCGGATGGAGCTTCACCTCGTTCCACTCCTCCTCGTCGAGCTTGTCCTCCTTGCGCAGGATCTGCGTCTGCACGCCGACCTTGCCGATGTCGTGGAGGAGCGCGGCGAGCTGCATCGCAGAGGCGTACTCCTCGTCGTGGCCCATCTCGCGCGCGACGTCGCGCGCGTACACGGCAACCTGCGCGGAGTGGCCCGCAGTGCTCGGGTCGGCGGCATCGAGCGCGCGCACGAGGCCGATCGCGAAGCTCAGGCTCGACTCGTTGACGGCGTCGATCGCCTGGGCGCGCTCCTGGAAAAGGCGGTAGAGATACTGGAGAAGGATCACAGGGCCGAGCGCGGCCACGACGGCCGTGACACCGAACTGCTCGTAGAGACGCACTGCACCCCACACCAGAGGCAGCGCGAGGAGCGCCGCGAGCTCCGCGCGGAGCCCGTCGACGAGTGGTTGACGCGCCGGCTTGTCGCGCATCGCAAACACCGACGCGATCGTCAGCATGTTGATCCCGATCATCGCGACAGCCGCGACTGTGATCGCAAGCTGGCGGTTCGGCACATGCGAGAGGGTGAGCGCGAACACCCAGATCCCGATGGCTGCCTCGCTCGGACGCGCCGGAATCCAGATGAGCAGCCGCTCCCGCCAATTCTCGAGTCCGATCGCAGCCGACACCTCGGCCGCGATGGCGACCATGATCGCCGTCCAGACCTGGTTCGCCATGATCAGGACGAGCACGATCTGCGTCAGAGCCGTGAGCTCCAACCGTTGCGTGAGGGGAACGCTGAACCGCTCGCTGACGACCGCCGCAGTGACGACCGCGATCGCAAGCACCGGATCGAAGGAAGAACCGACTGAGCCGACGACGAGACTCGCGGCGAGCCCGATCCAGAGGACCCACAGGCCAGCGATAAGCACAGCCGCCCGAGAATCAGGAAACCAGGCTGCACGCGTCTTTGCGACCGATTGAAACATAGGCAGACCCGCGACGCCACGTGGGAGGCGGCACTACGGCTATGTCATCTATCGGGCGTGAGCGACGGGCATCAAGCCCTCAGTTGAGGGAACCCATCTGTGGTACGTGAAGATCCGAGCGTGATGAGGAGTGCTCTGCACCGCTCACGCGACTAGCCGCCACGCAATCGGCACAGAGGACTCTCAGATCAACTTCCGCGCAGTCCGTCGACCATCTCGACCCTCTCCTCGTTCTCACCTCTACAGGCCCGAACCTTCTGTCGACCTGCTACAGCAGAGGGCACCCTACCAGTTGCAGTGGGGGTCGGCAACGGTTCTTTCGCGTATGAACCCCATCTTGAAGTGAAATCGACAACACTCGACGAGGAGGCCTGCGGACGCGCATATCACGTCCGAGATCGCGCAGGGCCCGCCCGGCGAGCACGACGACAGCTCGGCCGCGATGGCCGACTCACCAACGAGAGACGAGGTCGCCGTGCCTCCGCGCGATCAAACGCCGAGGCAACGCATCCCACGGATCATCTCTGCGGAGCGCGACCGGCAGGCCGCACACCCCGAGCCGCGGCCCGAAAACGCAGAAGGGCCCCCAGCCTCGCGGCTGGGGGCCCTTCCACCCGCGCTTACTCCTCTTCGACCGTGGCCGCTGCGCCCTCGAAGCCGAACTCGCCGTCCGGCCCGAACATCAGCGCCTCGCTCTCGGAGTCGACGGTGATCTGCGCCGCGACATCCGCGAGCAGGCGCTCGCGGTCGTACAGCTCGGCACCCTCGCCGGGGCTGATCTCGATCCGGCGGTAGGCTCGCAGACCGGTCGAGGCCGGGATCAGCTTGCCGATGATCACGTTCTCCTTGAGGCCGTTGAGGCGATCGATCTTGCCCTCGATCGCCGCGTCCGTGAGCACCTTCGTCGTCTCCTGGAAGGAGGCGGCCGAGAGGAAGCTCTCGGTCGCGAGCGACGCCTTCGTGATGCCGAGGATGACCGGCTCGTAGACCGCCTGCTCGCCCTTCTCGGAGAGCACGCGCTTGTTCTCGCGCAAGACGCGCGAGCGGTCGACGAGCTGGCCCGGCAGGAACCGGGTCTCGCCCGCGTCATCCACGCGCACCTTCTTGAGCATCTGGCGCACGATCAGCTCGATGTGCTTGTCGTTGATCTCCACGCCCTGGCTCTCGTACACCCGCAGCACCTCGCCGACGATGTAGAGCTCGGTCACGCGCGTGTCGTCCGAGCGAAGCAGCAGCAGCTCGGAGGGGTTGAGCGGTCCCTCCGTGAGCGGCTGGCCACGCTCGACGACGTCGCCGGTCCGGACGAGCACGATCGTGCGGCGCGGGATCGCGTAGAGCTCCTCGAGCCCGACCTCCTCATCGCCCTCGGGCGTGTGGGGAGTCACGGTGATGCGCGTGCCGCGGTCGTGGTCCTCGCGCTCGACGACGCCCGAGACCTGCGTCAGGATCGCCGCACCCTTCGGGTTGCGCGCCTCGAACAGCTCGACGATGCGGGGCAGACCCTGCGTGATGTCGGAGCCGGCGACGCCGCCCTCATGGAACGTGCGCATCGTCAGCTGGGTGCCCGGCTCGCCGATCGACTGGGCGGCGATGATGCCC
The DNA here is from genome assembly GCA_031361905.1 of Actinomycetes bacterium. GTDB lineage: Bacteria > Actinomycetota > Thermoleophilia > Gaiellales > JALYLC01 > JANLRV01. The sequence goes on from JANLRV010000068.1 coordinate 30,083, forward strand.
ACCGCGTCGCCGATCTCGGCCATCTCGCCGGTCGCCATGCTGAACCCGTAGCAGTTACGGCACACGCCGCTCTCGCTCTCGCACTTGACGACAGAGCGGACCTTCAGCTTGACGTCGGCCTTCGGATCGCTGTAGTGCTCGAGCAGCCGGTGGAAGAGATCGCCATCGACCGGGGTGTTCGGGTCGAAGACGAGGTCGTCCAGCTCGAGCCGCTCGGCCAGCACGCGGCCGACGAGCGACCGGTTCGGGCGCTCGCGACGGTAGAGCTCCGTCTCGATCGACTCGGCCGTGCCGCAGTCGTCGTCGCGCACGATGACGTCCTGCGAGACGTCGACGAGGCGCCGCGTCAGGTAGCCCGAGTCGGCCGTGCGGAGCGCCGTGTCGGCGAGACCCTTGCGGGCACCATGGGTGGAGATGAAGTACTCGAGAACCGACAGGCCTTCCATGAAGTTGGCCTTGATCGGGCGCTCGATCGTCTCGCCCTTCGGATTCGACATCAGCCCGCGCATGCCGGCCAGCTGCCGGATCTGCTTGAACGAGCCACGGGCGCCCGAGTTCGCCATCATGAAGATCGGGTTGAGCCGCCACAGGTTGGCCGTCATGGCGTCGCCGACCTCATCGGTCGCGCGCGTCCACATCTTGCAGACCTGCTCGTGCCGCTCCTGCTCGGTGATCAGGCCGAACTGCCACTGGCCCTTGATGTCCTCGACCAGGTTCTCGTACTTCGCGAGGATCTCTTCCTTCGCGTCCGGTGCGACGATGTCGTTCTTCGAGATCGACACCCCCGCCCGCGAGGCGTACTTGAAGCCGAGGTCCTTGATCACGTCGAGGATCGGTGCGATCCGCGCCGCGCCGTACGTGTCGACGAGGCGCGAGATGTAGTCCGAGACCTCGCGCTTGGTCAGCGAGTGGTTGACCCACTCGTGATCCTGCGGCACGAACGTGCCGTCGAGCGTGTCGACGAGCGTCTGCTCGATCGCCGCGTTGAAGATCACGCGGCCCGGCGTGGTGACGTACTTCTCGAGCGTCGACGGGCGGCGGAACCAGACCGGATCCTGCAGCCAGAGGCCGTTGTCCAGGGCGTGATGGACCTCGTCCACCGAGCCGAACAGGCGCAGCGGGGAGTCCTTCCCGGGCACGATCTTGACGAGCTCCTCGTCCATCGCGTAGGTCAGGTAGTAGAGCCCGATCACCATGTCCTGTGACGGCGTCGCGAGCGGCTTGCCGCTGGCCGGCGAGAGGATGTTGTTGCTCGAGAGCATGAGGATCCGGCACTCGGCCTGGGCCTCGACCGAGAGCGGCAGATGCACCGCCATCTGGTCGCCGTCGAAGTCTGCGTTGAACGCCGAGCAGACGAGCGGGTGGACCTGGATCGCCTTGCCGTCGACGAGCTGCGGCTCGAACGCCTGGATGCCCAGGCGATGCAGCGTCGGCGCGCGGTTGAGCAGCACCGGATGCTCGGTGATGACCTCCTCGAGCACGTCCCAGACCTCGGGGACCATCGAGTCGACCATCTTCTTGGCCGCCTTGATGTTCTGCACGGCCTTGCGCTCGACGAGCCGGCTCATGATGAACGGCTTGAACAGCTCGAGCGCCATGATCTTCGGCAGGCCGCACTGGTGCAGCTTGAGCTCGGGGCCGGCCACGATCACCGAGCGGCCCGAGTAGTCGACGCGCTTGCCGAGCAGGTTCTGGCGGAAGCGGCCCTGCTTGCCCTTGAGCATGTCGGAGAGCGACTTCAGTGGCCGGTTGCCCGGGCCCGTCACCGCGCGGCCACGACGACCGTTGTCGAAGAGCGCGTCGACGGCCTCCTGGAGCATCCGCTTCTCGTTGTTCACGATGATCTCGGGCGCACCCAGATCGAGCAGCCGCTTGAGGCGGTTGTTGCGGTTGATCACGCGACGGTAGAGGTCGTTCAGGTCGCTCGTTGCGAAGCGGCCGCCGTCGAGCTGGACCATCGGGCGCAGCTCCGGCGGGATCACGGGAACGGCGTCGAGGATCATCCAGTCGGGCTTGTTGTCAGACTCACGGAACGCCGAGACGACCTTGAGGCGCTTGATCGCGCGCTGCTGCCGCTGGCCCTTCGCGGTCCGGATCGTGTCGCGCAGATCCAGCTCGAGCGCAGCGAGATCCTCGCGTCGCAAGAGCTCACGGATCGCGTGCGCGCCCATGCCGCCCGAGAAGTAGGAGCCGAAGCCCCACTCCGAGCCGAAGCGGTCGTTCAGCTCGCGGAACAGCCGCTCGTCGCCGACGACGTCCTTCGGCTTGATCTCCTTGAACAGCTCGAACGACGAGCGCAGCGTCTCGATGCGCTCCTCGGTCGCCTCGTCGGCGTCCTTGCGGCGCGCCTGCGTGTCGAGATAGGCCTCGCGCACCTTCAGCGCCCAGGCCTCGAGCACCTTCACGTCATCCTTCGACATGCGCCCATCCGTGCGCAGGCAGAGGTCGTTCGCGAGGTCGCGCAGCTCGCCGCGCTCGGCCGGATCGCCCTCGGCGGCGGCCCGCACCACGTCGCCGAGCAGGCCGGCGCCGATCCCACGGGCCTTGTCGAGATCCTTCTGCGCCTCGCTCTTGTGCTCGAGCAGTCGCTCGACGAGCCCGGCGTCCTTCTTCGCGTCGAGCGCGGCATCGTCGCCGGCAAGATAGCCGGTGAGGCGATCGATCGCCTTGCGGGCGTTGCCCTTGGCGGTGCCCTTGCCCTCGTGCAGCAGCGCGACGCTCTCGGAGGTCACATCGAGCACGGCCTGCGACCAGGCCGCGATCGTGTCGAGCTCCTTCGGGGTCAGCTGCCGGTCCTCGCGGACGGCGGCCGAACGCACGAGCTCGCGCACCTTGCGGGCGTCCTCGCCGGCGATCCGGCGCGCGACGTCGCCGAGCACGCCGCTCGCGAGCTCACGTGCGGTCTCGAGCTGCTCGATGCCCTGGTCCTCGGCCCACGAGCTGAGCGTGCGCGACCAGTAGTCGTCGTCCTCGTCGAAGCCCTCGGTCGCGCCGCTGACGAAGTACTCGCGGCGGCGCAGCAGGCGCTCCTCGATCGCGCCGAGCTGCTCGTCGCGGTCGACCTTCAGCTGCTCGGCCTCGGCCTCGACCTTCTCGGCGAGCTCCGGCAGGTCGGTCAGGCGCTTCTCCTCGTCGACGTGCACGACGATCGAGGCGGCGAAGTAGAGAACCTTCTCGAGCTCCTTCGGAGCGATGTCGAGCAGGTAGCCGATCCGGCTCGGAACGCCCTTGAAGAACCAGATGTGGCTGACGGGCGCGGCCAGGTCGATGTGGCCCATGCGCTCGCGCCGCACCTTCTGGCGCGTGACCTCGACGCCGCAGCGCTCGCAGATGATGCCCTTGTAGCGGACACGCTTGTACTTGCCGCAGTAGCACTCCCAGTCCTTCGTCGGACCGAAGATGCGCTCGCAGAACAGCCCATCCTTCTCGGGCTTGAGCGTGCGGTAGTTGATCGTTTCGGGCTTCACGACCTCGCCGCTCGACCAGTCATGGATCTGCTTGGTCGAAGCGAGGCCGATCTTGATCGCATCGAAATTGTTGATGTCGATCACGGAGGTGTCACCCCTTCACGGGTTGCAAGTGGTTCAGGCTCGCGTCCGGCCCGGCGAGCAGGCCGGGCCGGAGGCGAGAGTGCGTGTGGTGCTGCTAGCTCTCGAGGTCGGCGATGTCGACGTTGCCGTCGATCACTGCCTCGTTCAAGACCTCGTCGGCGGCGAGCGGGTCGGCGTCGCCGTCCTCGTCGACGCCGGACTCGATCTCCTGCGCGTCGGCCTCGTGGGGCTGCGCGCGGAGCGCACCCGGCGAGATGTCGATGCCGAGCTCCTCGGCCGCGCGGAGGAGCTCGTCGTCCTCCTCGCGGATCTGGACCTCTGCGCCGCCCTCGGAGATCACGTTCACGTCGAGGCCCAGGGACTGCATCTCCTTCAGCAGCACCTTGAACGACTCGGGGATCGCCGGCTCGGGGATGTTCTCGCCCTTGACGATCGCCTCGTACGCCTTGACGCGCCCGATCGTATCGTCCGACTTGATCGTGAGCATCTCCTGCAGCGTGTAGGCGGCGCCGTAGGCCTCGAGGGCCCACACCTCCATCTCGCCGAAGCGCTGGCCGCCGAACTGCGCCTTGCCGCCGAGCGGCTGCTGCGTGACGAGGCTGTAGGGGCCCGTCGAGCGCGCGTGGATCTTGTCGTCCACGAGGTGCAGGAGCTTGAGGATGTACATGTAGCCGACCGTGATCTTGCGGTCGTACGGCTCACCGGTGCGCCCGTTGTAGAGCTGCGCCCGGCCCGAGCAGCGGCGGCCGTGATCGTCGGCGTCGATCGTCAGACCGATGCCGTTCTCGAGGTGCGTCTCCTGGTAGTCGACGAGAGCCTCGTCGACCTGTCCCGGCGTCGCGCCGTCGAAGACCGGCGTCGCGATGAACTCGGGAGCGGAGCCGTCGCCGCCGTGCGCGGCCGCCCAGCCCAGGTGCGTCTCGAGGATCTGGCCGACGTTCATCCGGCTCGGCACGCCGAGCGGGTTGAGGATGCACTCGACCGGCCGGCCATCGGCCAGGTACGGCATGTCCTCATCGGGCACGATCTTCGAGATCACGCCCTTGTTGCCGTGGCGTCCGGCGAGCTTGTCGCCCTCGTTGATCTTGCGCTTCGTGGCCACGTAGACGCGCACGAGCTCGTTCACGCCCGGCGGCAGGTCGTCGCCGTGCGAGCGCGCGAAGGTCTTCACGTCGATGACCTTGCCGCCCTCGCCATGCGGGACCTTGAGCGACGTGTCGCGGACCTCGCGCGCCTTCTCCTTGAAGATCGCGCGGATCAGCTTCTCCTCGGCGGTCAGCTCGGTCTCGCCCTTCGGCGTGACCTTGCCGACGAGCAGATCGCCCGAGCGCACCTCGGCGCCGATGCGCACGACGCCCGACTCGTCGAGGTCGCGCAGCGACTCCTCCGAGCGGTTCGGGATGTCGCGCGTGATCTCCTCGTCGCCGAGCTTCGTCGAGCGAGCGTCGATCTCGTACTCGTGGATGTGGATCGAGGTCAGGACGTCGTCCTTGACGATCCGCTCCGAGAGGATGATCGCGTCCTCGAAGTTGTAGCCCTCCCAGGACATGAACGCCACGAGCAGGTTCTTGCCGAGCGCGAGCTCGCCCGCCTCGGTCGAGCTGCCGTCCGCCAGCACGTCGCCGGCCTCGACCTTCTGGCCGCGGTAGACGATCGGCTTCTGGTGGATCAGCGTGCCCTGGTTCGAGCGCATGTACTTCGTCAGGTCGTGGACCTCGGCCCCGCCCTTCGTCTCGACGACGATGCGCTCGGCATCGACGGACGAGATCGTGCCGGCGGACTTCGAGAGCACGACGTCGCCGGTGTCGATGGCGGCGCGGAACTCGAGACCGGTGCCGACGAACGGCGCCTGCGGGATCATCAGCGGCACTGCCTGCCGCTGCATGTTCGAGCCCATCAGCGCGCGGTTTGCGTCGTTGTGCTCGAGGAACGGGATCAGCGCGGTCGCGACCGAGACGATCTGCTCGGGCGCGACGTCCATGTAGTCGACGGCCTCGGCGTCCACCTGATCGGGCTCGCCGCCGCGACGGCGCACGAGCACGGGCGAGATCAGCTTGCCGTTCTTCGCCATCTCCGCGTTCGCCTGCGCGATCACGTGGCGCTCTTCCTTCGAGGCGTCGAGGTAGACGATCTCGTCGGTCACCTTGCCCTTGATCACGCGGCGATACGGCGCCTGGATGAAGCCGTACTCCGAGACCGTGGCGTAGCTCGAGAGCGAGCCGATCAGGCCGATGTTCGGGCCCTCCGGGGTCTCGATCGGGCACATGCGCCCGTAATGGGTCGAGTGGACGTCGCGCACCTCGATCGGCGCCCGCTCGCGCGTCAGGCCGCCGGCGCCGAGCGCCGACAGGCGGCGACGGTGCGTGAGGCCCGCGAGCGAGTTCGTCTGGTCCATGAACTGCGAGAGCTGCGACGAGCCGAAGAACTCCTTCAACGCCGCCACGACCGGGCGGATGTTGATGATCGTCTGCGGCGTGATCGTGTCGACGTCCTCGGTCGTCATGCGCTCGCGCACGACGCGCTCCATGCGGTAGAGACCGATCCGGAAGGCCTCCTGGATCAGCTCGCCGACGTCACGCAGACGGCGGTTGCCGAAGTGCTCGTACTCGTCGAGCTCGTGCGCGATCGAATCGCGCGGCGTGTTGCGCGCGTCCTCCGCGAAGTCCTTCGAGTCGTGCGGGATGCCGAGCATGTCCGGCAGCGCCACGAGCTTGCGCGCGAGCGTGAGCATGTCGAGCGTCGTCAGCGTGCGGCAGTCCATCGGGATCGGCGGCTCGCCGCCGTCGATGTCGTCCCAGCCGTGGAGGCGCAGGTTGAGCTTGTAGCGGCCGACCTTCGTCAGGTCGTAGCGCTTGGGATCGAAGAACAGCGAGCGCAGCAGCGCCTTCGCGTTGTCGAGCGTCGGCGGCTCGCCGGGACGCTGCTTGCGGAACACCTCGATCAGCGCCTCATCGGCGCGCGTCGTCGTGTCCTTCTCGAGCGTGTAGGCGATGTAGTGATTCTCCTCGCCCGTATCCGGGTTGCGGAAGAGATCGGCGATCGCCTCGTTGGTGGTCGTGTCGAGCACGTAGCCGGTTGCCGGATCCTCGTGCGGGAGCGCGCGCAGGAGCGTGGTCAGCGGCAGCTTGCGCTTGCGGTCGATGCGGACGGTGACGAGACCCTTCTTGTCGATCTCGAGCTCGAGCCACGAGCCGCGCGACGGCATCAGGTTCGCCGTGAAGACCTGCTTGGTCGGGTCCTTCGGCTCCAGGATGTACGCGCCCGGCGAGCGCACGAGCTGCGTCACGACGACGCGCTCGGTGCCGTTGATGATGAACGTTCCCCAGTCCGTCATCAGCGGGAAGTCGCCCATGAACACGCGCTGCTCGCGGATTTCGCCCGTCGCCTTGTTGACGAAGCGCACGGTGATCGAGAGCGGGGCCGAGTACGTCAGGTCCTTCTCGCGGCACTCCTTGATCGAGACCGGCGGCGCGTCGAACGCGTACTCGCCGAACTCCACGGCGAGCGTGCCCGTGTAGTCCTCGATCGGGGAGATGTCATGGATCGTCTCCGCGAGACCGGTCTCCATGAAGCGTCGGAAGGACGCCACCTGGATGTCGATCAGGTTGGGCGGGTCGATCACACGGCGCAAGCGGGCGTACGAACGACGCGGTCGCGGTGCACGGGACGGGGCAATAGCTGCCACGACGGCAATCCCTCCTCAAGGGATCGAAGGCGGTCGGCGGCGCGCTTGAATGAACCTGCAGGCAGGGGTCATCCCGGCGCGAACGCACAGCTTAGCACAGGTCGCGGCGTTCTCTGCGACTTCTTCGCATGAGCTGGCGACCGGTCGTGCTGCGCTTTCGATTCGGCGCGACGGTACCAGCTTGTGACGCGTGGCGCAAGCCAATCAACGGACTACGATGCATCGACATGAGCGAGCAGGACCGCCCACCTCCGACGCCCGACCTGCTGCCCGACGTGCCCTCGCGGCGAGAGCCGTGGACGCCGCCGGCCGCGACGATGAAGCCCGCGACGCGGCGGCTCGCGGTGCAGTGGCGGTCTCTCGACCTCGTCGCGAACGCCGTCGCGCTTGTCTCGATCCCGAGCGTCTGGCTGTACTTCTCGAAGGTGCGCGACCTCCGCACGCCGCTCGCGCTGCTCGCCACCCTCGGCACCGTCGCGCTCTTCCGCGGAACCTTCGACATCCTCGGCCGCCGGCTGATCCCCTGGCCGAACCTGTTCGGCGCGGAGCACGAGCTGATCGAGCGCGACGTGCAGGCACGGCGGCGCGCGGCGACCTGGCGATCCGTCTGGCGGCTGGTCTGGTGGCTCGGCGTGCTGCCGGCGCTCGCGATCGCGCTGGTCGGCGTGTTCACGGGCCACGGCAGCGACCTGGCCGGCGCGTTCGGGCGCATCGGCGACTTCTGGCAGTCGCGCGGGGACATCTTCTCGACCTCGACGCTCACGCTGTTCCTCCAGATCAGCGCGTTCTTCCTCGCCAACGTCCTCTTGATCATGGGCCCGCTGCTCTTGCTCGGGGTCAGCCAGATCAAGGCCTTCGAGCCGGGTGACGCGAGCTGGGGCGTGCGCTTCGACGACGTGCGCGGCCAGAAGGACGTGAAGGCCGAGGTGCAGCGCGTCGTGCAGCTCTGGCAGGCGGGCGAGGACTACGAGGCCGCCGGCGGCAAGCGCGAGCGCGGGCTGCTCTTCGTCGGGCCGCCCGGCACCGGCAAGACGATGCTCGCGAAGGCGCTCGCGACGAGCTTCAACGCGCCCTTCGTGACGGTGCCCGGCTCGGGCTTCGGCGGCGTCTTCATGGGGCTCGACGTGATCGCGGTGCGCTGGCTCGGCTGGAAGGCCAAGCGGCTCGCGCGCAAGTGGGGCGGGCAGTGCATCGTCTTCATCGACGAGATCGACGCGCTCGGCTCGCGCCGCTCGGGGATGGCCGGCGCGGGCGGCTTCGCGGCGCCCGGGATCGTGCCGGGCCCCGGCTCCGACTTCGCGAGCGAGACGCGCGCCGCGCGCGACCACCTGTTCTTCGAGCGGCACTCGCCGGCCGCAGTTCCGCGCGGGATGGCGCTGCTGCGCCGGATCGACCACTACATCGTGCCGGGGCAGATGGGCAGCGGCGGCTCGGGCGCGCTCAACCAGCTGCTCGTGATGATGGACGGCATCGACAGCCCGCGCATGCTGCGGCGCCTGCTGACGCGGTTCTGCAACACCGTGCTCGACGCGGTCTACCTCGTCCCCGCGCACGTCGGACGCATCTCGCTGCGGCTGCCCCGCCCGCAGCCGGAGCGCCTGCAGATCTTCTTCATCGGCGCGACGAACCTGCCGGACTCGCTCGACCCCGCGCTCACGCGACCGGGCCGGCTCGGCCGCACGGTGCTGTTCCGCACCCCGCACAAGCGCGACCGCCTCGACATCCTCGGCTACTACCTCGACAAGGTCGCACACGATCCCGCGCTCGACGCCGAGCCCGCGCGCGACGAGCTCGCACGGCTGACGGCGTTCTTCTCGCCCGCGATGATCGAGCAGTCGGCCTCGCTGGCGCTCGCGAAGGCGCACCAGGAGGGCCGCGACTCGTTCGACCGCGATGACATCCTGACGATGATGGCGGTGGTCACGTCCGGCACGGTGGTCGACTTCGAGTACACGCCCGACGAGCTCTGGCAGGTCGCGCTGCACGAGGCCGGCCACGCCTGCGTCGCGCACGTGTACCAGGGCGCGACGCACGAGCACGCGCGCCTCACGATCAGGATGCGCTCGAGCGTCTGGGGCTCGTCCGGCGGGCACTTCCTCAACCTCGAGCGGGACGAGCGGTTCGTGCACTTCCGCAAGGAGGTGTTCGCCGACCTGCTCGTGACGATGGGAGCGCTCGCGACCGAGATGGCGTTCTTCGGCCTGGGCGAGAACACCCAGGGCGTCGGCGGCGACATGGGCATGGTCGTGAACGGGACGGCGCGCATGATCGGGTCGCACGCGATGGGCCCGCCGCGCGTCACGTTCGACCGCGACCTGACGGTCGACGAGGAGCGTCAGGCGCGCCTGCGGCTGAGCCGCTATCTGCAGCGGACCGGCCGGCGAATCGTCGCGCTGGCCTCCACCGACGAGCACTCGCTGCGCGTGCTCGGGAGCCGCGGCAAGGGCGACCTCGCCGACGAGATGGTCGGGCATCTGTTCCTGATCGCCTACACCTTCGCGGTGCAGAACCGCGAGTCGATCCGCATCGTCGCCGACGTGCTCGTCGAGAAGCGCGAGCTGTACGGCGAGGAGATCTCACGGCTGATGAACTCCGTCGGCCTCGTCGCCGCGCGGGTCGACTACCTCGACGAGCAGAGCTGGCCGATCCTGTGACGCCGCATCGAATCCGCTTCGCCGCGCTCGCGCTCGCGCTGTTCGCCCTGGCGGGCACGGCCGTCGGCGCCGCGCTCGAGCTCGCCGGGCGGCCGGACCCGGTCAAGCGACAGCTCTTCTCCGACTGGATCCCGACGGCGACGACGTCCGACCAGGTCGTGCGCGAGATCGCCGATCACGTCCAGCAGAGCTACACGCACCCGGGCGACCACCGGCGTCTGACGACGATCGCGGGTGGGCCGCTGACGGTCGGCAGCGACGTCGCCAAGCTGGCGTATCCCGTCGACGCCACGCACATCGGCATCCGCTCGGGCACGACCGTGCTGTACACGATCTGCGGCCTCGCGAAGAACTGCGCCGCGACGACCGACACGCGGCTGAGCGCCCAGATCGCGGGAGCGCTGACGCGGCGTGAGGCGTACGAGCTCGCGCTGCGCACGTTCAACGCGTCGACGGATGTCGACAACGTCGCCGTGATCCTGCCCGCGATCGACCACCCACTGCTGAAGGCGCAGGCCCCGCGGATGCTGCTGATCAGCCGCGCGGAGGCCAAGCGCGTGGTCGTCAAGCCGCTCGACCAGATGCTGCCGTCGCTCGGCACGTTCTCGAGCGCGTCGGCGATCGAGGTGAAGAAGGAGACCGACCCGTTCATCTATCACTACGAGATCGCGCTCTCGGGATCGACTGCCGCAACGCGCGAGCCCGTGTTCGTCGTCACGCCGGTCACGATCGAAGACACGCGCCAGCTCGGGGGCTCGGCGACCAAATCGAAGGCATGAGCCTCATCCGCCGCCGACGCTCAGGGGAATCCGAGATCGCACCCGTGATCGACGACGCGCCGCTCGCAATCGGCTCGTCGATCGCGATCTCGCACCGGACCTACCTCCACCCGCGCACGCTCGTCGAGCTGCGTGACCCGGCTGGCCATCCGCTCGCTCGCTACAGCTCCGACGGCGCGCTGCGGACGCCGCGCCTCTCGGCTGAGGCCGTGCCGGCCGGCGTCGACCGCGCGAGCGGGCTTCGCCAGTACCACGTGGTGCCGACCGGTGAGCGCTCGGGCACGGCACCGCTCGCGACGGTGCGCTTCGACGCGGTCGTGTGCGCTCCGCCGTTCCCCGCGCTCGAGGTGAGGCAGCGCGGGCCGTGGGAGTTCTCGCTCGACCTCGCCGGCGGCGGCAGCGTCGCGCAGCTCCGGGTCGTGGCGTTCGTCAAGCAGTACGCGGCCGACCGCGAGATCGCGGTGCCGAGCGAGTCGCTCGTCGCCGTCTTCCGCGACGAGCTGCCGCTCGGGTTCCTCGTCGCCACGCTCGAGGCGAGCGTGCTGGCGCGAGTCGACTGTTAGAACGTCTAAGGCGCTACGCGGCGGGCTGGCAGGTCGGGCACCAGTAGAGCGTGCGGCCGGCGAGCGGCGCAGAGCGCACCTCGCTCCCACAGATCCGGCAGGCGTCGCCGGCACGCCGGTAGACGTAGGTCGCGTCGGCGCTTCGCGCGCGTCCCGTTGCGCGGCTGCGGTGCTCCGGGCGCGTGATCACGATCCGGTTGGCGCGCACGCCCGCCTGCATGCGGGTCCGCAGGTCGGCCCAGATGGCATGCCAGAGCTCCTCGCCGATCCTCGCGCCGGGAAGGTACGGGTCGACGTTGTGCAGGAAGAGCAGCTCGGCGCGATAGACGTTGCCGACCCCGGCGAGCACGGTCTGGTCCATCAGCAGCTGGGCGATCGGCTGACGGCTGCGGTGGATGCGCGCGAAGCCACGATCGGGGTCGGCGTCGCGGCGAAGCGGGTCCGGCCCGAGCCGGGCCCCGATCGCGTGGCGCTCGTCGGTCGTGATGAGCTCGCAGGCGGTCGGTCCGCGAAGGTCGGAGTACGACTCGCTCCCGGCGAGCCGCAGCCGGAGCGCACCGCGCGGTGTCGGAGCCGGGAGCGACCCCAGCGAGAGGCGGCCGAAGAGACCGAGGTGCACGTGGATCCAGCGCTCCCCCTCGAAACGCAGGAAGAGGTGCTTCCCGTGCGCATCGGCCGCCTCGAGGGTCGAGCCGTCGAGCGCGCGGGCGCCGTCCGCGAACCGCCCTTGCGGGCTCGAAACGGAGAGCCGCTGCCCGCGGAAGAGGCGGACGTGGTCGCGCGCCAAACGGTGGATCGTGTGGCCCTCGGGCACGGCTGAACTGTAGGGCGCGGCGGCGGCGAGGCGGTGCAGTGATCTGGGTGGGGTCCGACCCCACCCCACAACGTCGAACAAGCGGCCCCGGCACACGGTCGCGACGCCACCCGCACGAGCG
>JANLRV010000108.1:0-16575 GCA_031361905.1 Actinomycetes bacterium
CTTCCGCGACGCGACCGGACACCTCGCCGAGGACACACCTGCCAATCGCGCGCTCCTGCACGGCGCAGTTAAGCCGGAGAACCTGATCGGGGCGCGCGGGCCTGGCGGGTCCATCTCGGTGTACCGGCAGACGCTTGATGATGGCCGCCAGGTCTGGGTCGAGGTTCGCAACGGCACCGAGATCACGAACGGAGGCGTCACTGATGCCCCACGGTGAGGACTCGCTGACGCCCCGCGAGGGCCTCGTGGCGATGAGGCTTTTCCTCGAGCAGTTCTACGCGAGAGCCGGAAACGACCTCGAGACGCTGATCGCGGACATCACGCTTGAGGCCGACGGCATGCCCGGTGACCCGGCGGCTTGGGACGACTGGACGGAGTGCGTGCGGACCGCACGGGGCGAGCCCGCCGGCCAGTGACGGGGCAAGGACGCCACCGGTAATGCTGATCGATCCGACTGGCCTCTGCAGCTGGGACGATCCAATCGGCTGCGCTCGGACCAGCGAGGGCACGCGCACCCGTGCACGGCCGACGGACAGGGTCCTCAGCTGCGGATCTGCCGATCGACATCATCGCTCGCAACGGCCAAATGCTGGGCTTGAACACTCGTTCGATGCTTGCCCTCCGTCGCGCTGGTGTCCCGGTGTCGGAACGGGTGAGGAACGACGTGACCTGGGGACGCGGCGATGCAGAGGCTTCTTACGGAGCGACTCGCGCGCAATGCTCTCGGCGGTGGCGGGACCGATGTGCTGCGGATCACGGGTGCTGGGCCGGATGCGAGTAACCTCCGATAATGACGATCGTTTGGTTGCTCCCATGCATGTCCCAGGAGTGCTCGGACGGACCTTTGCTTCGCCACGGGCCGGATCGTCTGACGATCGAGTATGACTTCGAGACCCCCGACGGTTCGTACTCCTGGGCGGAGCTGAGCTTTCCCCGGACGGTTGCCTTCCTGTTCACGGCTGCCGGTCATTGTACGGAGGATCAGGTCGCGGCCTATGACAAGCTCCTAGAGATTGCGGACTCGCCGTGGCTGGCGTCCATTTCAGACCCGCCCGCTGGGACACGTCACTTGCGAATCTATTTCGACGACGCGGGGTGCTACGAGGTGCTCGCTGGGTCGTTTGAGTCGCGTGAGGCCATCGAACCGACCGTGTAGGGCGACCTGCCTTCGAATGGTACGAACCCGTGGATCGCAGATCTGCTTTGGCATGTGCGGTGCGAAAGCGAACCGGCTGCGAGAGCCGACGTCGAGTTCATCGCCCCGGCCCGGAGCGGCAGAGGACCTCTTCGATCTGGCCTGCAGGTCGACCGCGAACGATGCGCGCTCCAACAGCGAAAGGCTCGGGAGTTGCGCAGGGAGTTGCGCGCAGGCCTAGATTCCGTTGCCCAAAGGAGATGCCATCGGTCTCGAAAACCGTTATGGGGGGCAACTTCCATCGGGGGTTCGAATCCCCCCCTCTCCGCCTCTTGCGGGCTTGAGCACGTAAATGGCGCGCGCGCGAGCGTAGACATTCACGCGCTTCCCGGTCAGCGGATCGCGGCGCTCTCCCGTAGGTTCTCGATGCGAGACCCACAGGCAGTTCCGTCTCCCCATCGGATTCCGAATCGAGGGGCCACAGATTCTCTTGCGTGGCCGTCTCGCCGTCTTCCTTCTCGTTCTCATTCAACTTGGCTTCGGTCTCACGAAGGGGTCATCTGCCGAGGCCAGCAGTTCGCGTAGCCGTGCGATGTCTTGTTGACGATCGCGTAGAGCCGGAACGGGTCTTCTTGCCCACTCGACCTCGAGCACCGAGTAGCCCTGTGCCCGAGCAGACTCTCGTTTGCGGAGGTCGTAGATCCGGCGCTGCTCGCCTCGGTGAACACCACTGACCGTCACCCGATCGGACTTGTCCCAGAACTCTACGGGTCGTCGATGCTGATCCTCGTCAACCTCGACGATCAGCCGTCGTGACTCCCAGACGGCGTCAAAGGGCAGTGGAATCTGTCTCCCGGTGTTCGGGCTGGGATCACCCAACGCCCACGGGAAGCGCTTACCGCGCTCGGGCTCCTCTCCGAGTATCTCGGCGAGGAGGCTGACGACGTGGTCCTCGATTGCACCCATAGAGGGCTTCAGTGTGATGCTGTAGGGCAGCGCTGACCAGGAGCGAATCCGCTCTCGTCAGGGCGATTGGCCGTCGGCGAGCTCTCGCGGAGCCGCGTGCGCGATCACGACGTCGTCGATCACGGTCGCCTGCGAGCCGTCGGTGAGCGTGATCGAGGCCGTCGAGTCGGGCCGCATTCCGATGTACGTCTGATCGGCTCCCTCATCGAGCAGCATGTCCAGGCCACCGCCCATCAGCGTGGCGGTGGTCACGCACGTCCCGCGCAGATTGCCGTCGCCGACGGTTGCAGCTGCGCAGAGGCCGCCCCGGCGAAAGGGCATCACGTAGACCGTCCAGCCGTTGCGGGCGATCACCCGTGCCGCCGAGGTGTCGGCGCCGAGCGCCGTGAAGGCATCGAGCGCCTTGGCGCTCGCATTCATGCGCGTCGTCGATTGGCTGAGGACGCTGTACGAGGCGGCCAGCGCGGGATCGATCGCGAGCGACGTCGGCGCCTTGCCCGCATGCCGGAAGCCGGCCGCGGCCGTCGTCGCACCGACGGCGATGGCGAGCGCTGCCGCAATCGCTCCCGTGTTCGCAATCGATCTTCTCACGAGTCGCTCCCTTCAGATCGCCGAATCCGTCTCGCGGCTGCCGAGCCCTGCGAGCGGCGGATCACGGATCGGATGAGCAGGTCGCGTTGAATCCGACGCTCGGGGATCCGACCTCGCAGACGGGTCGACCGGCGACGGAACCGGTCCAGAGGACCCCTGTTCCGGCATTGCACGTCGCCTGAATTGTCGTTCCGGCGATTGTCGATCCGCCCGAGTTTGTCAAGCGAACCTTGCACTGGTTGCCAGACCCCGAGTTCTTGCCCATGAAGTTCTGCGTCTGCGTGACAATCGACCCGCCCTTCGTCTTCGGCAGTCCCGGCGAGATGAACGCCGGACCGAAGTACGTGACCAGCGCAGCGGACGCCACGGCGACGCCGAAGATGGCGGCCGCACCCGTCGCCGACGCGATCAGCGCGATGCGTCGCACCATACGGTTCCCTCCTTCGCCGGGCCTCGGCTGTC
Source organism: Actinomycetes bacterium (assembly GCA_031361905.1). Taxonomy (GTDB): domain Bacteria; phylum Actinomycetota; class Thermoleophilia; order Gaiellales; family JALYLC01; genus JANLRV01. The sequence goes on from JANLRV010000108.1 coordinate 3,155, forward strand.
GTAGGCACGAACATCGCGCTCAGGTCGCGACCGTGCTCTGCATCCAGGCGGACAGGAGTATGGATCGACGAGCCTCAGCCCGCAATGTTCTCGGCCGAATCGTCACGCTTTGTGACAGGAATCGTGGCCTGGAATCGGGAGCGCGAGATCCGGCGGCGCACGACTCGCCGCACCTGCTCGTGCGAGATCCCGGCTGCGTCCGCGATCGAGCGCAGGCTCGCCCCCGATCGCCACGCATCCTCCAGCGCCTGCTCGAACGACTCGTGCTGCCGCTCGAGCAGCTCTGCGATCTCGTGAACCTCCTCGAGCATCTGCTGCGCGTACCGCGCTTGACGCGCGGCTGCGGAGCGGAGCGACCATGGGTGACCGTCCGGCGTCATGCAGATGCAGTGGCGCGTCGGACGCGTTTGTGACGGGCGAGCATGGACGGCCGAGCGCGAGGTCGCGCCGATCTCTCGCAGACTCGGTCACAAGGACGCGGCGTGGTGTCACTCTCCTTGTGATGGATGAGCTCCAAGATCCAGACGCTCGCTCGATCACCGACCTGCTGCGCGCGTCGCGCCGCGATGACGACGCGTTCGCGACGCTCTACCGACTGCTCGTGCGCGATGTGTTCTCGTACATCGCCCGCTCGGCGCGCGATGCCGAGGCCGCACGGGATCTGACGGCCGAGACGTTCGCCCGCGTGCTGGAGTCACGCGCGCGCTTTCACGGGCTTCGCCGGGAGTCGGGCCGGGCGTGGGTCTTCGGCATCGCTCGGAACGTCGTGCGCGAGCACGCTCGCGCGAAGGGGTTCGAGCATGCGGCCGTGGAGCGGCTCGGCATCGAGCTCCGCCTGCTCGATGCCGTGGACGAAGCAGCGGATCCCAGGCCCGAGCCAGTCTCCGGGCTGGACCGATTGCCGGCCGAGCAGCGCGAGGCCGTGCGTCTTCGCGTGATCGAAGAGCGGGCCTACCCGGAGATCGCCGTCGCGCTCGGCTGCTCGGAGGAAACCGTCAGGCAGCGTGTCTCCCGCGGTCTGAAATCTCTCAAGGAGATACCGAAGGGACAGCCATGGTGACGACAGGACACGAGCTCGATGGCTGGATGATCCAGCTCGGCCGACAATTCGACGCGCCGGCGAAGCGCCTCACGACGCAGTACCGCCGCGATGCGCGTAAGCGTGCGGTGATCGGGATCGCGGTGGCGTCGCTCGCCGTCACGACCGGTGCGATCGCCGCGACGACCGACGTCTTCGATGGCGTGGCCACGGCGAGGCACGAGCGCACGCGCTCGGATCTCATCGATCCGGCGATCGCGACTCCGCTGACCGAGAGCGGCCTTCCCGGATTCGACGCGCCGCTCGTCGATCAGACGCGGCTTCTCCGCACGCTGCCGACGGGCGAGAAGATCTTCCTCACACGCTCGAAGGGCGGCAGCGGCTGCATGACGCTCGAGTTCAACCTCGACGGCAAGCTCGCGGGCGGCCCTCGCAGCGGCACGACCTGCGCGGTCGACCTCGGTCCAGACCATCCGGCCAGCGTCGCGCGCACGAGCATCGAGCCCGACACGCTGTTCTGGGGCGTCGCCACCGACGAGGTCGTCGCGATCGGCTACCGCGCGGACGGCCAGGAACGACGCGCCGCCGTGGTGCAGAACGCGTTCGCGATCGTCGCCCCTGGCGAGCAGACGATCGATCAGCTCGTCGCGATCACACGCGACGGGCGCCGGCTCGCGATCGACAGTGGCCTGGAGGTCTTGCGATGATCTATGTGACTGCAATTCAGCTGATCGGCGGTGTCGAGCACGAGCACATCGAGCGGGTGCGCTGGCGCGATCCCGAGACGAAGAGATCGGGCGAGCACAAGCGCGCGCTGATGGTCAAATGGATTCGAGGCGGCGGAGTGGGGCGGATCGAGAACCGCGAGGGCTGCTTCGAGCTCGGTGTGGTCGAGGACGATCCTCCGTACATCAGGGCGCGCGCGGACGGCGTCTGGACGGACAGCCTGCTCGCATTGCCGCGCTTCTAGAGGGAGGGCGGGTCAGCCTGCGGGTGCATGATCCGGCGAGCGACGGCCGCGGTGCCTCGCCGCGTCAGGCGTTGAGCTCTTCCTCGAGCGCCACCGGATCGAACTCCTGATCGGGCGGTGCGACGCCGAAGGCCTCGAGCGAGGCGAGCACCGCCTCGTCATCCCGCGCACCCTCGGCGATCTCCGCGAACGTGTCCGGATCGATCCCGAGGCGCCCGAGACAGGCGCGATCGATCGGGCACGGGTAGATGAACTGGCCGAGGGTTCCGGCTCGCGAGGCGCGCGCCTTGTCGGTCATCCGCGGCAGCCACGCGTAGCCACCTGATCGCGCGTCCATCGGGCGGGGAGGCTCGCGGGTGAGGTCGCGTGCCGCCGGGGGATTGCGCGCGCTCGAGCGCTCGGGCTGGGCGGAAAACCGTCGTCGTGGCATACGAGAACGATAGAGTGGATTGATCCAATGAATCGAACCAATCAACACGGCATTGACTGGACCACTTCAAGCCCATCGCTTCATCTCGATCTGCCACCCCGGGGCGCGCGCCGAGCCGCGATCGAGGCCGCGCTGCGGAGCGCGATCCGCGAGCGGCGGCTCGCTCCGGGAGAGCGGCTCCCCTCGACCCGGGCGCTCGCGATCGACCTCGGCGTCGCGCGCGGCACCGTCGGCGAGGCGTTCGCGCAGCTCGAGGCCGAGGGGTATCTCGAGGCGCGGCGCGGAGCCGGCACGTTCGTCCGGGACGTGCTCGCTCCGAAGCCGCTTGCACGTCGCCCCGCGACGGCTGTCGAGCAGCTGCGATTCGACTTCGATCCCGGCGTGCCCGACCTCACGCTCTTTCCCCGCGCCGCCTGGACCCGCGCGCTGCGCCACGGCCTGCGCACCGCGCCGGCCTCGGGCTTCGGCTATGGCGACCCGCGCGGCCGCGCCGACCTTCGCGACCAGCTCGCCACCTACCTCGCACGTGCCCGCGGGGTGATCGCCGATCCCGAGCTGATCGTCGTCTGCGCCGGCTTCCGCCACGGACTCTCGCTCGCGGCGCGCGCGCTCTACGCAGGCGGCACGCGCCGGATCGCCCTGGAAGACCCCTCGGTGCCGCTCCACCGCGAGGTCGCCGCCGCAGCCGGTCTGCGGCCGCTCCCGCTGGCAGTCGACGAGCACGGGGCGAGGACGGATCTGCTCGGGGAGACCACGGCGCAGGCGCTCGTCGTCGCCCCGGCCCACCAGTTCCCGACGGGGACCTTGCTGCATCCGTCCCGCCGGGCAGCGGCGGCCCGGTGGGCCAGGCAGGGCGGCCACCTGATCGTCGAGGACGACTACGACGCCGAGCTGCGCTACGACCACAAGCCGGTCGGCGCGCTGCAGCCGCTCGCGCCCGAGCACGTCGCGTTCGGGGGAACGACGTCGAAGACGCTCGCGCCTGGCCTGCGGCTCGGGTGGCTCGTGGCTCCTCCGCAGCTCGTCGACCGCATCTCCGGCCTGCGTGAGACCGAGGACGTCCACGTGCCGGTGACCGTGCAGATCGCCTTCTGCGAGCTGCTCCGATCCGGTGCCTACGAGCAGCACGTCCGCCGGGTCCGCGCGCGCTATCGCCGCCGCCGCGACCGCCTGCTCGAGCTGCTCGACGCCTTCGCGCCGATGCTCGCCGCCCGCGGGATCGAGGCCGGCCTCAGCCTGCTCGTCGAGATCGCTCCGGGCGGCCCGACAGCGGCGGAGCTGGTCGAGCGAGCCGCCCGCCACTCCGTCAGGCTCGTCTCGCTCCGCCCGCACTACGCGGACGACGGCGAGGCGGCCGACGGGATCGTGATCGGCTACGGCGCGATCCCCGAGCACGAGCTCGAGGTCGCGCTCGCGGCGCTCCGGCAGGTGCTGGACGAGAGCTTCGGCGGCGCACGCGCGCCTGGCGCCGGCTCTCGTCAGCCGCCTTCCGCCGTCTCCTCGTAGAGCGAGACGAGGGCATCGACCGAGGCGCGGTAGGTCTCCCGGCGCGCTGCGAACAGGGTGGCGCGCTGCGAGCTCGGCTCGTGGCGATGCGCGGGGCGGGGCAGGGACTCGACGGCCTGCGCGAGCGTCGCGAAGCTGCCATCGGCGAGGCCGGCGAGGATCGCGGCTCCGAGCGCGCCTGCCTCGGCGTGATCGACGACCTCGAGCGGGAGCCCAGAGAGATCCGACTTGAGCTGCATCCACCAGGCGGAGCGCGAGCCGCCGCCCGCGGCGCGGATCAGGGTCGTCGGCATCCCGGCGGCCCGCAGGTGGTCGAGCGTCAGCGCGAAGTCGAGCGCGATGCCCTCCATGAAGGCCCGCGCGACGTCGATCTTCGACGTCGCGAGGCTGATCCCCAGGATCGCCCCCCGTGAGCGCTCCCCCGCGCTCCAGGGGTTGGTCGCGCCCGAGAGGTGCGGGATCGCGAGGACGGGGCTCGGCCCTGACTCGGCGCTCGCGAGGCCTGCCTCGAGCTCGGCGATCGAGAGGCCCGAGAGCGTCCGGATGCGATCGACGGCGATCGTGCCGTTCGGGCTCAGAGCGAACACGGCGAGGCCGCTGCCACCGGGATGCGGTCCGACGGCGAGCGTGCCGTCGATGATCGGCGCAGCCGGCGGCCGAGCGTCGATCGGGGCGACGAACGACTCCCAGGAGCCGACCACGAGCCCCACGGTCCCCGGCGCGGACGCGCCCGAGCCGAGTGCGGCACACGACGTGTCGAACCCGCCCACGCCGACGACGGTCCCTTCGGGGAGACCGAGATCCGCTGCGACGGCAGCATCGACCACGCCGACGATCGATCCCCAGGGCTCGATCTCAGGGAGCAGACCCAGCTCGATCTGCCACGCGTCGAGCAGCTCTTGCGACCACCGCCCGGCGGCGAGGTCGAAGCCGAACCACTTGCCGGCGGACCCCGGATCGGTGACCGCGCGCCCGCACCATCGCAAGGTGATCAGCTCGTGCCAGCCGAGGAACCGATCGGCGCGCGCGTAGACGTCCGGCTGATCCTCGCGCCACCAGAGCAGGCGATTCATCGGATCCCGGTGGTCGGGCACGTGCCCGCACGCGTCGATCCATTGCCTGGGCGACAGCTCGGCTCCGGCTCCGGCGCCGCGCGCTGCCGCTCGGACGTCGGCGGTGCGCAGGCAGGGGCCGAGCGCCACGCCCGCGGCCGAGGCCGGCACGATCTCGCGACCGGATGCCGAGATGGCGAGCGCCGTCGGCGGATCTCGGCGGACCGCCTCGCTCGCCGCGACGCGACGCACGACGCGCTCGGTCGCGGCGATCACGTCGTTCGCATCGACCTCCCACCAGCCCGGCCGCGAGTGGATCGCCGGGATGGTCTCGTGGGCCTCGGCCAGCTGCGTGCCATCGATCCGGAAGGCGACGGCCTTCGTCGTGCTCGAGCCGACGTCGATTCCGAGGAGGCTCACCCCGACCGTCCGCGGGGCCTCACGGCGGGCTCACGCGCACGGGAGGGCGCCCGCGTCGTGCTCCGGATCGAAGCGGGTGCACTCGAGGCGGACGCCGTAGGGCGGGTCACCCGCCGGGAATCCGGCAGGCCGGCCGCGGCCGCTTCCGAGCGGCGGCACCGGCTCTCCCGGCGGGCCCAGGCGCTGCAGCTCGCACTCGACATCGTCGACGCCGAGGCAGATGTGGTGCAGGCCGTCGCCGTGCGCCTCGAGCCAGGCCGCCAGCGGGTGGGCCGGATTGAGCGGCTCGACGAGCTGGAGCCAGGTGTTCCCCAGGTCGAGGTACGTCAGCCGCACGGGCACCTCGGGCGGCTCGTCGACCGCCACCACCCGCAGCCCGAGCCGGTCGCGGAAGTGCGTCAGGGCCGCCTCGGTGTCGGCGACCGCGACCGCCACGTGGTCGAGACGCCGGATCATCCCGTCGCCTGCCCGCCGAAGGCCGTCAGCTTGGCCGCGATGACCGCCTCGACCGCCGCGACCTGCGCGGCGTGCAGCGCGTTCAGCCGGCTGCCCGCGAGCACCGCCCCGATCGTCTCCTCTGTCGCCGCCAGATACGCCTGGCGCAGCTCGGTGTTCACGTTGATCTTCGCCACTCCCGCCGTGATCGCTCGCCGCACCATGGCATCCGGGATCCCGGATGCGCCGTGCAGCGAGAGCGGGGCGGCCACCAGCGAGCGGATCGCGTCGAGCCGCTCCCAGTCGAGCACCGGCGGATCGCGATAGATGCCGTGCACGTTTCCGATCGAGACCGCGAGGCAGGTGGCGCCGGTGCGCCGCATGAACCCGGCCGCCTGGACGGGGTCGGTCAAGGCACCGGCGGAGACGGCCTGCGCGACGTCCTCGTCGCCCCTGATGCCGCCCAGCTCGGCCTCGACGGCGGCACCGTGCGCGCCTGCGATCACGACGGCACGCGACACGAGCTCGACGTTCTGCTCGTAGGCGAGCGCCGAGCCGTCGGCCATCACGGCGCCGGCGCCGGCCTCCACGGCGGCCTCGATCTGGGCCAGCTCGTCGGAGTGATCGAGCTGGACGCAGGCCCGCGCCTCGGCACGGGCGGCGGCGGCCAGCAGCGCCGCCAGCAGGAGGTCGCCGCGGGGCTCGGCGTAGGTGCGCCCGCCGATCAGCAGGATCACCCCGGCGCCGGCCGCCGAAGCCGCGCCCAGCGCGGCGACCGCAGACTCCAGGTCGTAGCACGTGAACGCGCCGACGGCGCTCCCGCGCGGGCTCCCGGCGAGCAGCTCCGTGAACGGCGTCAGCATGGAGCGGCCGCGCCGGCTCGCCCACGCGGCGCGATCGAGGCGACGACGCCGGCCAGCAGGTCGGGCCCGCCGACGTTTCCCGGGAAGACGACGAGGTCGACGCCCGTCGGCAGCCGCCAGAGCGCGACTCCGGTGGCGATCGGGCCGATCACGCGCGCCGCACGGGCGCCGAGCCCGTGGCGAGCCGTCACGGCCGAGGTGATTCCACCCTTGGCGACGACGACGCCCGCGCCTGCGCTGCGGGCGACCTGCGCGAGGGCCGTGGCGATGCGCAGCTGGCTCTCCGGGTCGACCAGCGAGGGATCGCGCTCGCGCTCGGTCGCGACCACCGCGAGGCCGTCGCTCTCGATCCGACTCCTCGCCTCTCCGCAGAGCCGGTCGACCTCTGCGTCCCGCTCGCTGCCTGCGAGCGCGCGTACGGAAGCATCGACGATCGCCTCGGGATAGCGCTGCGCGAGCCGCTCGATCTGGGCGGTCGTCGCCGGCACGAACGAGCCGCACAGCACCAGCACGCCTCGCCCGCCGTCCGGAGGCGCAGCCAGCGCGGACGCGGCCGAGCGGGCGAGCACGGCCGCGAAGGCCGGAGCGCAGCGCACGATCACCGGCGTGCCGGCCTCCTCGGCGGCGCGCAGGCCTCTCGCGATCGTTGCCAGGTCTCCGTCGGTCTCGGCGTCGGGAACGACGACCGCCGGGCGACCCGAGCGCGCTGCGGTGCCGATCGCCGCAGCCACCGCGGTCTCGCCGCCCGGAGCACGCAGGCGATCGAGCGGGACGGCGACCGCGTCGGCGGCACGCAGGCGCCCGCCGCTCCGCTCCTCGGCCCAGCGACCGAGCCGGGAGTCGGAGTAGGCGAGCGCGCCGTCGCGGGCGTACTCGGTCTGGTCGAGCGGGATGCGCTCGCCGGCGCGCTCGAGCAGATGCCTGCCCCCGACCGTGACCCGGCCCGCCGCCGGTAGCGCCGGGACGAGCAGCAGCGGCACGTCCGCCTGACCAGGGAACACGACCTCCCGCAAGGCCTCGTACTCCTCCCAGAGATGGGCGCGAAGCGTGCTGTCGCCGCGCAGCACGATGCGCGCGCGGGGGCACTGCGAGCGGGCGGCGGTGGCCGCCGAGCCGACCAGTCGGCCGGCCTCGGCTCCCGTGTGCGCGCGCGAGTTGGTGAGCACGTGGACGGCGCGGTCGCTGGCCTTGACGGCATTCCAGACCTCGGGATCCGACCAGTCGAGGATCACCGTCACGTCGCGCATCGCCTGGGTTCCGGTGGGGTCGTCGTCGAGCATGAGCGTGATCATGCAGTGCGGCCCGCCGCCGTCACCATCTCGGCGGCGATCCCGATGATCGCGTCCTCCTGGCCGACGACGACCCTGCGCCTGCCCAGCTCGACGATGATCGCGCGCGGGTCGAGGCCGAACCGCTCGCCGGCCCGGATCGCATGCAGCAGGTAGCTGGCCGGGACGGATGAATAGCCCATCGTCAGCGTCAGCCGGTCGATCTCGATCGGTCGCTGGATGATCTCGCCGCGGACGACCCTGTCGGCGACGTCCTGGAGGGTCCACAGGTCGATTCCCGTGGCGACGCCCATCCGCTCGAGCACGGCCACGAGCGCCTCCGTCTGGCAGTTCCCGGCGCCGGCGCCGAGCCCGGCGAGCGAGGTGTCGACGAGCGTCGCTCCCTCCTCGATCGCCGCGGCCGAGTTCGCGACGGCGAGCGACAGGTTGTTGTGCTCGTGGATGCCGACGGCGACGTCGGACGGCAGCGCGGCGCGCATCGCGGCGACGCGGCGGCGCACGTCGTCCGGCAGGAACGCGCCGGCGGAGTCCACGATGTAGACCGCCTGGCTGCCGGCATCGGCGACGATCCGCGACTGCTCCGCGATCCCGGCGGGGTCGAGCAGGTGTGCCGTGTTGAGGTGGCTGTGGGCGATCATGCCGAGCTCGCGCGCGAGGCCGAGATGCTGCCTGCCGATGTCGGCCTCGGTGCAGACGGTCGAGACGCGCGCGACGGTCGCTCCCGCCGCGTGCGCGCTCTCGAGGTCGCGGCGCGTGCCGACCCCGGGCAGGATCGCGATCGCGATCCGCGCGCGCTCGACGACGCCCGCCGCCGCCGCGAGCAGCTCGGCGTCCGGGTGCAGCGGGCGCCCGTACTGGATCGAGCTCGCGCCGAGACCATCGCCGTGCCCGACGGCGACGGCCCAGACTCCCGCCCGATCGAGGGCCCGCGCCACGGTCTCGACCTGATCGACGCGATAGCGGTGCGCGATCGCGTGCGACCCGTCGCGCAGCGTCGTGTCGACGATCCGGATCGCCGGGGTGGCGCTCACCGCGCGGCCTCGGCGTACAGCTCGGCGACCCGCACGGCGGCCGAGGTCATGATGTCGAGGTTTCCCGCGTACGCGGGCAGGGCGTCGCCGGCGCCCTCGACCTCGATCATCACGGTCACGACCCCGTCGGCGATCAGCGGCGCCGTCGCCAGGCGATAGCCCGGCACGTACGCAGCGACGTCGGCGACCGCGGTCGTGATCGCCCCCTCGATCGCCTGCTGATCCGGCTCGGCGACCTCGAGGTAGATCGTGTTGCGCATGATCACGGGCGGATCGGCCGGATTCAGGATGATGATCGCCTTGGCCTCGTGCGCCCCGCCGATCGTCTCGAGCGCGCGCGCCGTCGACGTCGTGAACTCGTCGATGTTCTGGCGGGTGCCGGGGCCGGCGGAGCGAGACGAGACGGTCGAGACCGTCTCGGCGTAGCGGACGTCGGCGATCGCGCTGACCGCGGCGACGATCGGGACGGTCGCCTGCGCGCCGCAGGTCACCAGGTTGAGCTCGCTCGCGCCCTCGTGCTCGTAGAGGTTCACCGGCGGCACGACCGCGGGACCGAGCGCGGCCGGCGTCAGATCGACGCTGCGGATGCCGCGTGCGGCGAGCAGCCGCGCGTGCTCGGCATGCGCGCCCGCCGACGTCGCGTCGAAGGCGAGATCGATCTCGGGAACCCGCTCGAGCAGGTCGGCGAGCCCCTCGTGGGTGACGGTGTGCCCTCGCTCCCGGGCGGCCGCGAGCCCGGGCGACGCGGGGTCGATTCCCGCCATCCCCACGAGCTCGAGCAGCGGGCTGCGCTCGACCTTGGCCATCAGGTCCGAGCCGATGTTCCCGCTGCCGATGATCGCGACGCGAAGCCGCCGCTGCGTGTCGCTCATGCGGCACGACCGGCGGGCCCGCGACGCATGCGGGCGGGAAGCGGAAGGCGCCTGAAGCGGTCGAGCCGGAACGGCTCGAGCAGCGCCGGGCGTCGTCCCGTGTGGATCATCTCGGCGAGCGCGCGCCCCGAGGGCGGTGCGAGCGTCACGCCCTGCATCGCGTAGCCCGTGGCGAGATAGGCGTTCTCGAGCGCCCCGGCGCGGTCGAGGATCGGCAGGCCGTCGGCGGTGATCGGGCGCATGCCCGCCCACTCGTCGGTGATCTCCGGCGTCAGCCACGGCCCGAGCGACGTCTTCGCCCCGGCCACGATCGTCTCGATCCGCCGCCGGTCGAGGCGGTTGTTGATGCCGCTGAACTCCATCGTTCCTCCTATGCGCACGCGGTCGCCGAACGGGGTGCAGCCGACGTGCACGTCGGACAGCAGGATCGCGCGCGACGGGATCACGGCGGGGCGGATCGAGAAGCTGTAGCCCTTGCCCGCCTCCATCGGCAGCGAGACGCCGATCGATCGTGCGAGCGGCGTCGTCCACGCGCCCGCCGCGAGCACCACGGTGCCGGCCTCGAGGTCGCCCGCCGCGGTTCGCACGTGCGTCAGCCGATTTCCCTGGCGCACGAGGTCGAACACCTCGGCGCCCTCGCTGATCTCCACGCCGTCGCGTCGCAGGGCCGCGGCGAGCCCGGTCGTGAACGTGTCGGGGCGCACGTGCCAGTGCTGGTTGACGAGGAACCCCGCGTTCACCGCCGGACCGAGCGCCGGCTCGAGCTCGTGCAGCTCGGATCCCGTGATCACGTCGTCGGGGAGGTCGTAGTCGTAGGCCCGCATCGGGGCCATCTGCCGCAGCTCTGCGCGCGCGGCGTCTGCGCTGTGCGCCGCGTAGAGCATGCCTTGCTTGTGCAGCTCGAACTCGATGCCGTCGGCCTGCATCTGCTCGACGAGATCGAACACGTCGTGTCCGAGCTGGGCCAGCGCGGCGGTGCCGTTGGCGTGATCCCGCTCGTTGCAGTAGGTCCAGAACCGCAGCAGCCAGGGCGTCAGGCGGTTCCAGTCGCCGGGCTTGAAGTACAGCGCGGAGTCGCGATCGAGCAGCGACCGCATGCCGTAGAGCGTCAGGCCGGGGACGGGCAGCGGCCCCGCCTGCGCGGGGCAGAGCCAGCCGCCGCTCGCGAACGATGCCCCGGAGCCGACGCGGTTCGACTCGACGACCGCGACCTCGAAGTCGAGCTGCCGCAGGTAGTAGGCGCAGCAGAGGCCTGCCACGCCTCCGCCCACGACGACGACCCGCGAGCTCACGCGCCCGCACCTCCGACGGCTGCCGTGACCTGCAGCTCGATCAGCAGACCGGCGACGGCGAACCCGCAGACGACCGTCGTGCGCGAGGGTCGAGGTGCCGCGAAGTGCTCGAGCCAGATCTCGTTCCAGACCGCGAAATCGCCTGGGTTGGCGAGAAAGCACTCGACGCGCGCAACCTGGGAGCGCGAAGATCCGCCGGCCTCGAGCACGGCGTCGATGTCGGCGAGGATCGAGCGCGCCTGCGCGTCGAACCCGCCGGGGACGACCTGCAGGGTGGCCGGGTCGACGGCCGCGCGTCCCGACAAGAGCAGCAGATCGCCGACGCGGACCGCGTCGGACATCACGGCCTCGCCGGTGCCGAGGGTCGAGCCGCTGCCGACCACGATATGACGAGCATTCATGCGCACTCCTGACCGCCTGTGGGTGACGCGCTTCGACGCGTGGCCATCTGGTCAGATGACCCGCTGAACGTATCACAGTCGAGCCTGACGGCCGATGACACCGGCTCTCAGGCGCCAGGGCGTGGGAAGGAGGGTGGAACCGGCACCCGCGGGCCGCTTGGCGATGCGCGCTCCGCGTCGCCGCCTGCACTACGCTGCGGGTATGCTGGAGCCGGATCCGAAGCTCGGCCTCACCCTCGCACCGCGGCGAAAGCTGACGGAGACGGTGGCCGACCAGCTGCTCGCCGCGATCCGCAGCCTGCCGCCCGGAACGAGGGTCCCGTCGGAGCGCGAGCTGACCAAGGAGCTCGGGGTCGGCCGCTCGACGGTGCGCGAGGCGCTGAACGGCCTGGCGATGCTCGGGATCGTCGAGATCCGTCACGGCCAGGGCGTCTTCGTGACCGCCGAGGCTCCGGCCATGAGCGAGCCCTCGTCAATCGTGTCGGCGCTCGAGCGCGGCGTCACGAACGAGTTCATCGAGGCGCGCCTGATCGTCGAGGTCGAGGTCGCGCGCCTCGCTGCGAGACGCCGGACAGACGAGGATCTGGCGATCATGGCCGCCGCGCTCGTCGAGCAGGAGGCGCGGCTCGCCCGCGGCGACATCGATGCGATCGTCGAGACGGCGGCGTCGTTCAACGTGCTGCTCGCGGATGCCGCGCACAACGAGGTGCTGCGGGCGATGATCCAGTCGTTCGTCACGCTGATGGTCGAGCGCGGACCGCGCGTCTACCTGCTGGACGGGTTCGGCGAGTGGGACCTGCAGGAGCACACGCGCCTGCACGCCGCGGTGCGCGACCAGGATCCCGATCTCGCCGCGCGCCTGATGCGCGAGCACATCGAGGAGCTTGCCCGGCGCTATCGCGCCGTCGGCGCCGCGTAGCCTGGGTCCACCGGTTGGTGGGGTCGTGGCGCGCCGGCGCGGCGCCGACCCTCCTAAACCTCACTCGTAGGTGTCGACCTCGAAGTGCGTGAACCCGTGGTCGACGTTGGTGTTGCCGACGAAGAAGTTGAAGCCGATCCCGGGAGCGCCGGTCGTGAAGACGTCGTCGGTCGCGGAGATCACCTCGACCCCGTTGATGAAACCCTTCAGCACGTTGCCCTCGATCGTCGCCTCGACCTTGTCGCCGTGCTGCACGCCGTACTCCAAGCCGATCAGCTTCTTGAGCGAGGTCCAGTCGCCGATCTTGCCGTTCCAGCGTACGATCTCGGCGTAGCCCTCGTCGGTCTTGAGCGCGCGCCAGAAGACCTCGTAGCCGGTGCAGGAGTGCGGGGTGATCGTGCTGCGAAGGCGGATCTCGACCTCCTGGAAGTACTCGTTCGTGGGGTTCCGGCAGAAGACCGTCGCCTTGCCGTGCTGGTTCGGACCCCACTCGCCCGAGAGCACCGCCGTGGGATCGTCGTAGTCGCCGACGGCCGAGGCGTCGCCGTCGTCGCCGACCTCGAGGTTGCCCTGCTCGACGCGCTTCTCGGCCACGGTCATGCGGCTGACCTCGCCGTGGGCCTCGCCGTTCTTGCTCGAGACGTCGATCCAATCGATCCCGTCGGCCTTCCCGTTGATCCACATCCCGCCCTCGGAGATGGGGTTCTCGTCGAGCTCGAAATCGGTGCTGTAGGACCGCACGGGAACTCTCATGGCTTCGGCCTTTCGTCGGTGGCGCAACTGGTCTGCTCAGCAGTCCTGTGAAGGATGCATCGCCCCTCTCGGGGTGTCAAGTTAGATGATTGATTCCACGGTCTCGCACGCTCTGGGCGGCATTTCGGGCGTTTCTGCCGCTCAGCCTT
>JANLRV010000126.1:0-2605 GCA_031361905.1 Actinomycetes bacterium
GCGGACCTCCGCGATCGTCGCGCTCATCTTCGGGGGCCTGCTGCTCGTGATCTGCGGCGCGCAGTGGCTGCGTGGCTCGGCGATGACGAAGGAGCGCATCCCCGTGATCGCGCCGCTCCTGCTCGCCGGCGGTCCCGCCGCCCGCTCCCTCGGCGTGCTCACCTCGGATGGCGTCGGCATCGCGGCGAGCATCGTCTTCGGGCTGTTCGCGGCGCTGATCTTCGGCCTCGCATTGCGCAAGCGCTGACATCTACCGCTCTCCGGGCATCCAGACGAGGCACGGCGCGTCGCGCTGCACCTGTCGGCGCCAGCGGCGGTAGCGGAAGCGGCTCAGGTACGCGGGGTCCGGGCCGAAGATCAAGAGGCCGATGCCGTAGTCCTCGGCCGCGACAATCGCCGCCCGCACCGGGCGCGGGTTGTTGAAGAACGCGACCTCGACGGTCGCGCCGGCCGCGCGCGCACGGTGCGCCACCGCATCGCAGGACTCGGCGTGCAGGCCGACGGTGCGCGGGCGGAGGTTGCCGGGGTCGGGCGTCAAGAGCACGGCTTCGCAGACGATCAGCGTGCAGGCCGTCTGCACGGCGGTCTCGATCGCGAACGCCGCGGCGATCTCGTCGACGGGCGCGGCGACGGTCAGCAGCATGATCGGACGCGTGGGCGTCTCTCGGAGCGGCGGGCTCGGCGAGTCCGCGATCTCGTGTCCGAGGACCGGCACGGGAGCTACTCGTCGGCGTCGAGCGTGAAGGTCGGCAACTCGGCGACCTCGGCCTTCGCGCGCTTCCCCCAGTGCGGCGCGACGCCCTTGAACCAGATCAGGCCCGAGAGCGGCAGCGCGATCGCCCCACCCCAGAGCCCGCCGAGCAGGAAGGCGACGAGGGTGGTGCCGAGCACGATCAGGATGCCGATCCAGGCGTAGCGCCGGTAGCGCTCCTTCATCGAGCGCGCGCCCGCGAGCGCCTCCGTCGGAAGCTTCGCGGTGTCATAGGTGCGGCCGCACGTGCACGTCACGGTCTGGCCGGATTCGGCAGAGCTCGTGACGCCGCACTCGCAGCGGATGGTGAGGGGGATGCTGATGGCGTGAACCGTGCTCTCGACAGGTGGAACCGTGGGGAGTATCGTCGCACAACGTCGGAATTGGCAGGCGATTGATCGAAAGGTGGGTGGTATGGCTGAAGTAGCGGTCGACGACCGAAAGCTCTTGAAGACGATGCGGTGGTGGGACGGCTTCGTGGTCGGTCTCGCGTGTCCTGGCTTCTTGCTCGCCGGCCTCGCCGGCTCGGTCAATAATCTCGGCCCCAAGTGGGCAGCGATCATCTGGTTCGCGTCGGCGATCGTCGGCGCGCTGCAGGCATATATCTATGCAGAGCCGGCCGCGATGTTCCCGGACAAGGCCGGCGGCCTCTCGATGTACGCGAAGGAAGGCTGGAAGCGGCACTTCTCGCTGGCCGGCCCGATCGCGACGTTCGGCTACTGGTTCGCCTGGTCGAGCGTGCTCGCGATCTACGGCACGATCATCGGCACGCTCTTCATGGGCCGCTTCGCGTCGTCGAACCTCGCGGATAGCTGGTCCGTCGGCCCGATCGATGTCAACTGGCCGCGCATCATCGGCCTCGGGTGCGTGCTCGCGTGCTATTTCTTCAACATCCGCGGCATGCGCCCGGCGGTCTGGTTCTCGTACGTCACCGGGGCGCTGCTCGTGATCCCGCTGCTCGCGCTCGCGATCATCCCGTTCCTGAACGGCGACATCACGAGCCACGCGCTCGGCTACAGCAACATCGATGCCTCGCTGACGGCGTACAAGTCCGGCACGGGCACGCTCCAGGTGCTCGCGTTCGCGACCGTCTGGTTCTGGGTGATCGGCTGGTCGACGTACGGGCCCGAGGCGCCCGCCACGTTCGCGCCCGAGTTCGTCGACACCAAGGAAGACACGCGCAAGGCGATCATCTCGACGGGCGTCCTCAACGCGATCCTCTCGCTCGTCCTGCCGCTGACGATCGTCGGCGTGCTCGGCGGCGGGTTCATCGCCAAGGACTTCTCGTACATCGCGTTCCTCACGGAGGCGCTCGATCAGACGCTCGGGAGCTTCCTCGGTGCGGTCGCCGTGCTCGGCGTCTGCGCCGGCCTCTTGCTCTCGATGAACACGGCGACGATGGACGGCTCGCGCGCGCTCTACGGCATGGCCAAGGACGGGCTCACGCTCCCGTGGCTCGGCAAGCTCAACTCGCACCACGTGCCGAACCGCGCGATGACCGTCGACATGCTGATGAACGTCGGCCTGCTGTTCTGCTTCCCGAGCATCTTCTTCGTGCTCGTGGCGGGCAACATCGGCTACTTCATCGCGCACATCCTCGCACTCTCGGGCTTCCTGCTCCTGCGGCGCGATCGGCCGACCTGGCCGCGTCCGCTGCGGCTCGGTCCGATCTGGATCGTGATCGCGGTGGCCTGCCTGGTGATCAACTTCGTGGCCGTCATCGTCGGCACGAGCTACATGGAGTGGACCGGCTACCTCTACGACCCGGCCGGGCACACCGACGGCTACTTCAACCGTGCGCTGCTCGTCTCGCTCGCGGTGCTGATCATCGCGATCGCCGGCTATATCGTCGGC
>JANLRV010000116.1:0-9478 GCA_031361905.1 Actinomycetes bacterium
GATCGTCTCGCACGTCACCGCTGGGTCGTCGAGAGAAGCAACTCCTGGCTGCACAACTTCCGTCGCGTGCACACCCGACGCGACGTCAAAATCGAGAACTACCAGGCATTTCTCACACTCGCCCTGATCATCATCCTCCTCCGGCACTTATGAGTTCACCTCCAGGCACTTTCTGGCCACGCTCCGGATCGCGCTACTGCGTGGCGAGTGTGCCGACCTGGATCGCGGTGATGTTCGGATACACCAGGTTGCCTGCCTGATCCGAAAGGCACGGAACTCGGCCAGACCGCCGGCCGCGAGCGTGGCGGCGCCGGTCAGCGCAACGGGACCCGCTCGGCTCCGGAGCCCGAGGCTCCTTGGATGATGCTGGCGAGGTCGCTGACCGTGACGCCACCCAGAACGAGGCGACAGCTCGTGTTCGCGACCACGACCGCGTTGTTGTTGGCGAGCCCGGTCGCCGTGACGGCCCACGTGCCTGCGGGGAGCGTCTCGGAGAAGCGTCGTGTACGTCGTCGTCCATGCGAAGAACGTCGTGCTGTTCTTCGTGACCGCACCCGCGGCGCCGGTCGCGCCGGTCGAACCCTTGGCGCCCTTGGGAAGCGGGCCCGCCTTGACGTCGGCCGTGAGAAGGCTGCCGTTCTTGACCTTGCCCGACGTGACCGCGTTGGCTTTGAGCTGCGCCGTTCCGACGCTGTTGCTCGCGATTGCGACCGCGGCGTAGCTCGTTCCGTCGCCGTGGTGTTCGCATAGCGCCCGTTGCTGCCGGCATCGCCGTCGGCTTCCCTCTCAACATTGGGACGTTTTTCGGACCGCAGGGGCTCGCACGCGTGGCGACCGTTCAGCGGGGCCAGATAGTGCCAGGCACTATCTGGCCACGAACCTACGCGCGCGTCACGGAGCGGTGACGGCCCAGACTGCCTGGTAGTGGTACTGACCCGGGGCCCCTGATCGCAGCCATCCCGAGAACCCGAACTTCGTGGCGGTGTCGGTGCCGGCCGCAGTAATGATCCCGCCGACCTGCAAGTTGGCCGGCGGTTCGACCTGCCAGACGCAGAGATGCCCGGGGTCCGCCGCTGGGCTCGCCGGCGTGCCGGTGCAGCCCGTAGGATTCAGCCCACCGAACGCGATGAAATGTGCCGCTGGAGCGGCACTCAAGGGAACCGAGAAGCTCACCGACGCCGTCGCGAGTTCTCCGACCTCCGTCGCTTCGCCCCACGGCTCCACATAGCCACGCAGCGTCTGGCCGCTCGCGAGCGTCGTCGCTTCCGTGCCTGCAGGACCGGCGGGCCCGCTGGCGCCGGTGGGCCCCGTTGGTCCTGTCGCGCCGGTCGCGCCCTTGGCGCCCTTGGCGCCCGCAGGAAGCTGCCCGGGCTTGAAATCGGCCTTCTGCAGCGTTCCGTTCTTGACCTTCGCCGACGTCACGGCGTCTGCCTTCAGCTGCGGCGTGCCGACGCTGTTTTCGGCGATCGAGACAGCCGCGTAGCCCGTCCCGCCCATCGCGGTGAGCAGCGCGAGGGTGGCCGTGACGTTGGCGTACCGTCCATTCCCGAGCAATCGTCTCATGGTCGTGTCTCCTCGAATCTTTGGCGATGTGGATCGTTCTGATCGATGGTCGCATGGAGGGCCGGCCGGTCTCGTAGCAGCGGCAACAGCAACGGCTCGCACGCGTAGTGGCCCGTCACGTCGAAGGCCTGCTTCGCGATCGCGCCCATGCGCAGGTCGCAGTCGGCGACGAGCATGCCTTCCCGCCCCCGCAGCGGGCCTGCCAGCACGTGCCCTCGCGCGTCCACGATCACCGTTCCGCCGGTGGAGAGCGGGTCCTCGTCGCCAGGCAGGGCGAGCGGGAAGTCTGCGGGATAGACCGCGCGCGGCGTGTACTGGCAGACGCCGACCACGAATGCGCCGGACTCGACGGCGATCGCCTGCATCAGCGCGACCCACGGCTCGCTGTCGTCGGCGGTCGGCGCGACCCAGATCTGCGGCGAGCCCCGGTAGACCGCGTAGCGCGCGAGCGGCATGCGGTTCTCCCAGCAGGTGAGCCCGCCGATCCGCCCGATCGGCGTCTCGACGACGCCGAGGTCGCGACCGTCGCCGAAGGCGTGGAACATGCGCTCCTGGTGCGTCGGCATCAGCTTGCGGTGCCGGTGCAGGAGGCCGGTCGGGCCGAGCGTCAGCATCGTGTTGTAGAGGCTCCCGCCCGGCCGCGCGCTCTCGCGCTCGTTGACGCCGATCACGAGGTGGAGGTCGAGCTCGGCGCACGCTGCCGCGAGCCGGTCGATCTGCGGGCCTGGCACGTCAACCGAGCTCTCCCACAGCCGGAGCCAGAGCTCGCCCGCCTCCCGCTTGCCGTCCGACACCTCGCCGCCCCACTGCCAGCTTGGATAGATCGAGAGGAAGCACTCCGGCAGCGCGACGAGCTGCGCTCCCGCGTCTTTCGCCTGCCGCATCAGCCCGAGCGCCTTCTCGACGCTCGCCTCGAGGTCGAGCACGACGGGGGCCGCCTGCATCGCGGCCACGCGGACGGTTGGAAACGTCTCCATGGCGCGATCGTACGCCGCCGCGGCGTATCGTGGAACCCATCAGGACGTACCTCGGACCCGCGCGCGTGAACCTGATCGGCGAGCACACCGACTACTCCGGCGGCCTCGTGCTGCCGGCGGCGATCGATCGCGGCATCCGCCTGACCGCCGAGGCCGACCAGCGCGTCGTCCGCCTGCGATCGGAGAGCGAGCCCGGCACGGTCGAGATCGCCGCCGGCGGTGGCCCGGTCGCGAGCGGGTGGGGGAGGTACGTCGCGGCCGTGGTCGACGAGCTCGCGCTCGCCGGGCGTCCGCCCGTCGGCCTGGTCGGCGAGCTCGCCTCAGACATCCCGGCGGGTGGCGGCCTCAGCTCGTCTGCAGCGCTCGAGGTGGTGCTGGCGACGGCGCTCTGCGACGTCGCCGGATTCGAGCTCGCCCCGCTCGAGCTGGCCGCGCTCTGCCAGCGCGCCGAGCTGCGGGCCGTGGGCGTGCCCTGCGGGATCATGGATCAGGCCGCGAGCATTCTCGGGCGGGAGGGCCACGCCGTGCTGCTCGACTGCGCGTCGCTCGCCTACCGCCACGTCCCGCTGCCCGTCGGCGTCGCGCTCGTGATCATCCAGAGCGGCGTCGTGCGCCGGCTCGAGACGACGGGCTATGCCCTTCGGCGGGCCGAGCTGGAGGCCGGCATCGCCGCCCTCTCGCCGAGACCGCTCGCCGCCATTCGGCCCGAGCAGCTCGATCACCTGCTCGCCGGACTCGACGAGATCCCCGCGCGCCGCGTCCGCCACGTCGTCTGCGAGAACGCGCGGGTGCTCGCCGTCGAGGCTGCCCTGACCTGCCCGGGAGGGCCTGACACCGACGCGCTCGGGCGGCTCTTCGCGGAGGGCCAGGCGAGCCTTCGGGACCTCTTCGAGGTCTCGATCCCCGAGCTCGATCTGCTCGTCGAGCTCGCACGCGAGGCGGGCGCGATCGCCGCCCGCATGACGGGAGGTGGCTTCGGCGGAGCGATCGTGGCACTCGCGCGCTCCGACGACGCGGACGACCTCGTGCTGCGCGTCGAGGAGCGCTACGCCGCTCGCAGCTCGAGCCGCGCCACCGCGATCGTCTGCCGTGCCGCGGACGGCGCGCGCCGGCTCAGCTGAGACGCCACTCGCAGAGCACGACCTTGCTCGGATCGCCGCCGAGCTCCTCGAACAGCAGCAGCTGATTCTCATCCTCGAGCCACTCGAGCGGAACGTGCAGGTAGCGCTGCGTCGGCTCGTCGCTGGCGACGCCGACGATGGCGCGGCTGCCCTCGATGAAGGCGCTTGACTCGCCGTTGCCCGGGCACAGCCAGTAGCGGCCGAGCGCGTGGCCGTTGAGCCACGCATGCCCCTTCATCATCGCTGCGAGGTCGAGCGCGAACCCCTCGCCAGCGGCGGGCCGCGAGAACGTCGTCTGGTGCCAGCGCAGGTTGCCAGGGTCGAGCCCACCCGGCGTGCGCTCGCGGCCCACGAGACCCGGCCGGATCGCGACCTCGCCGAGCTCGACGCCGTCGAAACGCACCGGTCCCCAGAGACCCTTCTTCTCGAAGACCATGTTCTTCTTGCCGATCTGCCAGTCGCCCTTGATCAGTCCGATCGCGCAGCAGAGCACGTCGAGCCGGTGGGGGCCGGGGCAGATGTCGAGCGCGAATCGCTGGCTGACGGCGTCGCTGTCGAGATCTCCCCGCTCCTCGCTCGGCGGACGCGGCGTGGACGCGGCGAGCTCGCCGTCGACGTAGATGTAGGCGATGTCCGCAATGCGCGACAGCTCGAGCTCGCCGGGACCGGCCGCCTCGAGCGCGAACGAGTACCAGCACTCATCCTGCTCGTCCCGGGTCAGCGCGAGCTGCTCGACCGGGCCGGCGCGCACGATCGGCTCGTCGGGGCGCTCGCCGGGTAGCGGCTCTCGCCGGGTCGTCCAGGGCCCGAGCGCGCCGAGCGGCTGCATCGACCGGTGCACGCGATCCGTGGGGGCGATCTGGCCGGAGTCGAAGCAGACGGTGCCCGAGACGATCAGCTGCGCGCGCTCGGCAACGTCGTCGCAGACGATCGCGAGGTCGCCGTAGCGCACCGAGACGCGCCCGTCGGCCAGCATCTCCGGCTCGATCCGATCGCTCGCGAGCAGCGCCTCGACATGCGGCGCGAGCGCGCGGTGAAGCGAGGCGAGATGCCGCGACTTCGTCGTCTCGAGACCGTGCTCGTCGAGCGGCGCGTCGTAGTCGTAGCTCGTCGTCTGCAGGTACATCGCCTCGCGGCCGAAGTTCGTGCCGCCGTGCCACATGTAGTAGTTGATGCCAGTCCCGCCCTCGGCGAGGAAGCGCAGCACGGCGTAGGCCTCGTTCTCGGACGTGCGCGTCTTGTGCGGCGTGCCCCAGGTGTCGTACCAGCCGGTCCAGTTCTCGGTCCACAGCCCCGGCTGGTCGGGGTGTCTGCGGCGATGGCCGGGCAGCATCTCGTGGCCGTAGAACCAGTTGACGGTCTCGAGCGCGCCCGGCACGCCACCGAGGCACATGATCCACGGGATCTCGAGCTCGAACGAGCGGCCGAGCTGGATCGCCCAGCGCAGATAGCGCTCTCCCTCCTCGCCGTAGCTCTGGCGGATCAGCTCGTACTCGTTCTCGATTTGCGCCAGGATGATCGGGCCGCCACGCGAGGCGAAGAGCGG
This sequence comes from Actinomycetes bacterium, assembly GCA_031361905.1. Lineage (GTDB taxonomy): Bacteria > Actinomycetota > Thermoleophilia > Gaiellales > JALYLC01 > JANLRV01. Next base: position 5,208 of record JANLRV010000116.1, read on the forward strand.
ATCGAGCCGCTCGCACAGATCGGTCACGAATCGGCCCATCTCACGCATGAACGGCTCGTTCTCGGTGCGGATCCGCATGCCGGGAACATCGCGCAGCCAGGCCGGAAGCCCGCCGTAGTTCGTCTCGGCGCAGATGTACGGGCCGATCCGCAGCACGACGTGCAGTCCGTGCTCCTCGGCACAGCGGCAGAAGCGCTCGAGATCGAGGCGCCCTGCGAAGTCGTAGGCGCCCCGCACGCGCTCGTGCAGCCCCCAGAACACGTAGGTCTCGATCGCGTTCAGCCCGGCCTCGCGGCTGCGGCGCATCAGCTTGGGCCACATCTCGGGCGTGCTGCGCGGGTAGTGGATCGCTCCCGAGAGCAGCAGCGTCCGGCGGCCGTCGATGATCAGCGCGCGCTCGTCGTAGGTGACCTTCATGGGCGCGGATCCTAGTCGCTCGCGGTCTCTTATGCGAAAGTTTGCGAAAGCACTTGACAAGGATGTCTCCACAAACGAAACTCCGCGACAGGATGCACGATCCTGAGCCGCGCCCCGACACTTTCGCCGTCCCAGCCCATCTGCGGCGATCCCGCATGCTCGACGTGATCGGCGGTCGCGAGTTCGTGCGCACGAGCGAGCTTGCGGAACATTTCGGAATCAGCGAGGTCACCGCCCGCACGGATCTCAACGCGCTCGCCGAGCGGGGCCACGTCACGCGCGTGCGCGGCGGCGCGTTCGCGCGCGGCCCGCGGCTACCGGATCGCGAGCGCCCGTTCGCGGAGGCCGAGGGCGCGCACGCCGACGAGAAGCGCCGAGTCGGCGAGGCCGCCGCCGCGCTCGTCGAGAGCGGCGACTCGATCATCATCGACGTCGGCACGACACCGATGGCGCTCGCCCGCGCGCTCGTCCAGCGCGTCGATCTCGAGGACGTCGTCGTCTTCACGAACGGCCTCAACATCGCGCTCGAGCTCGAGCGCGGCTCGCCGCGGCTGACCATCGTCGTGCTCGGCGGGACGCTGCGCCCCATGCAGCACTCGCTCGTCGACCCTCTGGCCGGGCCGATGCTCGACCGGATCAGCGCGAATCTCGTCTTCATCGGCTGCAACGGGATCGACCCGGACGCAGGCGTCACGAACGCGAACCTCCCAGAGGCTGAGGTGAAGCGCCGTCTGCTCGGCGCGGCTCGGCGGCGGGTCGTCGTTGCTGACGCGAGCAAGGTCGGCGCCGTCTCCCTCGCGCGTGTCTGTGATGTGGATGACCTCGACCTCATCCTCACGGGCGCCGAGGCGGACGGCGCCGTGCTCGAAGCGTTGCGCGAGCGCGGCCCGGCAGTGCAGGTCGCATGAGCGAGGCGCTGCCGCGGCACGATCTCGTGCATGCCGACGGGAGGCGGCTGTACGTTTACGGCGAGCTTCGGGGCGATCTCGCGGCCGACGACTCGGAGACGGTCGCGGCACCGGATCTGCAGCTGCGGCGCGACGTCCTGACCGGCAGCTGGGTCGCCTGCTCGCCCGAGCGCAACACCCGCCCGCACGAGCTCGGCGCGGGCGCGCCGCGAGAGCTCAGCGAGATGAGCCCGTTCGCGCCGGGCGGGCGCGAGGTGCCGTTCAGCTACGACGCGGCCGTCTTCGAGAATCGCTTTCCCTCCTTGGTCGAGCATCCGCCCCCGGTGTCCGACTCGGACCTCTTGGCGCCCTCGCTGGGGCGCTGCGAGGTCGTCCTCTACACCGATGTCGAGACCGGCTCGATCGGGTCGCTCTCACCTGCCGTCGTGGCGCGCGTGGTCGCGATCTGGCAGGACCGCTCGCGCGAGCTGTGGGCCGACCCGGCGTTGCGCCACGTGCTGGTGTTCGAGAACCGGGGCGCCGAGGTAGGCGCGACGATCTCGCACCCGCACGGGCAGATCTACGCTTTCGACCATGTCCCGCCGCTGATCCAGGCACGCGTCGATGCCCTCGCCGAGCACCGCGCGCAGTCCGGCTCGTGCCTCGCCTGCAGCGTCGTCGCGCTCGACGATCACGAGCTCGAGCGGAGCGTCATGGCCAATCACAGCTTCACGATCGCCGTGCCGTTCGCCGCGCGCTGGCCCTACGAGGTGCACGTCCGCGCGCGTCGTCACGGGGTGCGCCGGCTCGCCGATCTGGACGCCTCCGAGGCGCTCGATCTGGCGAAGGCCCTCCGCGAGATGGTGCAGCGCTACGACCTGCTCTACGGCGTCGAGTTGCCGTACATGATGGCGATCGTCGAGGCGCCCGAAGGCGCCGACGACCATCATCTCGCCGTGGAGTTCCTGCCGCCGCACCGGAGCGCAACAAAGCTCAAGGTCCGCGCGTCTGTAGAGACCGTGACTGGCCTCTTCATCAACGACCAGCTGCCCGACGCCTGTGCCGCACAGCTGCGTGGCATCGAGCCGCCGCTCGCCGACTGGTCCGGCATCTCCGTGCCCGCCGTCGTGCGGCCGCAAGCACGCGAGGCGATCGAGATGCTCTAGCGAACTCTCCCGCACCCATCGGGCGGCACGAGACCGCCGAATCGAACCACGACAAAGAAGGAGCACATGTCCAACAGCCAGTTCTCCCCGTCCCCGAGTCAGGTCGGCTTCCCCATCCTCGATCGTCGCCAGATGCTGGCAGCGATCGGCGGCCTGGCCGCGGCCAGCGCCGGTCTCGGCTCGTTCGCCGATGAGGCCCTCGCGGCCGGCACGGTCACGTTCGGCTCGAACTACTCCGACCCCAAGCCGAAGAAGGCGATGGGGGCCGCGATCAAGAGCACCGGCGTGCCCACCAAGATCAACACGGTCGACCACAACAAGTTCCAGGAGAACATCACGCGCTACCTGGGCACGCGGCCCGACGACGTTTACTGCTGGTTCGCCGGCTACCGCATGCGCTTCTTCGCGAGGAAGGGCCTCGCAACGGATATCTCCGACGTCTGGAAGAAGATCGGACCGGGCTTCTCGGCCGGCTTCAAGGGCGCCTCGACGGGTGACGACGGCAAGCAGTACTTCGTGCCGTTCTACAACTACCCGTGGGCAGTCTTCTACCGCAAGAGCGTGTTCGCGGAGAAGGGCTACGCGCCGCCGAAGAACGCGGACGAGCTGATCGCGCTGTGCAAGAAGATGAAGGCCGACGGCCTCACGCCGTTCGCGTTCGCCGACGATGGCGGCTGGCCGGCGATGGGCACGTTCGACTACCTCAACATGCGCACGAACGGCTATGACTTCCACGTTCGCCTGATGGCCGGCAAGGAGCCGTGGACCGGCCCCGGGGTCAAGTCCGTGATGGAGACCTTCACCCAGCTCCTCGAGTACCACCAGGCCGGCGCGGTGACGCGCAAGTGGGAGGACGCGGCGCAGACGCTCGTCAAGAAGGAGTCGGGCATGTACACGCTCGGCTCGTTCGTGAGCTCGCAGTTCACTGACGCGGCCGACCTCGCCGACCTTGACTTCTTCGCGTTCCCCGAGATCAATCCGAAGTACGGGCGCGACTCGGTGGAGGCGCCGATCGACGGCTTCATGGTCTCCAAGAAGGCGAAGAACGTCGCGGGCGCGAAGCAGCTCATCGCAGCGCTCGGCTCGGCCAAGGCGGAGAACGCCTACAACGCGATCGACCCGAGCAACCTCTCGGCGCACAAGAAGGCATCGACGGCCAGCTACACCGCATTCCAGAAGAAGTCGATCAAGCTGATCGCCGGCGCGAAGCACATCTCGCAGTTCCTCGATCGTGACACCGACCCCGGGTTCGCGTCCGAGGTCGTCGGCAAGGCGCTGCAGCAGTTCATCAACACGCCGGGCGACGTCACCTCGATCCTGAAGAACATCGAGACGCAGAAGAAGAAGTACCTGAAGTAGTCATGGGCCTCTCCGAACTCACACCTCGGAAGGGCGGCGTGCCCCGCAAGGGGCGCGCCGCCCGCCTGCCTCTCGCCGACAAGATCACGCTCGGCGTGATGGGCGGGGTCCCGCTCGTGATCACGGCGGCGCTGATCATCGCGCCCACGATCGCGACGATCTATCTGTCGTTCACGGACTGGGACGGTCTCGGCGGCATGTCATCCGCGCACTGGATCGGCCTCGCCAACTACCGCGATGCGTTCGGCAGCGACCCGCGCTTCTGGCCCGCCGTCGAGCACAATCTGATCTGGTTCGTCTTCTTGTTCGCGATCCCGACGCCCTTCGGCCTGCTGCTCGCCTACCTGCTCGACAAGAAGATCCGCTTCTCGCAGTTCTACCAGAGCGCGATCTTCCTTCCCGTCGTGCTCTCGCTCGCGATCATCGGGTTCATCTGGCAGAA
>JANLRV010000194.1:0-2069 GCA_031361905.1 Actinomycetes bacterium
TCCGACGAAACCGCGCACGGCAGTCTCTGACGGCGTCATGCGCCGAGTCTACAAACTGGCTAGGCCAGTTATCACGGCAGGTCGCCGGGCACCCGCGACCAGAGCTCGGCATCGCCGCGCAGGTCGCCCTTCATGTGAATCGAGCGCATCACGCCCTCGCGCGTGTAGCCGCAGCGAGCCGCCACCCGGCTCGAGGCCACGTTCTCGACGTTGATGATCAGCACGATTCGCTCGGCGCCGAGCTCGTCGAGCGCCCAGGCCGTCAGCAGTCGCAAGAGCTCGCCGGCGAGGCCGCGCCCGCGCATCGCCGGCGCGACGATGTAGCCGAGCTCGACCTCGCGGGCCGTCTCGTCGATCGTCGGCGCGAGGGCGAGCCCCACGAACCGCCCCTCGGCGTCGACTGCCGCGAACCCCGCGCAGCTGCCGTCGCTCTGGCCGGCCGCGTAGCGCGCGAGCCAGCTCTCGGCGAACCCCGGCGGCACCGGCTCGGGCACGCGCGTGAAGCGCAGGACGTCCGCGTCGGCGAGCAGCTCGCCGATCGCAGCGAGGTGGGCCGGCGCGAGCCGCTCGAGGCGGACGTCCCGGGTCGGAGGTGGGCTAAGAGTTCGTTTCAGAATGAGTCGTGAGTGGCTGGTGAGTGGCTTCTTTGCTGTGTCTGCTGGATAGCAGACACAGCAAACACCGCGTCAAGCCGCACCGCGGCTTGACGCTCTCTGAGGCGGGATCGTCTCGAAGCCGCTCCTGTACCAAACGGAACGGCGAGAGGCGATCCCGTCTCAGGCGCCAGCGAGACGCCACCAGACGCCACGAGGCATTTTGAAACGAGCTCTCAGAGGCCGGTCGGGTGTCGCACGTCGTAGCCCGCGGGCGAGCGCATCTCGGTCGTCCAGCGGTTCCCGTTCGCGCGCCGCGACGTCGTGTCGAAGCGGAGCCCGGCGACGATCATGTAGGCGTGGCCGTCGTTCGCGTAGACCGTGATCCACTGGCCCGGGCCCGCGTCGCCCCAGTCGTAGAAGTCGTAGGACGACTTCGGCACGTCCAGTAGCCCTCCGCCGTGGAGCGCGTAGCTGAGCGAGCCGGAGCAGTCATAGCCGGCCGAGTCGAAGCTCTGGTGGCCGCCGCCGTAGATGTAGGGCTTGGTCGCGATCCGGTTGCCGGCCGCGATCACGTCCTTGACGGCCTGCGGGGCGTCGGCCGGCGCGACGGCGAGGCCGTTGACGAGCTGGGCCTGGCTGCCGGGCACGGTCGCGACGGCAGGCGGGTCGGCTGGGGGTGCTGGCGTCGTCGCGGCTGCGACGGGAGCCGGCGTGCTCGGCGTGCTCTGCTGGCTCGAGCGGAGCGCGAGGCCCGCACGTCCGAGCGCTCCCGCATCCCGCGAGGTGACGATCCCGTCGATCTTGCGGTTCGTCTCGCCCTCGAACTCGCGAACCGCCTTGAGCGTGCGGCTGCCGAAGGCGCCGTCGGCGGTGATCCGGTGACCGACGGTCGTCAGCAGGCGCTGCAGGATCGTCACGTCGTTGCCGACCATCCCGTAGCGGAGGCGCCGCATCCCGAGCCGCCGGATGTCACCCGGGCCGCCGCGCGTCGCGCGCTTGAGCGCCTTCACCATCCGCTTGTTGACGCGGGCCGAGGTGTCGAGCGCCGCGTTGCGGCGGAAGAGGCGGACCATCTGCGTCGTGTGCGGGCCGAACTGGCCGTCGGCGTCGGTGCGATAGCCGACGAAGCGGAGCGCGAGCTGCAGCTCGATGACGTCGTGACCGCGCATGCCGGGCAGCAGCTGCCGCTGGCCGAGGTGCCGCTGTCCCTTCGCGTCGGCGAGTGCCGGAACGGCGAGCAGGAGAACGGCCGCGACGATCGAAAGAGTAATTCGGTGGATTCTGCGCATGGCGAAGACCTCCATGGAGACACGGCACGCACGCGACGGGGTCGAGGCCGTGGCGCCGGCCGAGCAACGGGAGCGGGTGGAAGGCGGGCGGCAGGCTGCGTCTCTCGCAGTTGCCCCGGCGCCTAACCGCGTGCTGTCGGGAAAGTTGTGCGGACTGTACAGCGTTTATCGGCAGCGTGCTCGC
>JANLRV010000212.1:0-7618 GCA_031361905.1 Actinomycetes bacterium
TGGGTTCGTGGCGGGCCTGCTGGTGGTCGTCAGGACGGGCTGCGCTGTCGCAGGAGCGGCCGGACGCCTCGGCCAGACAGCGCAGCCCGGAGCGCACCACGCGGCTGGGTGCCCGTGAGCGAAGCGACCGGGCGCCCAGCCGCGTGGGGAGCGGCCTGACCGAAGCCGGCAGGATGCGACACACCCAGCACACGGTGGATCCAGGCTTAGATCGTTGTCCGTGATTTGGCGTGTTGGTTCGGGAGTGGCGGTCGTGAAGCGGCCGTGACGAATCCGACGCCGCGAACCAGCACGCCAACGATCTAGATCATCGAGGCCGGGCCGAGCCCGGCGAGCAGGTTCCTAGTCGCAGATCCGCGATTCGTCAAGACCCTGTCCTCAAGGTTTTCGCCCTTTGCGCCGATGACCCCGGTACGAGGCGATTCCGCCTCCCGTCATTCCGGGCAGGAGAGACTCAAGATGGCAATTTCGGTAGACACGATGAGGGAAACCAAATCGCCCCCCAAGCGGCGGCTGCGGCTGGTCGAGCCGACGGCTCCAGTCGTCGACGATGACGCGAAGGAGCCCGCAGAGCTGCTCGACGCGGTCGAGGAGGAGCACGAGGAAGAGGAGGAGCGCGGCGCAGACGTCGACGCCCTTCACACCTACGTGCGTCAGATCGGCAACGGCGCGCTGCTGACCGCGAAGCAGGAGCGCGAGCTCGCACGGCTGAAGGATCTCGGTGACGAGCGGGCCAAGCGCAAGCTGATCGAGTGCAACCTCCGGCTCGTGATCTCGATCGCGAAGGCCTACGCGGCCTCCGGTCTGCCGCTCCTCGACCTGATCCAGGAGGGCAATCTCGGCCTCATCCGCGCGGTCGAGAAGTTCGACCAGACGAAGGGCTTCAAGCTCTCGACCTACGCAACCTGGTGGATCCGCCAGTCGATGTCGCGTGCGATCGCCGACCAGGGTCGCACGATCCGGCTGCCCGTCCACGTCGTCGATCAGGTCAAGCGCCTGCATCGCGTCAACCGCTCGCTGACGCAGGAGCTCGGGCGCGACGCGACCGTCGACGAGCTGGCGGCAGCGCTCGATCTGCCCTCGCAGCGCATCGTGCAGCTGATGCAGATGCAGGAGGATCCGGTCTCGCTCGAGACGCCCGTCGGCGACGGCGACAGCCACTTCTCCGACATGCTCGAGGACAAGAAGGCGCCGCAGCCGCACGACGAGATCGCCGGCGAGCTGTCGTCGGACGAGCTCGTCAACGCGCTCGATGAGCTGCCGGACCGCATGGGCAGCGTGCTCGTGCTGCGCTATGGGCTCGACGGCGAGCCGCCGCGCACCCTCGAGGTCGTCGGCGATGAGCTTGGCGTCACGCGCGAGCGTGTCCGCCAGATCGAGGCACGCGCGCTCCGCGAGCTCGCGAGCCGGCACCCGTACCTGCGGTTTCACCTGGAAAAGAGCGCCTAGCCATGCAGCGACGTCGAGCGACATCGGGACTCGAGCGGCGGAAGTTCGCCCGCGTGTCGGACGATCTCGTGATCTCGTGCACGCCGCTCGACGACGGCCCCTCGGAGTTCGAGGGCCGGCCGCTCAACTTCTCGGCCGGCGGCGTCGCCTTCGTCTCGGCTGCGCGCTACCTGCTGGGGCAGCACGTCGAGATCGTGCTGAATCTCGCCGGCGAGGCCGAGCCGCTCGTCGTCACGGGTTGCGTGGCTCGCGTGCGCTCGCACTCCGACCACCAGCACGAGACCGCGATCGAGTTCTTCCAGGGCAACGTCGAGGCGCAGCGGAACCTGATCGAGTACATCGAGGTGCGCTGCCAGAACGAGCCGGAGCCGTTCTTCCCGGTCCCGGCGTAGCGGTCTCAGACGGGCACGTGCTGGCCGACGCGCGCCATGCGTGCGATCGCCGCGCGCTCGGCGCAGCGCTGCAGCGATTCCGAGACGGACGGGTTGACCGCTCCCGTGTCGGCGAGGGTGTCGACCGTGAGGCCCGCCTTGACGGCGAGCGCCACGGTCGTGATCACCTCTGACGCCCGGTAGCCGGCGATCGAGCCACCGAGCACGCAGCCGGTCTCGGGGTCCCAGAGCAGCTTGATCATGCCGTCGGACTGCCCCGCGATGATCCCGCGCGGGTTCGCTCGCAGCGGCTGGCGTGTCACGGCGACCTTGATGCCGCGCTCCGCCGCCTTGCTCTCGTTGAGCCCCACGCCGGCGACCTCGGGGCGTGTGAAGACCGTTCCGGCGATCGCGTCGACGTTCATCGGCTCGACCGACTGACCGAGCGCGTCGAGCGCTGCGATGCGCCCCTGCATCGCAGCGGTGGACGCGAGCATCCAGCCGCCCGTGACGTCTCCGGCTGCCGAGATGTGCGCGTTGGTCGTGCGGCAGCTGCCGTCGATCGTGATCTCGCCGCGCGCTCCGAGCTCGACGCCGGCCCGGTCGAGGCCGAGCCCGCCGCTCTGGGAGCGCATGCCCATGCAGATGATCGCGTGCGAGCCCTCGAAGTGGCGACCGTCCTTGACGGTCACGGTCACGCGGTCCTCCGCGGTCCGCTCGACGCCCGTCGCGCGCGCGTCGAGCTCGATCTCCATGCCGCGTGCGAGAAACGCCTCGTGCACGACGTCGGCGATGTCGCGATCCTCGCTCGGCAGGACCTGGGGCCGGGAGGAGAGCAACGTGACGCGCACGCCGCAGCTCTGGAAGAACTCGGCGAACTCGCAGCCCGTCGCGCCCGCCCCGACGACGAGCAGGTGCTCGGGCAGCAGCTTCAGGGTGAGCACCTCGCGCGTCGTGATGATGCGCTCGTGATCGACGTGCGCGAAGGGCGGCTCCCACGGCCCTGCCCCGGTGCACACGAGCAGGTGGTCGTACGGCACCTCGCGCAGGCCGGCCTCGGTCTCGACCGCGAGCACGCCCTCCGACTGCACGCTCCCGGTGCCGTAGATGATCGAGGCCTCGACGGCGTCGAGCCGCTCGCGAACGCCGCGCGACTGGTGCTGGCCGACCCAGCGGGCGTGCGCGATCGTGCGCAGCAGCTCGATGTGGGGCCGGCCGTGCTCGAACTCGATGCCGCGGTCCTCGGCGCGATCGATGTCGCCCGCGGCCGACGCGGTGTGGAGCATCGCCTTGGACGGGATGCCGTCGGTCATCGTCCAGTTGCCCCCGAGGGCCATGCGGTCGACGATCGTGACCTCGGCTCCCAGCGCGGCCGCCGTCGCAGCTGCGGCGTACCCGGCGGGGCCGCTACCGAGGATCACGAATCGCATTTTCTCAGACTAGATGAGAGTCAGCGCGCGCGAAGCGGGCGCGCCTCGCCCGGCGTGCGGGTCGAGGGCACGCCGATCGTGCGTGCCGGACGGCGCGAGACGAGGCCGCGGTAGGACGGCATCGGGCGTGGGCGCCGGGCGCGTCGTCGTCGCAGCATCGGGCCACCGGGACCGTGCGGCAGCGGGATGCGCGGCTCGCCGCCGCCTCCGCCGCCATCGGACTCGTCGGTGCCGCCGTAGTCGCCGAGCTCCCAGCGGGAATCCCAGCGCTTCATCGTCCGATAGAGGAACCAGAGCAGGAAGCCCATCGGGATCTTGATGAAGAACAGCAAGAACAGCAGCCACGGTTCGGCGAGGACCCTCACAGTTTGCTAACAGTAGCGCGTTCTGGGTGGGGTGTTCCTGCCTCGCTTGTAGAGAATGTCGCAAGATCCTCGAGCATCAGCACGAACGACCGCCGGAGGATCGCCGAGACGGGGTGCGGGTCGGCTTGGCGGTAGCGCTCGAGCAGCTCGAGCGCTACCGGGGACGGCAGCGCGAGCGGGAGCGCGGAGGCGATCTGTGCGGCGATTGCGGGCAGGTGCGCGCCTGCGCGCAGCCACGTCTCCCGCAGGTCGGCGCGCGCGCCGAAGGAGTTCGCGTCGCGCGCGAACCGGCGCAGCTGGATCGCGATTCGCCCGTTCAGCTCGACGCGCGGAGCAAGCGCGTCGAGCTGCGGCTCGGCGGATCGCCGTCGTGGATTGAACGCGAGCGCGCGGCGCGCTCGCTCGATGTCGTCGGTGGCCCGCACGGCGGTGCGCGCGTGATCGCTCGTGTCTGCGAGGAACCGGCGCGTCGCAGCCTCGCTGCCGCGCTCGAGCACCGCGCCGACGTGCGCCAGGTCGGCGCGCAGCAGCTCGGTCGTGCGCTCGAGCTCGTGCTCGATCGCGCCCACCGGGTCGGGCGGGAGGATCAGGGCCGCGACGGCGACCGCAACCGCAACTCCGATCGCCGTCTCCCAGATCCGCTCGACCGCGTAGCGCTCCGCGTGATCGGCCGCGACGAGCAAGAGCAGCGCGGAGACCGCGATCTGCGTGTTCAGCTCGGTCCCCAGACGGATCACCGAGCCGAGGGCGAGGCCCACCACCAGCAGCACCGCGATCGCCGCCGTCGAGGCCCCGAGGGTCGCCACGACGACCGTGCCGACTCCGACGCCCGCGAGCACCCCGACGAGGCGGCTCGCCGAGAGGTTGAGCGCCGAGAAGGGGTCGTCCTTGATCGAGACAAGCGGGACGAGCGTCGCGAAGACCGGTCGCTCGGCACCTGCTGCACGCGCGAGCCACCAGGCGAGCGTGCCGGCGAGCGCGATCTTTCCGATTCGGATCGCCGAGCGCCGCAGCGAGGGTGGGATCACCCGGCCAGGCTATCTGGCAGAGTCCGTGCATCGCCGCCGCGCCCGCAGCCGTCGAGCCGCCACGTGAGATCACCGTCGCGACCATGCGGCTCGCGGCGGCGCAGGTGATCGTGAGCATGACGCTGCCGCTCAACGCCTCGATCGGAACGGTCGCCGCCGAGACCCTGTCCGGCAGCCGGGCGCTTGCCGGGACGAGCGTGGGCGTGGCGTTCATCTGCTCGGCGATCTCGCTCTACACGGTCGGCCGCTTCGGCTCGCACCTCGGCCGCAAGCCGATCATCCTGACCGGTCTCTGCCTGCTCGCGGCCGGCTCGGCGATCGTCGGCACGGCGATCGCGGTCGGCAGCTATCCGCTGTTCATCGCCGGCACCGCGATCTTCGGCTTCGGGCAGGGCCCCGCCATGCTCGGCCGGGCCGCCGCGGCCGATCTCTACCCGCCCGCGCTGCGAGGTCGCGGCGTCGGGACGGTCGCCACGGGAGGCGCCATCGGGTCTGTGATCGGTCCGGTCCTGGCTGCGGGGGTCGGCTCGCTGGCCCTCGTGATCGGCCTGACGCGGGGCGCGGGCCCGTTCCTGCTCGTGCCGGTCTTCGCCGCTGTGGCGATCGTGCTCGTCGCTCGCCTTCGGCCGGATCCGCGCGAGATCGGCGCCGATCTGCCTCGCTACTACCGCGGGCTCGAGGCGGAGCCGCCGCCACCGCCGCCGAGAACGAGAGGCGAGCTCTTGCGCATCACGCCGGTGCGCGCGGCGATCGTCGCCACCGGTCTCGCCCAGGCGGCGATGGTCGGCGTGATGGGCGTGACAGCGGTCGTGCTCAAGCACGAGGGCTGGTCGGATGGCGTCGTGCAGCTGCTGATGGCGGCGCACTTCACGGGCATGTTCGCGCTCGCGATCTTCGTCGGCGGCTGCGCCGATCGGCTCGGGCGCAGGGTGACGAGCCTCGTCGGCTGCGGCATCTGCGCGATCGGCGCGATCGGCACGCCGCTCTTCGCGAACTCCGTGCTGATCACGCCGTTCTTCTTCCTGCTCGGCCTCGGCTGGTCCTGCTGCTTCGTGGCCGGGACCGCCGTGATGGCGGACGTCACCTCCCCGCGCGAGCGCGGCGTGCTGACCTCGCTCAACGACATGCTCGTCGCCGTCTGCGCCGCCGTCGCCGTGCTCTCGTCGGGCGTGCTGCTCGATCGCTTCGGGTTCCTCACCGTGGGCGTGCTCTACGCGCTCCTGTTGCTGCTCGCGCTGCCGGGCCTGCTGCGCCTGACCGAGCCGGTCGTCGGCACGTACGGGGTGCAGCGGCCCGAGCCGGTGCCCGCTCCGACGACAGGCTGATGTTTCGCGGTGGACGACGTTCGCCGAGCTGCCCGGCCCGGGCCCTCTAACATGAGCGGCTGACCGACTCCACGAACCGCTGCACGGCGGTGAGATCGAGCGGGAGGTCGATCAACCGCTCGGGGCGCGCGTACAGATCTGCGAGGTGCGCGGGAAGCTCGGGGCGCCGGCCCGTCGCCTGCTCGACCGCCTCGGGGAACTTCGCGGGGTGCGCGGTCGCCAGCGTGACGACCGCTCCCGCAGGTCGCACCGACTCGGCCGCGGCGACCCCGATCGCCGTGTGCGGGTCGACGAGCAGGCCGCAGCGCTCGTAGATCGTCCGCATTGCGTGCAAGGTTCCGGCGTCGTCGAGCCGGGCGGCCGAGAAGCTCGACTCGAGCACGGCGCGCTGATCTGCCTCGAGGCGGAGCGATCCCGATGACCGGAACGCCTGCAGCTGCTCGCGGGTCGCGGCGCCGTCGCGGTCGTTGAGCTCGAACAGGAGCCGCTCGAAGTTCGACGAGACCTGGATGTCCATGCTCGGGCTGAGCGTGGGAATCACCGGCTGCATCTGCATCGTCCCGGTCTCGATCAGCCGAGTGAGGATGTCGTTCGCGTTGGAGGCGACGATCAGCCGCTCGATCGGCAGGCCCATCCGCGTCGCGACGAAACCTGCGAGCACGTTGCCGAAGTTGCCAGTCGGGACGCTGAACGAGACCGGCCGCGAGCCGAGGCTGCGGGCGGACGTCACGTAGTAGACGACCTGGGCCATCACGCGCGCCCAGTTGATCGAGTTGACGGCCGAGAGGCGCAGACGCCGGCGAAACGGCTCGTCGGCGAACATCGCCTTGACGAGGTCCTGGCAGTCGTCGAACGAGCCGTCGATCGCCACGCAGTGGACGTTCGCGTCCGGCACCGTGGTCATCTGACGGCGCTGGACCTCGCTCGTGCGACCGCGCGGGTAGAGGATCACGATGTCGACCCGGTCGAGCCCGCGCACGCCGTCGATCGCGGCCGAGCCGGTGTCGCCCGACGTCGCGCCGACGATCGTGACGCGCTCGTCGCGCGCGTGCAGCACGTGGTCGAAGAGGCGTCCGACGAGCTGCAGCGCGACGTCCTTGAAGGCCAGCGTCGGCCCGTGGTGCAGCTCGCAGAGCCAGCCGTCGGAATCGATCTGCACGAGCGGGCAGACGGCCGGGTGGCGGAAGCTGGCGTAGGCCTCGGTGCAGGCGCGCTCGAGCACGCCGGAGGCGATCTCGCCGCCGACGAAGGGCTCGATCACACGCCGAGCGACCTCGGCGTAGCCGGCGCTCGCCGGAAGCTCGGGGAGCGCGGGCCAGCGTTCCGGCACGTAGAGGCCGCCGTCGCGTGCGAGACCTGCCAGCAGGACGTCGCAGAAGCCCAGCTCGGGCGCAGCTCCGCGGGTCGAGACGTAGCGCATACCCGTGAGGCTACGAGGAGAAGCGGCTGTCAGCGCCGCCACGAGCCGGTTGAAACCGTCCGTGAATCGTTTCACCTACCCTCTGGCGGATGATCGCGCGCCTGTTCCGCAGCGGCTGCCTCTCGGACCGACCGTTCCGGTTCCTCTTCCTGGGACAGGGCGCGTCGATCCTCGGCGACGCGATGAACACGATCGCGATCGCGTTCGCCGTGATCGAGCTGACCGGCTCC